>JAHOYT010000092.1 GCA_019038645.1 Bacteroidales bacterium
ATTTATATTATTATATAAGAAAATCCTTAAAAAATCATTTTCAAAGTAATTATTTCTATCTAATACCCAGTACAACTTTTCCTCTGTTTTCTTTGGAATCTCAAAAGTGAGTGGTTTATATTTTCTCCCAATTGCTTCTGAAGGCAATTTCAAATCCCAAAATATTCCTTTCATTATCGGAATAGATTTATTTTCAATAGCTTTAACCATCCATAGATTAGTGCCAATTATTTTATTACTCCATGGATGATACGGATAAGCACAATTCCAGGGCAATAAAAGCTCAAATGATATTTTATTATCATGTGCTTTATATCTAATTTGTGTATTTTCCGGCAATGTTTCTAATTTCACTTTATTATCTTTATACCAAATAACTTTTTCAGCCCATTTTTGTTCTTCTATGGTCTGAGCCGAAAATCCATAAACATAAAAATCGTTTGTAAACTTTTCCTCTTGAGTTCCATCAGCTAATAAAAAAATAAAACCATCTCCGTTTTGGTAACCACGATCCCTGCATATTAAACTATCAGCTTGCCCCTCTACATATATATACAAATAATCAACAGTATATGCTATTCTATAATTAGCTTTCTTTAAATTATTTAACAAACTAATATCAAACTTCTTTTTTAGTTTTCTAACAGGAAGCGATTGTAAATTTTCATCCAATATTCCATCAATATTAGGTATATTTTGAATATAATTAACTTCAGGAGTTATTGGTTTTTCCTGCGATTTACACACTTCGTAAATAAATACACTTAGCAGTATTAAAACTCCAATTCCACTTAATTTGAATATCTTTTTTAACATCTTTTCAATATTTAATTTTAGGTTTCATAGATAATTCAAACACAATGCCAACAACGTCTAATCGCTGCATACCAATATCTTATAAAACAAATACAACTTGACAATTAGTTCATTAACGGACATGAATCGTATCAATATGGCACATCAAATAATGAGTTTTCTATTTCTTCATTTTCACTTCATCTTGACCTTTTAGCTTTGTCATCAGAAATTGAGTAAAAGATTTAATTACTCAGAACAATTTACACTGTACAGTAAATATTTAATTATTTAAATCTAAAAACTAAAATTATGAAAACAAATTTTTTAACCAGTGCCAGAACAATATTTATATCAGCACTAACAATAACAGGTTTATTTCTTATTTCATGTGAAAATAGCGAAACTGTAAATCCGGAAATTGAGTATGCCGATTTAATCGATGAATCATATACTTCGGAAGTTTATGATGAAATTGAGGATTTAGGCGATGAAGCAGTTGATTTTTTAGATAATTCAGCAACGTTTAAGTCTGTATCAGACATTGAATGGAGATATAACAGATTAAGTCCTTGTGCCATTGTAACAAGAATTTACGAAGACGATTTAGTTAGTATTACCATTGATTTTGGTGAAGAAAACTGTTTATGTAATGACGGACGTGAGCGTCGCGGTAAAATTTATATTAACCATTACGGCTATTACTGGGAAGGTGATGTGGAAATTGAATATTCCTTTGACAACTATTTTGTTGATGATAATCAGCTTACAGGCACCAAAAATGTTTTAAGAACAACAAATGAAGATGGTAATCGCCAAAGTGATATTATTGTTGATGGAGCACTGATTTTATCAAATGATGAAGGAACAATTACCTGGTATGCTGAGCGAACCCGCGAATTTATTGAAGGTTCTGATACAAGGGACAAAAGTGATGATGTTATTGAAATTACAGGATTTTCGAATGGTGTTTTGGCAGACGGAACCGAAATTTCCAGTGAAATAATATCGCCATTAGTAAGAATAAATGAAATTGGGTGTTACAGATATTTTGTATCAGGTATTCGTAAAATTATTAAAGGCGAAGAACCTGAAATTACAATTGATTACGGAGACGGAACATGTGATAATTTAGCAGAAGTAACTCAGGATGGTATAACAACAATAATAGAGATTACAAGAAATAAAATATCTATTAATTAATTTAAATTGTACGTTGTCCTGAGGTTTAATCCACGAAAATATCATTTTCGCAATACCTAAAATGCCTTGGGACAACTTTTTTAACAAACATTTTATTTCTTCATTTTCGCTTCATGTTGATATCTTACATTTGTATCATAAAATAGAAATAAACTTAAAGACAAAAAATAGAATAAAAATTAATAAATTGTAAACTTAAATCACAGGAGGTTATTATGAACTTTAAAAAAGCATTAACGATTGTTGCAATCCTTTCAATTTCGATGGCAGGATTTGCTCAGGAAGAAATAAAAGAGCAGGAACAATTACAGACTAAAACACAAGTTAAAGAGCAAACCAAAGAACAGGTAAAAACTGAAGCTCAGGTAAAAGAACAAACTCAAACAAGAGAGCAAGTTCGTACTGAAGAAGGAATTGGTGAACAAGTACGAACACAAGCAAGAGAACAGGATCGCACCGAAGAAGGAATTGGTGAACAAGTACGAACACAAGCAAGAGAACAGAATCGTACCGAAGAAGGAACAGGAGACCAGGTTAGAACTCAAACAAGAGAACAGGTAAGAACAGAAGAAGGAACCGGAGATATGGTTAAAACTCAAACTCAGGCTCAGAAAAAAGAAGGTGTAAAAGCAGTTCCTGGTGCTAAACAAAATCAAAAACAAATTAAGAAGACACAAAAGACACAAACGCAAATGCAAAAGAAAAATGCAAAGCAAATGTCAAAAAGAAACAGTGGAGCTGTAACCAGAAGAGGTAAAGGTGGCAGATAATAAAATTGCAATCCCCGGGAAACATCCCCGGGGATTTAAACGTTTATATTCAATAACTCATAAATCAACCGAATGAAAATACCGGCTGATTTTTTATATTAGTAAATATTTAAAAGAAAACTTAATGAACTCTCTAAAACTTAATCACATTAAATTATTTTTCCTACTTTCAATAATTCCTTTTTATGCCAACAGTCAAAGTGAAACTGACACATTATCTAATGTAAATAATAGCGATAATGATGATTTTAGTTTTTTATTGATTAATGCAAGTTATACAAATAATAATCTTGAATATTTAGCCGACGTTACTACTGAAACCTATGAAGCTGCAAAAATTCCAACACTTTTTACGAACTTAACTTATGTAAATAAGACAGGTTTGTATCTTGGTGGCTCCTATGCTAATTATTTTAATGCAGATACTCAAACATTTGAATATGATATTGAAGCGGGATTTCAAAAATATTTTGAGAATGGATTAGATATTGATCTTTATTACAGCAAACACGAATTTTCAGGCGATACTTTGCTCGAAGGTTTAGATTATGATCACTCTATAAATATATCAACAGGTGTAGATATCGATAAACTTTATTTATCAGTTGATTTTTCATATTTAATGGCTCAAACAAATAATAACTTTTTAGATATCAACCTATCAAGATTAATACAAGCAGATAAGATTCTGTTCAAAAATGATGTGCTTTTAATAAACCCATCTATATCATTAGCATTTGGTACTGATTACTGGATTTATGAAGGAATGACTCCGCTTGAGAGATATACAACATCAATAAATTTACGAATGAACGGATTCTCATACAATTCATTTTCGTACGAAGCGTTTGATATATTTATTCCTGTTAGTTATGGAATAAAAAGCACCTATTTATCCTTTTCATGGATGTATAGAATTCCGGGAAGCAAATATAAATACCTGGGCTGGGAAAATCAATCAGGTGTTATGGTTTCATTAACATACTTTTTAAATTTTTCAAATAAAAAATGAGAATTTTAATTGTAGAAGACGAAAAAAGTTTAGCATCAGAATTAAAACAATTTCTTGAAAAAGAAGAGTATAACTGTGATGTAGCTATTACAGGATCGGAAGCATCCGAGTTAATTGCAATAAATCCATACGACTTTATTTTGCTTGATATTGGATTGCCTGATTATAATGGTTTAGACTTAATAGAAGAGGGCAAAAAATACAATCCTGAAGCATATTTTATTGTAATTACAGCCCGTGGAGAGCTTGAAGATAAAATAAAAGGTTTTGATTTGGGTGCCGATGATTATTTACCAAAACCATTTTCGTTATTAGAACTTCTTTCCAGAATTCAAGCCATAACCCGACGTAAATTTGGACAAAAAATGTCTATAATTGAATTTGGAGATTTTTCACTGGATACAAATAAAAGACATCTACAATATAAAGAAGATGGAGTTGACTTAACTAAAAAAGAGTATAAGTTACTAAGCTACTTAGTTTTAAATAAAAATCGCATACTTGACAGATTACAACTTACCGAACATATCTGGGGAGATTTTTTTGAAGATGATTATGATTCTAACTATATTGATGTTCATATAAAAAATATACGCAAAAAGCTTTCGGCTTTCGATAAAACAGACTGGATAAAAACGGTACGTGGAATTGGCTATAAATTTGAAATTTAATGAAAATACCTCAGCTAAAATTAAAAAATCAGCTTGCATTATTTAATGCTCTTTCAAAAGCATTAATAATTACACTATTGGTAATAATTGTACCATGGATTGTAAGCGAAATATCCATTCGGGAAACAGACGATGTACTAATTCAAAAACTTGATCAGGTTATTGAACTTGTTGACAGTTTGGGTATTGACAATTACATTGATATGGAATCGGAGTTTAAAACATTCGGTAGTTATAATATTTTAAAGGAAGAATATATTTCAATTGAACAAATTGAAAATGATACTTTGTATGATGTTATTGAGTTTTCGCAACGAATTATTGAAAACGAACTTGTTGATTACAGAGTTTTAAGCTATTCTATTCGGGAGAACGGCAATAATTATTTAATCGAAATCGGTAAAAGCATATCAACCATTTATCATTTTGAGCAAAATCTTAAACGATTTACATTTTTATTTCTCCTTATTGTAATAACGCTCACCTTAATTCTTGATTTATCGTTTATTCAATATTTACTAATTCCTCTTGATAAAATAATTAAAAAACTAAAATCAACCAATCATCCTTCATCTTTTGATTACAGTGCTGTAAAAACTTCTACTTCAGATTTTATTTATCTCGATGAAACAATACATTCTTTAATGCGAAAAATTGTTGAAGCATTTAATGATGAAAGAGATTATATAAGCAACGTTTCACACGAATTACTAACTCCTGTAAGTATTATACAAAGCAAACTTGATAACATATTAAATGAAAGCTCATTACCTGAAGAAGATATGATCAAAATCTTTGAATCGAAAAAAACGCTTCGCAGATTAACAAATCTTGTCCGAACACTTTTAATGATGTCGAGAATTGAAAATGAAGAATATATATTAACTGAGAAAGTAAATTTAACAAATACACTTCAAAATGTTTTAGATGAAATTGAAGATAAAATTGTTGCTAAAAATTTAGAGCTAAAGCTTAAGTTTAAAGCAAAAAGTTTTGTTTTTCCCGGAAACGACAATTTACTGTTTACATTATTCTATAATTTTATTAATAATGCTATACGATATACTGATAAAGGTCATATTAGCATAGAAACCATGAAAGAAAACAATCAGTTTTTAATTAAAATTTCAGATACCGGTATTGGAATACATAAAGATAAAATTCCTCACATATTTTCAAGATTTAAAAATTCCAGCGAAACAAAAGATAGTTATGGTCTTGGATTAGCATTATCCAAGAAAATATGTGATTATCACAATATTGAGGTTGAAGTTGTTTCGGAACTAAATAAAGGATCTGTGTTTACTTTAAAATTTCCTAATTAGAACCAAAATAGCACGTAATGTCCATTACATCGCGTATTTTTTTGATTAACAGCACGTTTTCTTACACATACACCAAAACCGTTATTTTAAATATTCGTAGAATCACTTAAACTTTAATGATCTTATATTATGTCTGATCATACAAAAAATAGTGATTATTTGAATCGGGAAAAGGATCTTGTCAACCTGACAGATAATTTGCCGGTTGGAATTTATAGAACAACTGCCGAAGGAAAAATAATATATGCTAATCTTGCTCTGGCAAATATGCTTGAATACAGCTTAGAAGAAATTTATAATATTTCTGCTAAGGATCTGTACCTGGAAAATACAGAAAGAAAATTTCAATTTCAACAATTATCCGGTAATTCAGAAGCTTCGTCAAGCCTGGAAATAAGCCTAAAAACAAAAAGCGGTAAAACAATTATTGTTAAAGATAATGTACAAGTTGTTAAAGATAAAAATAATAACATTGAATATTTTATTGGTGTTTTAGAAGATGTATCTGAAAAGAAAAAAGCTGAAGAAGCGCTAAAAGAAAGTCAGGCGAGATTTAAAATACTTACAGAGCTGACAATAGAAGGAATTATCATCCACGACAATGGAGTAATTATTGATACAAATCCGTCCATTCAAAAAATGATGGGTTATAATGCAGAAGACCTGAAAGGTAAAAATGTATTTGAATTTATTCACCCCGATTCCAAAGAATTAGCGAAGAGGAACATTGAAAGTCACTTTACCGGAACCTATGAAATCAAATTAATACAAAAAGATAAATCGATAATTTTTGCTGAAGTAGAAGTTAAAAATGTTTTAATTGGAAATAAGGAGTACAGAGTAGTGGCGGTAAGAGACACTACAAAACGAAAAAATATAGAAAAAGAAATTCTCTCTTTATCAACTGCTATAACCCAAAGTCCTGCATCTGTTATTATAACTAATCTTGATGGAAATATTGAATATGTAAATCCCAAATTTACGGAAGTTACAGGCTATACTTATGAAGAAGCAATCGGTAAAAATCCTAGTATATTAAAAACAGAACACACTGTTTCTGACGATTATAAAGAAATGTGGGAAACAATAACATCAGGTGAAATCTGGAGAGGTGAATTCTTAAACAAACGTAAAGATGGTACTCATTATTGGGAACTGGCTTCTATATCACCGATTATTGATGAAAAAGGAAATATTATTAAATATCTGGCTATAAAAGAAGATATTACCGAAAGGAAAAAAACTGAAGATGCTCTTATAAAATCAGAAAAAGATCTTTTACAGGCTAATGCTACAAAGAATATGTTTTTTTCGATAATTGCGCACGATTTAAAAGGGCCAATTGGTAATTTTATGCAGTTACTTAGTTTACTAAAAGAGAACTTTAACGATATTTCAAATGATGAAAAACTTGATTATCTGAACATTTTAACCAGCATGTCTTCAAAAACAAATAACTTACTTGAGGATTTATTATTATGGGCAAGAATACAAATGAATACACTTGATTTTTCAGTTAATACTGCAAACATCAAAAAGCTTACAAAAAATTCAGTAGGGATTGTTGAAGAAAAAGCCAAAGAAAAGAATATTGAAATTGAAAATTTGGTCGAGAGTCTTAATGTTGAAATTAATGAAAGTTCGGTTAAAACAGTAATACGTAACTTACTTTCAAACGCCATTAAATTCTCACATAAAAACAGCCCAGTTGTACTTAAATCAAAAATATTAAAAGGTCATAAAACAATTGAAATATCAGTTAAAGACAATGGTGTAGGAATTCCAAAAGAAAGCATTAATAATCTTTTCAAAATAGAAACTTCTTTTTCAACATATGGAACCGAAAAAGAAAAAGGAAGTGGTCTGGGGCTAATTTTATGCAAAGAGTTAGTTGAGAAGAATGGCGGTAAAATCCGGGTTGAAAGTGAAGAAGATGCAGGAAGCACATTCTATTTCACACTTCCATTAAAAAAATAAAATACTTTGTTTAAGTTTTATATGGCTTAACTTTCAACCTTTTTAGTCCTGATTAAGTAAATTCCTTTGCACTTTGAGAATTTTATATGCCACATCAAGCTTAACTTCCTCAAACCGAATTTTGTCTCCTGGTTTTAATTGAGCTATATAAGACAAATCGGCAGAAATTACATTTGCTATTCTGGGATAACCTCCGGTAGTTTGCCTGTCGGCCATCATTATTATTGATTCTCCATGCATAGGAACCTGAACAGAACCAAACGTAATTCCGGATGAAATAATTTCTGCTGTTGATTTATGTTCAATTTTTGCTCCTGAAAGCCTGTATCCCATCCTATCGCATTGATCTGATAATTCAAATTCCGAATATAAAAACTTTTCCAGACCATTTAATGTAAAATAGCCGGATTCGGGTCCGGCAATAATTCTTGCAGTGAACGAATCCTTATAATCGGGTATTTGACTGCTTGTTGCTTTTTTAATTTCAGGCTCATCGGAACTATTACCAATTTCAAGTTCGTCGCCAGCCTTTAATTGTCTGCCATTTAATCCGCCAATATTACCTCGAAGATATGTTGATTTACTTCCCATTATTACCGGAACTTTTATTCCGCCTGAAAAAGCTATATACGTACGGCTACCATTTATCAATTCACCAAAAGATAAAATATCGCCTGTTTTAACAGCTAACGTTTTATACATTTCAACTTCAGCATTATTTATTTTCGCCTGCATATTTGCTCCGCACAACGATATATAAATATCTTCTTCAAATTGAATTGTAGGTCCGTTAATTGTAGCCTCAAGACATGCTTCGTTTAAATTATTACCAACTAATTTATTAGCTAATTGCAAAGAATACGTATCCATTGCTCCGGAAACCGGCATGCCATATTGCTGATAGCCCCATCTTCCTGTATCCTGAACCGTAGTTTGTATACCGGATTTAATTGTTTTGATTTTAGCCATTTCCTCTCTCCTTTTTCAATCTATACTCGTTGTTTGCAACTTCGGCTAGTATTTTATCATATTCCACTTTTGATACAGGAGCGAATCTAATGTAATTACCTGCTTCAATAAGAAATTCCGGGTTTCTTTCAGGATCAAATAATTTCAAGGGTGTTTTACCGATTAACTGCCATCCTCCAGGACTATCAACAGGATAAATTCCCGTTTGATTTCCCGCAATTCCAACAGAACCTGCTTCAATTTTATTTCGTGGGTTTTCTTTTCTTGGTGTTGTAATTTGTTCACTCATTCCACCTAAATAACAGAATCCGGGAGTAAAACCCAGCATATATACTAAATAATCAACGGAACAATGAATCTGAATTACTTCCTTTGCCGTTAAATTATTTCTCTCCGCCACTATTTCAATATCAGGAGAAAATTCACTTTCATAACAAACTGGTATATAAATTAAATCCGGCTTAGTTATTTCAGTAATAATTAAGTCTTCAGCAATAGATTTGATTTTTTCCAGCAGACCTACATAATTTATTTTTAAAGGATTGTAGGATACCAATATTTCATTGTAGGCTGGTGTAAGTTCAATAATACCATCAATATTTTCATCCTTTATTTTATCTGTAATACTTTTTATTTTCAGATGGGTATTCAATGAAATATCATTTCCGGCCTTTATAAGAAAAGCGGAATCGCCCAAAGGAAAATACTTTAACATACTACAAAAGATTTAAGCTTTTCATGCTTTTTAACTCAATACCTTTATTAGTTAAAAATTCACTAAGGTTCTTAACAAATTCCACCACTTTAGAAGTATCTCCATGAACGCAAATACTATCGGCTTGTATTGGAATTGTATTTCCATTTATCGATTGCACAGTCTTCTCTGTAAGCATTTGATTAACCTGATCAATGCAGAGTGCTTCATCGTTAATTACTGCTCCTTCCTGTAACCTTGAAACCAAAGATCCGTCATCATTATATGATCTGTCTGCAAATACTTCATTAACAGATTTTAAGCCAACTTCCCTTGCTGCTCTTAACATCTTTGAATTGGCCAAACCAACAAAAATCAATTCAGGATCAATTTTATGTATGGTTTCTGCAACAATTAAAGACTTTTTATAATCATGTGCTAAATCTCTGTATAACGCCCCATGCGGCTTAACATGTGCCAACTTACCACCTAAAGCTTCTGTCATTGATTTTAGCGCGCTTACCTGATATAGAATCATAGAACTTAGTTCTCCATTTCTTATTTTCATAGATCTACGTCCAAAACCAATTAGGTCCGGATAACCAGGATGTGCTCCAATAGCTACCTTATTTTCAAGAGCCAGTTTTATTGTTTTTTCAATTACGATTGGATCACCTGCATGAAAACCACATGCTATGTTAGCCGAAGTAATATATTTCATTACCTCAACATCATTTCCAATTGAATAGTTTCCAAAACTTTCTCCTAAATCTGAATTTAAATCAATAATCATATCAGTAAATTTAAATTATACCTATAACACTTAATATACTTCTTATACCAAGACCGATTGCAATTAATACAACTGTTCCGCCGGTAATATTTGATAATAAATTATTTCTGAAATCACCAAGTATTTTCTTGCTATTCATAACCCAAATCAAATATACTGCTATTATGGGTAACAATATTCCATTAGTAACCTGAGCAAAAACAATAACTTGTATTGGTTTAAAACCAATTGCAGAAAATACAATCCCAATCATCAGAATAAAAATCCAAACAGCTCTGAATTTCTCGTCTCTTAAGTCCTTTTTCCAACCTAAAATTCCTGCAGCAGCATAAGAGGCCGCCAAAGGTGCTGTTACAGCAGAAGAAACTCCTGCAGCAAATAAACCAAAAGCCATAAATATTTTTGCCCAACTACCTAATAATGGTTGCAATTGCATGGCCATGTCTGCAGCACCCTTAATTTCTGTCCCGGTTCCCATAAAAGCTGCGGCCGATGTTATAACTATCGACATAGATATTAAACCACCTAATGCAATAGAAATAAAAATATCGGTCCTGGCTGCCTTCAAACCAGATTGATCTTTCCACCTTTCCTGTACCGCGGAAGCATGTAAGAATAAATTATACGGAACAACAGTAGTTCCTATTAAAGCTACTAAAGTTAGAACAGAGCCTTTTGGAAAAGAAGGTACGAATACTCCTTTTAATATTGAGCCTATATTTGGTGCAATTACTATTGTCGTAGAAATAAATGCGAAACTCATTAATATTACTAATGTAATAAGCATTTTTTCAAGTGTTTTATAGCTTCCAATAATCATTAAAATAAAAGCGAAAATTCCAATTACAGGCCCCCAAATATTTATTGAAAATGTTCCAATCGACAGTTTAGAAATTCCTGTAATGGTTTCCAGCCCCAAAGCTCCACCCAAAATATTACCAGTTTCGTATGCCGCGTTTCCAATTACTATTGCTGATAAAACTAAAAATGCTGTGATAAACTTCGTCAGAGGATTTTTGGCTTGCTCTCTTAAAGCTTCACCAAGTCCTTTTCTTGTCACTATTCCTAATCTAGCCGACATCTCCTGCAACACAATTGTTGCAATTACTGAAAATAACAATCCCCACAAAAGAGCAAAACCGAATTTTGCTCCTGCAATTGAGCATGTAGTTATTGTTCCCGGACCAATAAATGCAGCTGTTACCAATGCTGCAGGTCCAATAGTTTGTAGTTTTTTAACTATTTTAGAATTTCTCATCCGACTTGTCAAATACACGCCAGAAAATTAAGGATATTATCAATGCATTACAAAATTTACACAATTAAAAACAGATTTTGATATGAAATATTTAAGGTTATTACGTTTGAAAAAGCATGAATATCTTATTATGGTAGAAATATAAAATTAAATGAGGATATCCAAAAAACACTATTTCATGCATACTTGTCATATTGGGCTTGTATTTGATTTTTTGGACAATCTCATTTTTATAATCACTATTTCAGCTTATACCTTACACCAAAATAAATATTTCTACCTGTTACTGGTCCCCAAATCAAAGAACTATCGAAATATTGGCTGAATGGCTGATCACTTGCCATAATCGGATCTTTTTGCTTA
Source organism: Bacteroidales bacterium (assembly GCA_019038645.1). Classification (GTDB taxonomy): domain Bacteria; phylum Bacteroidota; class Bacteroidia; order Bacteroidales; family UBA12077; genus UBA12077. Next base: position 11,831 of record JAHOYT010000092.1, read on the forward strand.
TAGTTCAATAAATTTTCTACACCAGCATATAGATCAAACTTTAGCTGCCAGCTTTTACTTATCTGAACATTCATTAGAAAGAAATCAGGAGAATATTCGTTAAGTTGATATTCTACCGGATTTGCGGATAAATCAGGTATACGTTTTTTTCCCTGCCAGTTAACCGTATAATCAAATTTCCAGTGCATTTTAGTTTCATATGCTAAATTAATAAACGCTCTGTGATTTGAAAGTAATGGTTTTTCTTTTAATTCTCCGTTATATGTAGTTTTCACATCATACCAACGATAGGCAATTCTAAAATCCAGCCTGTTTATCAATTCATAATCAAACTGAGCCTGAAAACTATTTGAATATGATTCACCTTCCAGATTATAAAATAAAGCCTGTTGTGGGTTTTGATCTAAATCAGCTACAATCTGATTTTTAAAATCGGTACGGTAAAAATCAATACTTACAAAACCATTTCTGTAATCCAAAGTAAATTTGTAGGTCAGATTTAATCCATAATTCCATGCTATTTCAGGATCTAAACCATAAGGCTTATTACTTCCATCTCCATTTACAATAAGCTGTCTGGAAGCAGCTAATATTCCTGTATTTTCAGATATTATATTAGCAGATCTTAAACCACGACCTCCTGATGCCCGTACAGTAGTCTTATCATTAATAGAATATCGTAAATGAACTCTGGGTGTTACAAAAGCACCGTATTCATTATGATAATCACCACGTAATCCTACAATTGCGTTGAATTTCTCCAAATGATTATAAGTGTATTCTATAAATGCCCCAGGAACATATTCAGTTCGGTCGAAATTATCAGAATTCAATAATTCTTTGTAATCATCGTATTGAAAACTAATTCCGGTTTTAAACTTATGGTTTGTATCCTTAATAATTGACTGAAAAAGCAAATTAGAATAAAAAGTATTCTGATTTGCATTGTAATTGTTCAACCCAAAATAAGAAACCTGTTTGTGTGTTGCCCCTGAAATCTGAAAACCAACACTTTGCCATGGCTTTTCGATGTTTACTTTACCCAGTTTGGCCCAACCCTCATATCTTTCAGTGTGTATTTCCATGCCCCAGGAATTAGTTGTACCCTTATCGAAGTCCGGATCAAAATCAATCTCTCCTCCTGTTTTATCAATATAGGTTCCTTTTACTCCCACTTGAAAATGAATTCCTTTATCGTTATACAATTCCCAACGATTTAGCAAAACATATTGTTCGCCTAAAGGATGATCCAGAAAATTATCCCCATTGTGATCATCTTTTAAAGAATTATTCATTCCATGCAAAAGCAAAGCCATTCCTAGTTTATTGCCAACATCTGCCTGTATATTTGCATTTAGCTCTATCCTACCTTTTTGATTTCCATACACATTCAAGTACAACTCATCCATACTTGCAGGATTTCTAAGGTTAACATCTATTTGCCCTGCAATGCTTTCAAAACCATTAACAACAGAGCCCGTGCCTTTATTCAAATAAATACTTTCAATCCAGGTACCTGGAATATACGTAAGTCCGTAAACAGCAGATAATCCTCTAATATCAGGCATATTTTCGCGTGTAATTTGTGTATACGGACCTGCCAGACCCAACATCTGAATCTGACGTGTTCCGGTAATAGCATCGGTAAATGAAACATCTACTGAAGGATTTGTCTCAAAACTCTCACTTAAATTACAGCAAGCTGCTTTCAATAGTTCTTTCTCACCAACTACTTTTGTATATATCGGATTTAACAAACTTACCTCAGTAGTATTTCTTCTATAGGTGACAGTAACTTCGTTAAGATCAATTGAATTCACTAAAGCAACACTCAAAAAATCCTGATTATTAATAACTACCGTATCGCTTCTGTAACCAACATAGCTAATTACCAGCTGGTTATTTGTATTCAACTTACTTAATTTAAAATTTCCGTTTACATCAGTTGTTGTACCTACTGTTGTATTGCTCCAGTAAACATTAGCTCCAATTATGGGTAATTCTATATTTTCAGATTGTTCTGTTACTTTACCTTTCAGGTATGTAATTTCCTGCTGCGCTCTAAGAAAATTAATAAAAAAGGTAAGCAGTACAATTAATACTATTTTACGCATTATTAATGCTTTTCTGCATCGCCCATATATGCACAGCATGCGGGCAATTTATTATATGCATCAATATTACATTCTATTAAATCGGTTGTGTGACCTACTTCAGCAATAGATTTATGAATTTCAATGAGTTTCGTTTTATCAACACGGTAAATAACTGTTAAAGTATCAGTTGCTTTATCCCATTCAACCCACTTTACACCTTTAATAAGTGCTGCGTTTTCTATTCGGCCTTTACACATTTCGCAATTACCTTTAACTTCAAACTTTGTAGTGTCTGTTTTTGAATGTTTATCCTGAGCTGATAGGTTTGATGCGAAAAAAGAAACTAATATTATTGTTAATATTGAATTTATTATTGTTTTCATGATTCTAGAATTTATGAGTTTATAAATAAATATTTTAGCTAAAAATATTCTTATCTAAATAAATATGAGAAACTTATAAATTATCCGTAGTAAGTAAGTGTACAGTTTATTAACCAGATTGGTTCTAACTTTGGTGGTGGATTATAATAATTTCTGGTATCTACTTCTTTGATTTCAATCTCCTGAACAAGATCTAATCTAAAAAACAAATAAGTGAATACAAATAAATTTTCGGGAACATTATTAGTTAATGAAACTATTTGTTGATCCACATCTAATTTCAAAATAAGCTCTTCATCCTGACAACAAGAATTTGTCATTTCCGTATCGCCACAACAGCAACTTACAGGGATAGAATTTACTTTAATACTTTCTAACTCTCCCCCACAATAATGTATGTTTACCATAGCTCCTGTTGAAAGAGTCATATAAAACATGGATAATATAATAGCAACAACTCCTTTCATGACGGTAATATTAACGCAAATATAGCAGAATTGTTTGCTTAATATCACATATAAAGGTTAATAGGATGTTAAAAACAAAGTGTTGGTTAAAATTTTCAATTTTGTATTTTTAAATATAAACTTTTAAATTGTATGTAATTTGTTAAACGTAAAATATGAAAGAGAAGCAATTCATAACGGACAATCATTTATTTAATAGTTTTAGGGAAGGAAATGAAAATTCCTTCGCGTTAATATTTGAAAAATATTATCCTATCCTAGTTGTTTTTGCTAAAAAATATTTAACCGACCTGGATTTATCCAAAGGAATTGTGCAAGATTTTTTTGTTAAGTTTTATGAGAAAAAAAATGAAATTGAAATAAATACCTCCTTAAAATCCTATTTATATTTATCCGTTAAGAATACTTGCTTAAATTATATTGAGAGAAAAAAAACCCAAAATAAACATCAGATAATTATTGAACATAACTCAACTGATATTTCGGATGAAGTTTCTAACAAAATTGAAGAAACAGAGCTGGAATATGAAATTTTTAAATATATAGAAAAACTCCCCGAACAGTGTAAGCGAATTTTTAAAATGAGTCGTGTTGAGTATAAGAAGAATCAGGAAATTGCTGATGAATTGCAAATTTCCAAAAGAACAGTTGAAACTCAAATTAGTAAAGCTTTAAGGATTTTAAGAGAAAGTTTATCACATCATTTAAAATGGTTAATATTTATAACCTTACATTTTTTTTAAAAAAATGAAATTCGGATACGTGTGAAATAACACTTATCTGTCATAGTATTGAAAGAACATGAAAAAGAAAGAAGAACATAGAATTAATGATAGTTTGCTCATCAAGTTTCTAACCAAAGAAGCTGATGAAAATGAAATAATTGGAGTTAATAATTGGCTAATTGAAGATGAAGCTAATAAAAGATATTTAGAACAAGTAAAAAAAATATGGAGACATTCAGAAGCTTTAAACAACTTTGATTCTATCGATATAGACTCTGATTTTAATGCAGTACTAAGAACAATTGAAAAAAATAAAAAAGTTATCAAATTAAATAATCAAAAGTTGTTCTTAAGAATTGCTGCATCAATAGTTATTCTTTTAAGTGTTGGAGTTTTAATTAAAAATGTTCTTTTTCAAGATAACCTTGTTTCAGTTATCACACAAAATAATGAGCAAAAGGAAATTCTGCTTTCTGATGGCTCAGTAATTCAGCTTAATTCTAATTCCAAACTGGAATATCCAGAAAAATTCAGAAGAAAAAGTAGAGAAATTAAATTTGAAGGAGAAGCATTCCTTGAAATACAAAAGAATCCTGACAAACCTTTCATAATATCAATTAATAATTCAATAGTTGAAGTTATTGGAACTTCATTTAATCTAAATTCCAGATCAAATCAGGTTACAGTAGATATGGTTACCGGAAAAACATCATTTTATAGCGAAGAAAATCGCAAAGAAAAAATCACGCTATTAAAAGGCGAAAGAGGAGTTTATAAAGAAAATAAACTATCAAAATCTACCAATGAGAATGCTAATTTCTTAGCCTGGAAAACAGGCAAACTTGAATTTAGAAATACAAAACTTAAAGAAGTTATTCCTGAATTAGAAAAATATTATGGCATTAGATTTATAATTAATGATACATCTATTAACGATTTAGTAATAACAACGACCATAGATAATCAAACATTTAAAGAGGTTATGGATGAATTTGAAATCATTTTTGATATTATATATGAAGTTTCAAATGAATCAGTAATAATTAAAAAGTAATACTAAATAAATTTCATCAATGAAATACAACAGAAATACATAGCTAAAAATAAATAATTCAGTCTGATTGTTTAATCAGTCAACTAAATCATAAAGCTTTATATATCAATTTAATAAATAGTCTAACAATTATTTAAACGGGAAGATTACATTCAAAAAATTAAATCAAATGAAGAAATTTATTATAAAAACAGTAAATTGAGAAAAGGATGAAAAAGAAAATCTATATATTATTTGTATTTGCTTTTTTGTTACACTTATCAGTATTTGCACAAAACAATTTATTGCAAAAAAGATTGGTACTAACCAAAACTGAAGGTACAATTTTTGAAATATTGAAAGAAATCGGAGATAATGGGAATTTCTATTTTTCATACAGTAACGATATTCCTGTAAAACAAAATGTTAAATTAAAAACTAATAATAAAACGGTAAAAGAGTTTCTTGATGAGATCTTTATTGAACTCCCGATAAACTATACAGAAATAGGAAATAAAATTATTCTTTCAGTTAAAAAGGAATCGAAAAATCAGTTACAACTCAAGCAAACCATTAAGGGAAAAGTTATTGATATTGACTCGAAAAAACCTTTAGTAGGTGCTAATATTATTCTTGATTCAGATAAATTCCATTTGGGAACAATTTCGGATACAGAAGGTAATTTCAAATTTGAAAATATACCAATTGGCAGGCATAATCTTAGTTTCTCTTATGTTGGTTTTAAATATAGAACTATTAATAATGTATTAATTAATTCTGGTAAAGAATATGTAATTGATGTTGAGTTGGAAGAATCCGTTGTTAACCTAAATGAGGTAAAAATTATTTCATCACCTAACAAGTCAAGGCCAATAAATAATCTTGCAGTTATAAGCGCCCGAAGCTTTTCTGCTGATGAAATAAACAACTACCCTGGTTCTATTTCTGATATTTCAAGAACAGCATTATCATTTCCAGGAGTACTCTCAAGTAATGATGGCCAGAATCATATTATTATTCGAGGAAATAGTCCAAAAGGATTACAGTGGAGATTGGAAGGGATTGAAATTCCAAACCTCAATCATTTTGCTGAAATTGGAGCCTCAGGCGGTGGTGTAAATATAATAAGCAATAATATGATTGCGAGTTCGGATTTTCTCACCAGTGCATTTCCATCTGAATACGGGAATGCGCTCTCTGGTATTTTTGATCTTAGATTAAGAACTGGTAATAACGAAAAGCATGAACAAACATTTCAAATCGGCTTATTAGGAACTGAGATTATGGTTGAAGGGCCAATAAAAAAGGAATCAAATACTACATATATTGCGCAATATAGATATAGTACTTTAAGATTAGCACAAGGATTAGGCTTTGATCTTGAAAGTGTTCCTGATTTCCAGGATATTTCTTTTAAGATTTATCATCCCACTAAAAAATTAGGTACATTTTCAATTTTTGGTATTGGGGGTTTAAGTCATGAAGAAGGAGAAAGTGGGTATATAATGAACTCAAACATGGCTACACTTGGAATATCAAATTTCTTTTCATTGAACTCAACTACTTTTCTAAAAACAGTTATTTCTCTATCTGGGTGGCATTATACATGGGATGAGAAATCATTTACCGGTACAATGGATTCGCCTATTGATAGATTATGGAATACTAATGTTACTGAATATACTACCAAAGCGTCTGTTAGCATTAACAAAAAAATAAATACAAAACATAAGCTTAAAGCAGGTATCATTTATGGTAAAACTTTCAATAATTCATACATGGGATGGTCTTCTGACACACTAAAAAAGTGGTATTTAGATCCTGAAAATCCAAATTATGGAAACTTAGTTTACGATCATTCTTATGTTGATGCGAATGCGAATGCAGGAACTTTGCAAGCTTATCTAAATTGGAAATATAAAATAACCAATGGCTTGACATTTAATTCAGGAGTACACTTTCTACAGTTTTATCTAAATGATAATTATTCTATTGAACCAAGACTTGGAATACATTGGCAAATTAATCCCAAGCATTCATTAAGTGCCGGGTTTGGAATTCATAGTAGAAAAGAATCGATGACACTTTATATTGGAAAATTAACATTACATGATGGGACTGACGTCCAAGCTAATATTGATTTAGAGCTCACAAAAGCAAAACATTATGTCGCTGGATATAACTATCAAATTACAAAAAACATGCTTCTTAGTACAGAAGTATTCTATCAGGAACTATATGATATACCAGCGTATCCTTTCCCTCCATATTTTTCCACAATAAATTTTGATTATGGGTTCGAGGGTAATATTTTAGTTAATTATGGTACTGGTTACAATAAAGGAGTAGAATTAACCTTAGAAAAATTCTTTGCTAATAACTATCATTTTCTGATAACAGGAACTTTATATGATTCTAAGTACAAGAATAAACTTGGAGAAGAATTACATACTAAATATGATGGGACATATGCTACTAGTGCAATTTTTGGAAAAGAATTTAATGTTGGGAAAAATAAGCAGAATTTAATAGGATTAAGTACTCGCATGATTTTAATGGGAGGAATGAGAAATTTACCTTATGACAAAGAAGCATCAATTGAAAATGGTTATGAGGTTGTTATTTGGGATAATGGATTTACAGAAAAAGCTTCAGACTACTTTAGGATAGATCTTAAATTAAGTTTTACCAAAAATAAGCCTAAATATTCCAGTGAATGGAGCATTGATATAATAAACCTTACAAACAGGCAAAACATGCGAAGGGAAGAATGGGATAGCAGCATAAGAAACTTTAAAATAGAATATCAGAACCCATTAATTCCTTTATTAAGTTATAGAGTTTATTTCTAATCTCTATTAAAATCTAGAATTAAATAATGAAAATTATGACTAGAATATACAAAATGCAATCAGTAATAACGTGTCCAAAATGCGGGTATGAAAAAGAAGAAACAATACCGGAGGATTCCTGCCAGTTTTTTTATGAATGTGAAAATTGCAAAGAATTATTAAAGCCTAAAAATGGCGATTGTTGTGTTTATTGTTCTTATGGAAGTGTTTCTTGCCCATCGATTCAGAAAACAGAACATTGTTGCGATTAATAGGTCTTATTCAAATAGAGCGAAGACTCTAAAAACGTTAAATCGACTTATAAACAATAATCAAATCTGTTCAATAAAATGACAGTAGTTGAATCAGGCTCAGTACACTGTGTTAATCTAAATTGAGATGCTGCTTTATCTTTTATCGAGTATTTCGCACCAGAATAATTTTTTTCTTTCAAATACGCTAAAAACTCATCCAAATACTCCTGACTCCAGTAATGTGCTGGAATTACTCTTTTAGGTTTAATTAAACGAATAAACTTTTCTGATTGTGGAATGAATTTTATTTTTCCCTCAATTGGCATAATAAGTAAATCAATATTATGTGGATAATTTGCTTTAAAATAATCAGCAATAGAATCATTATCGATATTTGCAATCATTCCCTGAATATCGCCGGTATGCAAAATATTGTATCCTTTATAATTGAATAAATAGCTTGTGTTATTAAACTCGCCAAATGTATCTTCACAGGTCGGAATTGCAGTAATTTTTAAACCATCATTTTCCAATTCTTCTCCATTTTTTAGAATATACTTTACTCCTGATGGAATTCTGGTCGAATCGTAGTGATCTTCGTGTAAATGAGAATAGGTCATAATATCCGGAACAAGATTTCCTATATCATGAATTTGACTATCCCATCCCCACTCCTTCCATGCATTAGGTTTACCATAAACCGTAACTACATTTATATCGTCAAATTGAATTACAAACGCAGAATGACCTAAATTATGAATTTGAATGTTTGGCTCATTGCAATTAAAGAAGAAAGCGAATATAAATCCAGCAAAATGCAATATATGTTTAAACATTATTTAATAAGTTTTGAATCTATTATATTAATGATTAAATTGAATTACTTTACCCTAAATAAAAAATGGAACGAAAAGATTATATACTTCGTGAAATTGAAAAAATAAGTACATTACTATTGTACTTAACTGGCAAATTCGTTCCGTCAAAGTCAATTGAGGAAAATCAACTTACAGAGGAATTAATAAATAAAGAACTGAGAGAACAATATGGTAATGATCTTGAATATATTTTAAACATTGAAAAAAAAGATTTTGAGACCACATTTACCCAAAATACTGGTTTTAATGATGACAATGTAGAACTTTTAGCTGATTTACTTTTTACGTTAGGGAATAATCAAAATGTAGCGAATAAGAAATATTTAAATAAAGCTTTAGCACTTTATGAATACATTAACCACTCAAGCAAAACTTTTTCATTCGAAAGAGACAATAAAATCAACACTTTAAAGTCAATTATATAATATTTTGTATTTTTTTTCTAAAATAACCTGACACATATGTTATATTATTCTAACTTTGTGTTATATTTATATAACTTTTTGTTAGAATACATTAACTAAATTTACTATTATGAAAAAGATTTATTTACCATTATTTATTATTACAATGATTGCAATAATCGTTGGAATATGGATTTATCAGACAGATGCTGTAAAAAGTGATACTGCATTATTCTCTGAGTATATGCATATTGGAATCATAATTCTCCTTTTTGCCTTTGGGATATTTCTGGCAATAAGAAGATTCAGTAGTACAAAGAAAGGACTTCCGCCCGAAGATGAACTTTCAAAAAGAATTGAACAAAAAGCGGCCTCTAAATCATTTTTTGTATCCTTATTTTTATGGCTTGTTATAATGTATCTACAGGATGAAAAAGGAGGTGAAGCAGAAACATTTTTTGGTTACGGAATTCTGGGAATGGCTTTATTGTTTGCAGGCTTTTATTTCTACTATTATTTTAAAGGAAATATAGATGAGTAACAGGATTAAAGAATTACGTGCACGATTCAACCTTACTCAGCTGGATTTAGCCCAAAAAGTTGGTGTGAGGCGTGAAACAATCGTTTTCCTTGAAAAAGGAAAGTACAATCCCTCGCTAAAGCTTGCTCATGACATTTCGAAAGTTTTTGAATGTACAATCGAAGAAGTGTTTATATTCTCTTAAAAAATAATTAAAGATCTTTTAATTGCTTAATCACAAATATTCCTTTAACTTCAAGGGAAATATCTTAAAAATTATATTAAACCAGTTCCAATGAATAACCCTTTTAAGGAAATCTCAACAAAAGAACTTTTCGATTCACTAAATAAAAATAATATTAAAATAATTGATGTTCGCAAGGTTGAAGCTTATAACGGTTGGAGACATAAAAACGAAGCCAGAGGCGGACACATTAGAGGTGCAAAATCGTTGCCTTTAAAATGGACAAATTACATGGATTGGATTGAGATAGTTCGTTCAAAACATATACTTCCTGAAAACAGTTTAGTTATTTATTCATATTCAATTGAAGATTCAGAAAAAGTTGCTTTACTTTTTCAAAAAGCGGGATATAACAATATTAGAATTTATAACCATTTTATTGATGAATGGTCAGCTAATGAAAAATATCCAATGAATATATTAGCACGATTTAAACAGCTTGTTTCGGCAGAATGGGTAAAAGATTTGATCGATGGAAAATCCCCACAAGAATATACAAATAACAAGTTTGTTATTTGTCATTCACATTATCGAAATCGTAAAGCATATTTAACGGGACATATTCCCGGAGCAATTGACATGGATACTTTAGCCCTTGAAACTCCCGAAACATGGAATCGTCGTTCTCCTAAGGAACTTAAAAAAGCATTAGAACAGCATGGAATTACTTCAGATACAACTGTAGTTTTATATGGTAAATACATGTCGCCAGATAACAATCATGAGTTTCCGGGTAGTGCGGCTGGTCATATTGGAGCAATCCGTAATGCATTTATAATGATGTACGCAGGGGTTAAAGATGTACGTGTACTAAATGGTGGTTTCCAATCGTGGAAGGATGCAGGTTACGAAATAAGTACAGAAGATGTTGAGAAAAAAATTATAACTGACTTTGGTGTTAAAATACCAACACAACCAGAAATAGCAGTTGATATTCCGGAAGCTAAAGAAATTTTAAAATCGGATAATGCCAATTTAGTTTGTGTGCGAAGTTGGGATGAATATATTGGCGAAGTAAGCGGATACAATTATATTGAAAAAACGGGTCGTATTCCGGGAGCAATTTTTGGCAATTGTGGCACTGATGCTTATCATATGGAAAACTACAGAAACCCGGATCATACAACACGCGAATTTCATGAGATTAAGGAAAACTGGAAAGAAGCCGGAATTACTCCTGACAAGCATAATGCCTTTTATTGTGGAACAGGCTGGCGCGGTAGCGAAGCTTTTTATAATGCATGGTTAATGGGTTGGCCAAGAGTTTCTGTTTTTGACGGTGGTTGGTTCGAATGGAGTAATGATCCCACTAATCCATATGAAACGGGAATACCAGAAAATTAGAAATTTAACAAATCGCATGTTTAATTGTTAAATAAATAAAAAGCACATAATCAATAAAAATCCAAACCTGATTATATGAATTATTACGGAACAGAAGTAATTGATGTCCAACAAATAAAAATTACAAATCATTTAAAGGATTTAGGAATCAATAATATACGTAAGGAAATTATTGATGGGCTAAAAGCTGAACAAAAATACATTTCCAGTAAATTCTTTTATGACGAAAAAGGATCAAAGCTTTTCGAAGATATCACCAGATTGCCAGAATATTATCCAACGAGAACCGAGAAGAAATTACTTAAAGAAATTGCTCCTGAATTAATGAGTAATCTTCACAACATAGATATTGTTGAACCGGGAAGCGGTGATTGTTCTAAAATAAGTATTCTTTTACAATCAATTCCAATCGAAAACCTGAAAACTATTAATTATATTCCGATTGATATAAGCCATTCGGCTATTTCTGAATCTGCACAAAATCTTACAGAAATATTTCCCGATTTATCTATTAATGGTTTAGTAGCTGATTTTATTAATCAAATAGAACTATTCCAGGCTGATAACAAACGGATGTTTTGTTTTTTAGGTAGCACCTTAGGGAATTTTAACGAAGATGTAAGCAATGGTTTTTTAATAAATTTAAGCTCAATTATGCATACGGGAGATACATTTTTGCTAGGGTTAGATTTAGTTAAACCTGTTCATATTTTACATGATGCTTATAATGATTCTCAAAATATTACGGCTGCATTTAATAAAAACATTTTAAGTGTGATTAATAATATTATTGACTCTAATTTCGATATCGATGATTTTGAGCACAAAGCATTTTTTAATGAGCAAAAATCACGAATTGAAATGCATTTAACAGCCAAAGAAGAAATGACTATAACATCACCTTATACCAATTCAATTATTTCCATTAAGAAAGGTGAAAACATTCATACCGAAAATTCTTATAAATACTCACCTGAACAAATTAAGAAGTTTGAAAAAACAAGTGGATTAACAATCAAAAGTATGTACACAGATCCTAATAAATGGTTTGCGTTAGTTTTGTTTGAAAAAAATATTTGATGCATAATCCTAAAATAAATTATTTTAGGATTATACTTTCCAGTTAATTTTTAATTTCGCCGCCACCAAACATTACAAATCCTTTAATCACAATTTCCTTTCCAATATCCATTGCTGTTCCTGATTTCATATGTCTTTTATCAGAAAAACCACCTAAAACTGAAACCACATCAACCTTAACATTCCAGTTTTCAGGCACAATCAATGCTGTTCCGCCAAACATGCAGAATACATCAATAACATTTTGTCCGGGTGCAAGAACTGCTTTTGTTAAATCAATTTTTGAACCACCCAAAATAGCAGTTACTTTCCCTCCTTTAAAATTTTCTGATGTAATTACTTTATCACCACCTCCAAGAATAGCGATATCATCAATAAAATCAGCACTATTTGATTTTACAGAATGCCTTCTTACTCCTGTTGATCGTAAAATAATTAATAAACCAATAATTATTAATACTGATGGCCAGAACAATCTCCTTATTGCATATGGCACGTGTACAACATCAGGAATTAAAAACATTAGTCCGATAATTAATAAAATCCATCCGGTTGTTTTATTTTCGCGTGTTGAAATAAAAATAACACCTAATACTATTAATATCATTTCCCACGAAAAAATGTAGTGCATTATTCTATGTGGAAAGAAATCCAGCGTTCTTCCAATAAATGCAATTCCAACTAAAATAAGAACAATACCAATTATTCCTCTTCCTGTATTTCTGTTTGTTTCCATAATATAAAAGTTAATTATTTATAATATTAATTTC
>JAHOYT010000077.1 GCA_019038645.1 Bacteroidales bacterium
TGGGTTAAGTGTAAAGGATGCCATTCACATATTTACAAAAGTGAATGGGAAGAAAATCTGAATGTTTGCCCGAATTGTAACTACCACGGAAGTATTACTTCCTATGAGCGAATAAATCTTTTATTTGATAAAAATACTTTCGAAGAGCTATTTAATAATATTAGCCCTTTAGATTCTCTTAAATTTAATGATTTAAAAGGTAGCTATGAGGATAAATATAAGGCTACTATAAAAAAAACAGGAATTTCGGAAGCTGTGGTTACCGGACATGGTAAAATTAACGGCCTTAAAGCGGTTATTGCAGTAATGGACTTCAGGTTTCTTGGCGGTAGCTTAGGAAGTGGTACAGGAGAAAAAATTCTGCAAGCCGCTAATTATGCCTACGATAATAGTTTACCATATATTGTTTTTTCTGCATCGGGAGGTGCCAGAATGCAGGAAGGAATACTTTCACTTATGCAAATGGCTAAAACATGTGCCGGAGTTGCGAGATTGAACAAAAAGAACATACCTTACATTTCTGTTCTTATCAACCCTACAACCGGAGGTGTTTCGGCAAGTTATGCCATGGTAGGCGATTTAAATATTTCCGAACCGGGAGCTTTAATTGCATTTGCAGGCCGAAGAGTAATTGAACAAACAATCGGAGAAAAACTCCCTGATGATTTTCAAACTTCAGAATATCTTCTTGAGCATGGATTTATTGATTCCATCGTGAATAGAAAAGATATGAAAGATTACTTAAGCAATGTGCTTAGCTTTTATAACAGGTAATCAATAAAAAATCTTTCTTCAATAAATTACAAATTTAGAAGTATGGGATTAGAAGCAGATGCTACATCAATTGAAACAGAAGAAAAAAAGATGACTGATAAGAAAAAAACCAAAAACCCGGCATTATCTGCCTGGGAGATTGTAAGTATTAGCCGGCATCCAAAAAGGCCTATTCTACAGAATTACCTTTCGTTAATAGTAAATAACTTTGTGGAATTTCACGGCGACAGATATTATTCCGATGATAAAGCTATGATAGGTGGTTTTGCCGAAATCGCGGGGCAAAAAGTAATGCTAATTGGTCATAATAAAGGCAAGAAGATCAACGAAAACCTTGAAAGAAATTTTGGTATGGCCAAACCTGACGGTTACAGAAAAGCTCTCAGATTAATGAAGTTGGCTGAAAGGTTTAATGTACCAATAGTCACGATAATTGATACGCCCGGGGCATTCCCCGGTCTTGAAGCCGAAGAAAGAGGTCAGGCAGAAGCTATAGCAAAAAATCTTACCGAAATGGCTTCAATTGAAGTGCCTATAGTTTCAGTTGTGATAGGTGAAGGAGGTAGTGGAGGTGCTCTTGGAATTGGTGTTGGCGATAAAGTATTAATGTTATCGAATGCAATATATTCGGTTATATCGCCCGAAGGTTGTGCTTCAATTTTATGGCGCGACGCGAAATATGCTCCTGATGCTGCAGAAGCTCTAAATCTTACAGCAGATGCTCTTCTTAAACACGGAGTTATTGATGAAATAATAAATGAACCCGGCGAAGGCGCACACACCGACTATGAGACAATTGCAGAATCAGTTAAAAAATCAGTATTAAAAAATCTTGAAATATTAAAAAAACTAAGTCTTGAAGAGTTAATTCAAAACAGATTTGAAAAATATTCCGGAATGGGAAAATTCTCAGTTAATAAATAATAGAGATAATTATGAAACAGAATACTTTAAGAATTACCGATACAACATTAAGAGACGGACATCAGTCGCTTTGGGCTACCCGAATGCGAACCAAAGATATTATTGAAATTATTGATACAATAGATCAGGTGGGATACTATTCCCTTGAAGTATGGGGAGGAGCAACTTTTGATGTATGCCTGCGTTTTTTACGTGAAAATCCATGGGAAAGACTTAGATTAATAAAGTCAAAGGCTAAAAAAACACCTTTACAAATGTTATTAAGAGGCCAGAATATTGTTGGATACAGAAACTATCCTGATGATTTAGTTGATCGCTTTGTTGAAAAGGCTCATGAAAACGGAGTCGATATATTCAGAATTTTTGATGCTCTGAATGACTCCAGAAATCTTCAGTCAGCAATAAAAGCTGTAAAGAAACATGGTGCACATGCGCAGGGATCTCTTTCTTATACAATAAGTCCCGTTCATACTATTGAAAAGTATGTGAGCGATGCAAAAGAACAGGTTCAGATGGGAATCGATTCATTATGTATAAAAGATATGGCCGGATTATTATCGCCAACCATGTCGAAGAATCTTATGTCTGCGCTAAAAAAAGAACTCGATATTCCAATACAGATTCATTGTCATGCAACAAGCGGAATGGCTGAAACTGCATATTTTGAAGGAGTAAAAGCCGGAGCAGGTGCTGTTGATTGTGCAATCTCTTCAATGGCCGGATTCTCGTCACAACCTCCGGTTGAAACAATTAATGCAATTTTTTCTGAAACCGGATATGATGTAAATTTAGATTTGGATGCTTTACGAAAAGTTAATAAATATTTTGCAGATTTAACACCTAAAAGATCAAAAGGAAGGGGTTTTGAACCAATTATTGATTCTGAAATTCTTGTTCATCAAATTCCTGGCGGAATGATTTCTAATTTCCGTTCACAACTGGAACAGCAGGGAGCAATTGAAAAATTGCCTGAAGCACTGGAAGAAGTAACAAGGGTTAGAAAAGATCTTGGATATCCGCCATTGGTAACTCCTACAAGTCAGATTGTTGGCACACAGGCAGTAATGAATATTATAACAGGAAAAAGATATAAGGCTGTACCTCAAGAAGTAAAAAATTATGTAAAAGGAATGTATGGCCGTTCGCCTGCTCCAATCACTCCTGAATTCACAAAACAAATTCTGGGTAAAGAAAAACCAATTGATCACAGACCTGCTGATGATCTTAAACCAATGCTACCTGATGCTACTAAAAATGTTGCTAATCCGGAATTAATCGAAACCGAAGAAGATATTTTATCTTATTGTCTGTTTCCTGATGTTTCTATGGAATATTTCAAATGGAGAGCTCTAGCTGAAGATAAAAGACCAAAAACTCCTGCTGATATTGAAGTTGAAGAATTTACAAAAATCCCGGAATCTGAAAATAAAGTGTCAGTTGAATCAACTGTTTCAGGAGCTGCAAATCCAATGTTACATCCTGAAGATTATGAAGGGATGAACGCTATTTTGGACAGAGCTTCTAAAATGCAATTAAGTGAGCTGGTTATTCGAAAAGGTGATTTTAATATGTCAATGCGCTCCGGCAATGGTAGTACAAATGATCATGTTATTTCAGAACCAACTATAGAATCAGCTCCAACTGAAACAAGAGAGGAAACTAAAGAAGCAGTAGAAAAAAATGAAGAGAAAAGTGCTTCGGAATACAAGGATACAATTAATGCAGTAATGGCAGGAACATTTTATCGTTCTGCTTCTGCAGATAAACCTCCTTTCGTAGAAGAAGGATCTGAAGTTAACGAAGGAGATCCTATTTGTATACTTGAAGCCATGAAACTTTTCAACGAAATTGAAGCTCCATTCAAATGTAAAATCGTTAAGATCCTTGTAGATGATGCCGCTTTAATTACTAAAGACCAGCCGTTAATGGCTATCGAAAAGGTATAGTTATTATATAATGCAGTAAAGAAACCGTCAAATTTTGACGGTTTCTTTTATTTAATTTTAACTTCATTAAATTTTTCATTTTTGAATCATAATTAAAACTATTTTTATTTCCTACAATTAGCAATTAACCAAATATTTATATCTTCACACTTTACAAAACCTTGTTAATACCAAAAACATACCAATGAAAAGAAAAAGATTAAAATCTGTAATAAAAACAGTTTTTACTTTTTGTGCTGTTTTTTTCTATATAAACCTTTATTCCCAGAATATAATAAGTAGAGACCCGTTGGACTATCCCGACGGAGAAGTGCCCGGTATTTGTGCAACAGACCCCACAGATGCTGGTTGTGAGATTATTTTGACTCCGGCTCTACCTGACGAAGATTACAGTTTTCAAATCCCTTTGGTTAATGAATCCGACAGATCAAACTTAACGTTTATATGCATAAACGCATGTGGTTGTTCTTCAGGAGAAATAAATTTTTCGGGTGACGGTACAATTATCATGTCTGGTGCATCGATATGTGAATCCGGATGTTTCAACCCATATTTAGAGATTTCTGTTGATGTAATAAATAATACTAATGGCAGCAATGATCAACAAAAATATATATTACCGGTATACCGAAATCCAATTAAAGTAGTTCTGGTTCTTGATATTTCAAGTAGCATGGAACTTACAGTGCCTGATGGAGCTGATACACGTTGGAATGTTTTAAAAAAATCTATAAACGTATTTACTAAAGAATTCGAAAAATATTATCAGGAAGGTGATTCTATTTCTGTAATTTATTTTTCTGAGGACACTGTTTTACCAGACAGTCCGATTGACAGTAATTTTATTGCAATTACTCCTGAAGATTTCACACCAACTAATTTGAAATCATCAGAAATAATTAATGCTGATATGCTTAATAGAACTCTTCAGGATTCTGCAGCCATGGGAAATGCGCTGTTACTTGCAAAAGCAAAATTACAGAATACAGATGCTACTAAAATAGCAATCCTTTTTACTGATGGCCATCAGAGTAAAGATCCATTAATACACGAATACCTTGGAAATAAATTATATAATGGAGAGTTTCTTAATAATGGTCCTTGCAGTGCTATTGATAGTATTCGGTATTATACTGTAGGCATGGGGTCCTCCAGCTATGTTCCAACAGTTCTAAAAAGCATTTCACTTGCCAGTGCTGCAGAAAACCTAAATACAACAACAGGTGAAGCTACAGATCCTGTATTACACGATTTTTTCCAGAATCAATTCAATGATTTGCTCAATGGAAATAGACCAGCTATAGAAACCAGAATAATTGACCTATCTCCTTTTGATGACTCACTTAATGTTTCTGTTGTTTCTGATTTAAAAATATATTTTAATGAATCAGTAACTGCAAATTCAGGATTTATAACTATAATGAGAAGTTCTGATGATTCTGAATTTGAATCTATACCGGCAACTTCAGGGTTAGTTACAGGTAGCGGAACTTCTGTAATTACCATTAATCCGGATAGCAACCTTGAAAGTAATACTGAATATTATATTTTAACCGATGGTGCTGCTTTTAAAAATAGCAATAATGTAACTGTAACCGGAATTTCAGCTAAAACATACTGGAATTTTATTACAGAAGATATTTTAGCTCCTGATGTTGTAATTTCAACTTTGGAAAATAATCCAACCAATTCTAGTCCTTTTGAGATTACAATAGAATTCAGCGAAGAAATTAATGGTTTCGATGTTAGTGAAATTATGGTTACAAACGGTTCTGCAGATAATCTCGCTACTGCAGATAGTATCAATTTTACTGCTAATATCACGCCAACAGCAGATGAGCAAATTACAATTATTATAACCTCTAACAATGCTGCTGATAATGCCGGGAATCTAAATACTTTATCAAATACTATTGAAATCAATTTTGATTCTACATCTCCATCAATTATTATATCTACTTCAGAAAATAATCCAACCAATTCAAGTTCTTTTGAGCTTACAATTGAATTCAGCGAAGAAATTAATGGTTTCGATGTTAGCGAAATAAATGTTACAATTGGTTCCGCAGATAATCTTGTTACTACAGATAGTATTGTATTTACAGCAAATATTTCACCATCAGAAGACGGTTTGATAACAGTGTCTGTTAATGCTGATGTTGTTACTGACAATGCCGGGAATCTAAATACTGTATCAAACAGCCTTGAAATTAATTTCGATTCTGAGAGGCCATCTGTAATTTTAACAGCTGATAATGACACAATAAATACTGCTGATTTTGATGTTTTTGTTAATTTTTCAGAAAAAATACGAGGTTTCAGTGATTCAAAAATTACTGTAACTAACGGAAATATTAATTCTCTTTCAACATCTGACAGTATAGACTTTATTGCTTCAATAACTGAAATATATCAGGGAGAAACCGATATTAATGTAATCGAAAATCAGGTTACAGATTCTGCAGGAAATATGAATACCTCAGCCGATGAATTAACAATAACATACTATATTCCGACAAATATTGAGATATTAAAAAAAGAAGGAATTTTAATCTATTCGAATGATGGATTTGTTATTGTTGAATTTATAAATCCAAATTCATTGAATTTTAAATCAGGTGATATTGAAATATATTCTTTAAACGGATCTTTAATAATGAAAGAGAAGGTTGAGAGTAATTCGTTGTTTAAAACATTTTTGAATAATCAGCGGGGAATTTATCTTGTAAAACTAACATTGGATAAAAACATTTATTACGCAAAAATTCAAAATTACATTTAACTTTTAATACTACGCTTATTGCCTCTTAGAATTATTTGAGATTGTCTGCAAAATGATATTTTATTTCAAGGGTCTTTTTTTAATCATTCCTCCTTTTGCGTCCTTTATACTGTGCATTACAATAAATGCGTCAGTATCTATTTTATCAATCTCGGTATGTAACTTTGCTAATTCCAGCCTCGTTATTAAAGTATAAATTATTTCAGTTTGTTCCAAATGGCGACCTCTTTTACCCGAATATATTGTACATCCTCTACCTAATTTTTCAATTATTGCTAATCTAATTTCCTCGTTTTTATTAGATATAATTGTAACACCAACATATTCCTCAATACCAGAAACAACGAAATCAACAGTTTTAGATGCAGCTAAATAAGTCAACATTGCATATAATGCAATTTCGATTGAAAATACAGAAGCAGCAGCCCCAAAAATTAGAACGTTAAACAGTAAAATTACATCTCCAATGGTTAATGATGTTTTTTTACTCACAAAAACTGCGAGCACTTCAGTTCCGTCAATAACAGCACCACCTCTAATTGCTAATCCAATTCCCAGGCCTAAAAAGAAACCGCCAAAAACTGCAATAAGTAATTTGTCCTCAGTAATAATCGGATAGGGTATAAAATGAACAGCGAAAGCCAGTAATGTAATAGCTATAATACTTTTCAAAGCAAACTGACGACTTATGGTTGAAAATCCCATAATTATAAAAGGAAGATTCACTCCAACAATTAAAACGGACAATGGTATTTTTGTTAGTTCAGCTATAATAAGCGAAATTCCCATAACACCACCATCAATAAACATATTAGGAAGTAAAAACCCTTTTAAACCGAAACCGGCCGATAATATTCCTAAAAAAATGAATACAGAATCACGGATTATGTGAGTTAATTCAACCTTTGCGTCTTTTATTTTCTTATCAGACTGATGAACAGGCACGTTTTTCATTGTAACCTGATACTTTATAATCTTAATTAAAATTTGTTTAAAAAATAATTTCATTTTTTATTATTTTTCACAATTAATTGAAAAATTATACATTTAATTACGAGCAAAAATAAAAAAAATAACTTATTGTATGTTTTCACCCAAAAAGCCTCCCGTTAGGCGGGTTAATGTAGTATTTGAATATATTAGGTTATAAACAGATTGTAACTGATTTAAAGCTGAGTTTAAATAACTTAACTGAATATCTCTGTAATTAAAGGAATTAATCGCACCGGATTTGAATTTCTCATCTGCAATCTGAAGATTCATTTCGGCTGCTTCCAAACTTTCGTTTGCAACATCTAACAGGGTTTTTCTTAAATTATAAATATCATATTCGTTAAAAAGCTGATTTGTTAAGCTGTGTTTCATTTCATCCGTTTCAATCTGTGTAATTCCCTCGCTGATTTTTGCAATATCCATAGCTCTTTTTCTTGCGCCTCCGGTATAAATATCATAATTCAATGATAAGTTACCATATGGAGTTAATGCTTCAGTCGACGTAGTTGGTATTCCTTCAGGCTTTATCCATGAATATGAATTATCTATTCCTGCAGATAAACTCAGGCGCGGATACAGCGAGCTTTTTTGTAATTCAATTTCATTTTTTTGCATCAAAAGATTAACGTATTGATTTTTTAAGGTTTGATTACCTGCTATCATTTTGTCCAGTAAATCACCGAATACATATTCAGTTATATCTGATGCAAACTCCTCATTAAAAATCCATACGGCAGAGGCTTCTTCTCCAAGTAAAAAATTCAAACTCCGGACAGCAGTTCTAAGGATAACTTCCTGATTTAAAAATGAAGCTTTATCTTCCAGGTAAATATTTTTTGCCAATAACACATTGTATGTAACTGATCCGCCAACTTCAAATCTAATCATTTCGTAATCGTAACGATCCTTTGACAAATCCATTACATTTTTTAATACTTCCAGCCTTTCTTTTTGCAAGAGAATATTGTAATATGCAATAATCACATTCTGAATAGTATTTTCAACTACAACTGCCGAATATCCTTTTGCCAGTTGTTCCAGTTTTTCGAGGTTATCTTTGGTAATTTTAACCCTAAAACCATTAAAAATTGTCCAGTTTAATCCAACTCCACCATTTACAAAATTTGATGTAGTGTTATTAATTAATTCCTGATTATTTGAAGACGACACATTGAAACCTACTGTTGGCAATAGCCCTGTCTGACCCCAATTATTATTTACAGAAGAGATCTCAGCCTGAGATTTTGATATTATAATTCCGTAATTATTTTCCAGTGCTTTTTCAATTGCTCCAGAAAGACTTAATGCTATTTCCTGTGATTTTACTGATATTGTTGAAAAAACAATAACTGTTATAAAAATATAAAATATAAAACTTTTTTTACTCATCTTGACCTCGTGTATTTGATTCGTATTTCAATTTACGCTTATTCAATATTATTGCTACCTCAACATCTTCACGTTCCGGCTTAACCCCGGTCCATAATAACTTCAAATAAACTCTAATGTCATTTAATAACATGATTAAAACAGGGAAAAATATCAGAATAAATATTGTACCAATTGCTACTCCGTATGCTAAACTTATTGCCATAGGAATTAGAAATTGTGCCTGCACACTTTTTTCAAGTATAATTGGGAATAAGCCAACTGAGGTTGTTACAGTAGTAAGAATTATAGGTCTTAATCTTAATTTACCAGCTTCAACTATTGCGTCGTGTACTTTTTTGCCTTCCAATAAATTCCCATCGTATTTAGCAAGAAAAACAATAGCGTCGTTAATAATTACTCCCATTAAAGCCACCATACCCCACAAACTCATTATTGATAAAGGCTTTCCGTGAATTCCGTGTCCCCAGAAAACTCCCAGCATCGATAATGGAATCATAGCCAATATTATTACAGTTTGATTAAAGCTTTTAAAATGGATAATCATTATAAAAATAATTATTAAGAATGCGATTAAAAAATATGGCAGGATTTTAGCCATAGCCTCATTTCCGGCTTTTTGCTGACCCTGATATTCATAACGGATACCTGCAAACTGAGCTTCAACATCAGGCATAATTTCATTGCTGATTTGGTTTAATATTTCAGGAACAGGTGCAAGTGGGTTAACCGTTTCTGCCTCAACCCTTATTTCTCTGGAACCATTATAACGATTAATCGCAACAGGACCTCTTTCCATATGATAATCGACCAGTTCGGTTAAAGGAAATTCTCCCATAGCCGTTTTAATTTTCATGTTTTCCATTTGACCTATGGTAAGTCTGTCCGACTTTGGATAACGAACCCAAACACGTAATTCATCACGACCTTCCTGCAAACGTTGGGCCTGCCCACCGTAAAATCCCTGTCGCACTTGTTGTGCAATTGTATTTTCATCTAAACCAAGAAAATATGCCTTAGGTTTTAATTTTAATCTTACCTCCTGCTTTCCTAAAGCAACATTTTCATTTATATCTTTTAATTGTGGCAGTTCTGTTAAGCGGCTCATTAAATATTCCTTAGCTTCATCTAATTCATGTAAATTTTTTGACATTAAGCTTATAGAAATAGGTGATCCCCAACGATTTCTGCCCGCTACTGTAAATTTTCGGGCTTCGGGAATTTTTCCAATCTTCTGTCTTACACGATTAGCAATCTCGTGGCCGCTAATATCTATACCTTCAAGGTTAATCGGGTAAATTCTTAAATTTCCGGCATGTGAACCAATCTCCTGCCTGCTAAATGAGTTTCCAACAGATTTCATTACAAAATCAATAATATCCTCTTCCAGCTTATACTCTTCAGTTAACTGTTGATTTACTTCCCAAACAGTACTTTCAAATTTATCCAGATATTCTTTTGTTTGTTTTTCACCGTCTCCAGGAGTAAAAGCAATATTAACTTCAAAACTATCAAAATCGACCATCGGGAAAAATGTATTTTTAATATGACCGCCAGCCACTAAACCAACCGTAATTAAAAACAACGCAACAGGAATTCCGATTACTGCATGTCGCCATTTTAACAACCACTCTAAAACATGATGGTAAATATCATCTCGTAACCAAACAATAAACCGTTCAAAGTATTTTTTAATACCTCTTTTCTTTTTTTCTAATCTTTTACGGCTAAGTATCAAATTACTGCTTAAATGAGCAGGCAGTACAAAAAAGGCTTCGAACAAGGAAAAGAATAAACTCATAACAACCACAATAGCCATATGATACATCATTTCCATTCGTGTCCCGGTAAGTAATAATAAAGGAATAAATGCAATAATTGTTGTGGTTACCGAAGTTAAAACAGCAGGCATAACTTCCATTGTTCCGTCAACGGCTGCTTTCATCGGCGTTTTTCCTTTTTCAAAATGCAGATATATGTTTTCAGCAATAACAATTCCATCATCCACAAGAATTCCAATTACCAGGATCATTCCAAATAAGGAGATCATATTTATTGTAATTCCCGCAAGATTAGCATAAATAAACATTGCTAAGAAACTAAAGGGAATGCCCCATGAAACCCATAGCGATATTCGCACATTTAAAAACATGGACAATACTATAATTACCAGTACTAATCCGATAACCCCATTCTTTGTAAGTAAATCTAAACGACTATTTAAAATCTCTAAAAATGAGAATGATGTTTCTAATCTTATGCCCTGGTTTTCTGCGTTAAATTCTTCAGCATATTTATGAGCATATTCAGTAATTTCTTCAAGATCTTCTTCAGGCAATTTATCAACTCCAATAAAAACAGAATTCCGACCATTAATCCATGATTTGTTTGATGTATCGGCAAATTTCTTTTTTACTTCGGCTATATCCCGAATTCTTATAAAACCTCCATCAGACTTCCCCCGGACAATAATATTTCCTATTTTAACCGGATCAGTACTTCTCGAGCGAAGGCGAATTAATAACTCCTCTTCCTCAGATTTAATCTGCCCTCCGGAAATATCCTGATTATTTAGCTGTATTGCTCTTATAATTTCACTTATGGTAATATTGTAACGAAGCAACTCTTCTTCTTTTACCTCAACCGAAATTTCGGGCGGCGGAAAACCTGAAACTGTCACCTGACTCATAACTCCCGAGTTCATCAGATCTTCTTCTATTCGCTGACCATATTCTTTTAAGGTCATTAAATCAACTTCCGATTCACCGTCTGAAACTAATGTCATGTATAATGCTCCTGATCTGGATCTTCTTTTTGCAACGACCGGCCGCTCAGCCGCTGTTGGCAATGACGAAATTCCGTCCACAGCCGTCTTTACTTCCATCAGAACTTCATCGATAGGATATTCTCCGGTTGTTTCGATTGTTACGCTTG
Organism: Bacteroidales bacterium; assembly: GCA_019038645.1. Classification (GTDB taxonomy): domain Bacteria; phylum Bacteroidota; class Bacteroidia; order Bacteroidales; family UBA12077; genus UBA12077. The sequence goes on from JAHOYT010000077.1 coordinate 11,743, forward strand.
CACTGTTTTCAACCGAAGTTGAATTTATCTCTTTAATACCAACAAGACCTCTGATTGCTTCTTCAATACGGGAAGTAACCCCTTCTTCCATTTCAACAGGTGATGCTCCCGGATAATAAACAGATACATTAATAATTCTGCTTTCGGCTTCGGGAAAAAAAGCTTTTTTCATGGAAAATAAGCTTGCCAACCCTGCTATTAGTACAAAAACTATTATAAGATTAGCATATATTGGATATTCAACAAAACGTTCTATTAATTTCCTCATCATATTAATTTATTGAAAATTTCAATATTAATCCTTCCTGGATTTAGCATTCTTTTTAGCTGGTTTTTCTTTTTTCTGTTGGTCATGTATTTCAACCAAAGTCCCTTCCAGCACATTAATTAAAGGCTGCATGACAACCATTTCGCCTTCTTTTAAACCATTAAATATTAGTGTACTTTCATTTACCTTAATTACATTAATGACTTTCTTCTGCAATTGTCCTTCTTTTATAACAAAAACTTCATCAGTATTAAAAACCGCATTTCTTGGAGCCGCCATTACTTTTTTTATGGAACGACCAGGAAAATCAGCTTTTAAATACTCTCCAACCAATAATGGTTTTTCTTTCGAATTACTTAATCTTATATATAATTGTTGAGATTGTGTATCAGGATCAACAAACTTACTTTTCCTTACGACCCTTCCTTGCCATTTAGTGCTTCTTGATTCAGAGTAAATATTTACTTTATCACCTGACCTAACCCACTCGGCATCAAGCTTCTCCAGAGGCACCTCCAGTTCTAAAATGTCTGTTTGAATAGCATGAGCAACTCTTCCTCCGGTATTTGTATATGCTCCTGCTTCTAAGTAAACATCAGAATAAGTTCCGTTAAAAGGAGCTACAATAGTATGACGACTTAACTGAAGTTCGTCTTTTAAAATTCCGTAATAATCACTTAAAACATTTCTGCTTGCCAGGAATATTTCAAGTTTTTCACTTGTAAATTTTGGAAATTCAGGTAGTTTCCTGCTCACGTCTATTGCGGTAAAAAACTCTCTGAACTGAGTATCATATTCCGGATAATCAATTTTTATATCAGGTAAAAGATTTGCTAATGAATTTAAGAACTGGCTCTTTTTAGACTTTAAAGCTAAAATAGCTTCGTCGGGATATATTGTAAATAAAATATCTCCTTTAGAAAATTCTGCACCTTTCTTTAACGGGATATTAGATTTTAGTATTTTCCCTGAAGCCTCAGCAATAACATCTATTTCTGAAACAGACGTTAATCTGCCGGTTGCAAAAACAGGAGAAATAATTGTATTATATTTTACTTCTTCCGCCTTAACTAATCGCTTAGCAACAACTGCCTGCTGTTTAAATGGCTTCTCCTTTTGAGCAATTAAGAATTTCATTAATCCAAATGCCATACCAACAATAAAAATAAAGGCGGCAACAATGACTATTCTTCTGTCAATCTGTTTCATACTGTAAGAATTATTTTAAATATTTTTGACCCCGTATTTTGAAAATTATTACACTTAAGACAAAGAAACCTAAACAAAGTTTAAATTTATCACTTACTAACGAAATTTATGTAATTTACGATCTTAAAATTAAAGTAATATTATAAAAAAGTGATATAACATGAAACAAGTAATTGCAATTCTATTTTTGAGTACAGTTCTGTTTTCGTGTCAATACAAAACAGATAATAAAACAGTAGATACTGAAACAGAAAAAAAGATTATTGAAGAAACAATAAAAAACACCATTGCCTGGGCAAAAGATAAAGATACTAGTTTGCTTTACAGCATTATTGCAAATGATAGTAACTATCTGGAAGTTCATCCTTCAATAAATGTGGTAAAAGGAATATCTCAATTCAAACAAGCCGAAAGGTTTTGGTTAGATTCCCGATTTAAACATATAACATTTGAAGTTTGGGATATGAATATTAATATTTCACAGGATGCTGATGTTGCCTGGTTCTTTTGTATGCTAAATGATATAAATGATTGGGATGGACAATCGGCAAGCTGGGAAAACACTCGCTGGACAGGTGTTCTGGAAAAACGAAACGGAAACTGGAGAATGGTACAAATGCATTTTTCTAATCCAAAAGAATAAATATAAAAGAGCCATCATCTCTGACGGCCCTTTTCATATCAAAATTTATTAACTCTTTATTAAATTAATAAGACGTTTATATATAGCTCCCATTAGCAAAAATGCTCCTAATGTTAAAATGATTAATGGCGCAACCGGAACGTCCATGTTCCATGAAAAATATAAACCAAAAGCAGAAACCACCGCTCCTAACACAAAGCCTATAATAATTCGTTGTACCCAGTTTTTACTAAACATAGCAGAAAACGAAGCGGGTAAAATAAGAAATGCAAAAACAGTCAGAATTCCGCTAATATTTACCGCTTCGATAATTACAATTCCAAAAGTCAGGTAAAACAAAAAATCCCAAAAAAATGAGTTTTTCATTTTGCTATCCTTATTCTGATAATTATCTGATAATTTTATAAATTTCTTTCTAAAAATGAAATGAATAAAACCAACAATAAAAACTACAACAAATAGTTTTATAACCTGACCCCACGTAACCCAAAGAATGGAACCAACCAGCATATCATGAATATGAACATCGCCGCCGGCGGCTTTATCCAAAATAATAACTGCCGCAGTTGTTGCTACTGCATACGAAATACCGATAATTGCTTCCAAAGGAATACTAATCTTTCTGTTTTTTAAAAATGAAAAAACCAGTGCCGACAAAATAATAAACGATAGTGCAAGAAAATATGCAAGAATTGAATCTTCTGAATGTTCGTGTCCATGCGATTCGTGAAACATGTGATGAATGACAACAGCAATAGTGCTTCCAAAAGCAGCTATCTGGGCAAGTGCTATATCGATAAATATAATTTCTCGTTTTAAAACATGTATTCCAAAATATACATTTATCAAAATTAACAGCAAGCATGCCATTAAAGGGGCTAACATAAATTCAATTATTGTCATTTTTCCATTTTTTTAACATTACTAACCATTTGACTAATAATTTTTTTGTCGCGCATTTTTTGAAATATTCTTATAAATGCCGCTATAAAAACAAAAAAGCCAAGTAAGCATACAATGGCAGGGCCATTAGAAACATTATACTCATATGAAATATAAATTCCTGTGACTGATCCTAAAATTCCAAATATCCAGCTCCATACAAAACGTTTATGCCAATTTTGCGTAAACAATCGTGCAATAGCGGCCGGCGCAATCAGAAGTATAAATACTAAAAATATTCCCTGAATAAATACCGCTTTTACGATTACAAAACCAAACGTTATAAAAAATATTAGCTCCGGAAACTTAAAGGATTCCATTGGCTTTTTATCTCTTATTGCTTCAGATATTTCAATAAATTTTTTGGCATAGAAATAATGAATTATGCCTACAATAAATACTATAATAAAGGTTATTAAAACCTGACCCCAGGTAACCCAAAGAATATTTCCTGTAATTGTTTTCGTAATATAATTTGAGCCCCCTGGTATTTTTTCAGCCAATAACAGCGCAAGACCCAGTGCCACACAATAAATTATTCCTATTATAGCCTCTTGTGATATATCTGTTTTTCTGGATCGCATCATAACAAAAAAGGAAATAATCAGGATTGTAAATATATAGGCAATAACCTGAACTGCAGCTGATTCCTCTGCAAATCCCAGCAATATACCGATCATTGTTCCTAAAGCTGCTATTTGTGCTATAGCAATATCAATGAAGATAATTCCACGTGTTAAAATATGATTCCCGAAATAACTCAGTATGCCCGCAAGAATAATACAGGCAGCCAGTGCAGGACCCAAAAAAATCAGATTGTCAATCATAATTTTATTATTTTATATTATTATTTACCTGTTTAATCCATGAATCCAGCAATGCAAAATTATCTCCAACTCCATTTGTACTTTTTGTAAATAATGGCAGATAAACAGCTTTAACCCCTGTTTTTGATTCAATCATCTGAGGTGATTTTTTCTCAAAATAGCCGGCAACCAGCATTAATTTAATATTTTGCTCTACAATAAGATTTGTCATATACTGAACATGCTTTGCTGATGGTGGAATCCCCGGTTTTGGTTCAATAAAACCTATAATATTTAATCCAAAAATATCAGCAAAATAAGCCCAGTTTTTATGGTAAGCTATTATATCTTTATTCCTAAAAGGAAGTGCTTCTTTTAACCAGCCACCTAAAAATTTAACTAGCTTTTGTCCTTCATATTCGCTTTCTAAAAACTCAAAAAGAGTGTGATTTAAAAGCATTTCAGTTAAAGTTTCGCCTCCAAACATTTTAACCAATTCTTCCCCAAACAATGCATTATCAACTTTTTTAACAAATTCATCTCTGTTTTTTTCATAAAAAGATGTATTTGCAGGGTCAATCTTTTTTAAACCTATTGTAATATTCTTTGCGATTATCTTCCAGTTTACCGGACTTGTATTAATGTGAGGGTTTCCCATTAAATGAACATCACCTTCAGTACGATCTCCTTTCCCCGCCTTTTGAAGAATTTCTACTCCATCTGAAACAGCAACAAATCCATTTGCTCCATCAATAATTTTCTTGTTACGTGCTTTATCGAGCAAAGTGGTCGACCAAACCTCCAGATCCATACCTGTTGTTACCCACATATCTGCTTTATTAAGCATCATTGCATAGCTTGGTTTTGGCGCCACAAAATGAGGATCCTGTTCTCCTGAGGCTATATACTCAACATCTGCTTTATCTTTTGCAATCTGTTCAACAATAGTTGCATAATCGGAAAATGAGCAAATAATTTTTATTTTACCATCTTCGGCAAACAAAGTGTTTGTAAAAATTAGTAAAATGATTATTAAAGATTTTAATTTTTTCATGTTTGTTATTTTATATAATTTCTACTATTAATATGCTTCGTGTTTATGCGGACCCATTGCCCAGCTTACATGTAATGTAAAAACATGGTCGTCCGGCATTTTACCCAAGTATCCCATCATATTATCAATGTGCCTGTCGTTGTACTGATACTGAAAACGGAAAAATACAAATTCACTTTGCCAAAAGTCAATGTTAATCGTGTAATCCATTTCATATTCTGATTTATCATAAGGAAGTTCGGTGTACCCAACGCGCGCTGAAAGCCAAAATCGGGCACTTAACTTGTTTTGAACAGATGTGTATAAGCCAAAGGTTTCAATATCTTTTAATGCGCCTTCATGATAAGCATATATAAATTCAGTTTTCCAATCAAATGTTCTGTATTTGGATCTTCCAACTGGAGCCCATTTATAATGTAAGCCAAAACTTCCTGCATGAGAACTGTAATTTCCCGTACTATCATTTTGCCCGGTCACGCCACTTAAAGTAAATTCGAAGTAACTATTATCATTAATATCATAGTAATTTTTAAAATGCCCTATATAAAGCATATTAATTTTACGATCAGTTGTATAAGTCATTCCGCTTCCACCGTCTACAACAGTAAAATCAAATGAGCTGGCATCAGATAAAATAGGTTTGGGAAACATGAAGTTTGCTGCCAAACCAGCACCTCCAAGTCCTCCTTCACCGAAATGATACATTAAAACTTTAGGTTTATCGAACTGTGGTAATGCATGAGGGTGAAATCTGTTAAGCAATCCATATTCTGCATGAAAAACTCCGGCTTTAAGATTTATATTTAAAGGAAGATTAATAAGTTCCATATAAGCTTCTTCAAGCTCAAGACCATCTTCGGTAATACTCAAAAAAGTTTTCCCTCTTGTAAATGGGTCCAGCGGTGCAACTAATGCCACTTCCAATTCTCTCATAAAGAAATTATTGTTTCCGTAAGAAAATTCACTTGGCTCGTTAATTATATCATTTTCTGCAGTACTATATGAGCCATAAAAATCGCCACTTACACTAATATTTGGATTAAGTCCTTGTTGTTGCCGTATTCCGCTATGGAACTTTTTGGAAATATTATCGCTTTCCTTTTTTTCTTGTGAAGAAAATTGTTTTGCTTTTTCCAACAGTTCGTTCATCCTGTCGTTTTGCTTCTGTTTCTCCAACAAACTTTGCATTTCATTCAATTTCAATTCAAGTGAATCTATGCGATTTTCTATATTTTCATCAACTACAGTTTGTGCAAAAAGCACACTTACGTTAATAATAAATATTAGCACCAAAAATATTTTAAATTTCATTTTTACCATTTATTATTATCCATTAAGATTTATTATGGATAAAGAATTTTTCTAATTACTTAAATACAAGCCAAATAAACACTTAGCTACACAATGTTTATAAAAGGGTTCTGGAAAATTGTGGGTGGTCCCCGGTATTGTTGAAGTAAATAATAATCAGAATAATAAATGTTTTCCTGAAGCACAAACCTGTTTTCAGCAATTAATTTATAAAATAATAACAGTGAAACAAATAAGGCAACTAAAACAGGTAAAATTGTATTAGAAATAATATCGTAAAGAACAAATTCTTCTTCTGTGTGATTGTGCGAAGCGTAAGGAACATTAGAACATCTGTCTGTTACTTTGTCGTAAGGATGTGCATGTGAAATTATTAAACCAGATGAACTCTCATGTAAGTGTCTGTAATAAACAGAATTAAAGAACAGCCAGCTAATGGCAGGAAGTAATAATAATGCAATTATTTTTTTATGTGGGTGAATATTTTTCATCCTTTTAATAATACAAGTATTGCAAATATATAAATTCTTATTTAGTTGCAAACATTAATCCCTAAACCGATTTTTTGATTTTGAAGAATACTCCTGGTTTGTGGAATTGCTACGCAAATTTATAATACTTATCTTAGCAACATAATAAATAAAAATGCATTTTATTATGAGAATCAAGCTGATAATTCTTCTTACGGTTAGTCTATTTTCCTTTAAACTGTATAGTCAGAATTTAAAAGTTGGCGATAAAGCTCCTGACATTATTCAAAATTTAGTTACAGGTGAAGAATTTCGGTTATCTGAATTAAAAGGGAAAATGGTATTAATTGACTTCTGGGCGTCGTGGTGTAAACCGTGCAGAAAAGAAAATCCAAATATTGTTGAAGTATATAAAAAATATAAAGATGCAAGTTTTAAAAATGGGAAAGGATTTACAGTATTAAGTGTATCTCTGGATTTTAAACAAGAAGCCTGGGAAAAAGCAATTAAAACCGATTTAATGGAATGGTCTTACCATGTGGGTGATTTAAAGGGATGGAGAAATGCTGCAGCACAAGAATATAAGGTTAAAAGCATCCCAATAAGTTATTTAATTGATGGGAATGGAATTATTGTTGGTATAAATTTAAGGGGTGAATCTCTTGAATCAGCACTTAAAAAAAATCGAAAAAAAAAGTCCTTTTTTTCTTCAAAGGACTAATTAAAAAAGATTAATACTATCAGACAAATTCTGATATTCAATTTCTTATACCTGTTTAATCGTATAGAGATTCTGTTCGCACCTCAGCAAGCAGATTTTCTGCCATTTGAGATAATTTAATCAAACCATTCTCCATGCCGGCAGATTTCTTTTTTGTACCACAACCGGCTTCAATCAAAGCAATTCCAACCTGAGCAATTGCTCCGTCACAAGTAGATGCTTCAACTCCTGTACAATAATAATCTGTACCATTATAAGTATAATAAGAATCATTTACTCCATCAGCACAAAAAGTAGCTATTGCATCAACATCTACAGGGCAGTTAAAATCTTCGGCCAAATCTTCGCTATCACATGATTCTGCATCTTCTTCTTTATCGCACGACACAGCAAAAACAGCGAAAACCATCATCAACATCCAAAAGTACTTTTTCGTTTTCATAATCCCCTTTTTTATTTAAAATAAATCATTTGTATTAACTCTTACAAATAATATGCAAATTAATGAATAATAAAACTAATGTAAAGAATATGACAGCTCTTTTTCAATTAGTTTTTTAAAAATTTCATATTCCCGGTATCCCTTATAAATTTTATTATTTATTATAAAAGTGGGAGTACCGGTAAGGTTCAAACTTTTAAATTTCAATATATTCTCTACGATGTATTCATCAGATTCGCCACCAAGCATACACTCTGCAACAAATATATCTCTTTCAATAAACTCGTCAATTAAATTTCTAAATTCAGTAGTGTAAACTGCCGTTGGTTCAAAAAGTAAAAGCTTGTTTAGTTTTTCAAAATTCCCATACTCGTTAATACACACCGCTATCTTTAACGAATTTATTACATTCTCATTGTTTGTTAAATCCACCGGCTTTACAACAAGTTTTATTTTGCCCTGATCAATATATTCCTCTTTTAATTTTGGATATACAAAAGCAAAGAATTTTCGACAAAAAGAACAGCTATAATTAGAAAATAAGAAAATAGTAAGATCTGCTGAATCGTCACCGTAAACAATATCCAATTCATGTTCCTGAATATCAATTTCGGTTCTTAGTTTTTTCCCCGAAAAACCACCATTTATTGAGAAAACAATAGTTGTTATAATAAATATTGCTAATAACATGTAAAGCCAAATGGTAGATTTTTTAATCTTTTTTCCCATACTTCCCGATTAATTCTTCGTGTTTGGCGGTTCTGTCAAATTCTGTACTAAAATTAACCAGCAAAGGATTAAAGAAAAGTTTTAACCATGCTTGTTGCTTATTTAATTTGTCCTTGAATTTATCCTCTGACTTTTTATTATCAAATCCATTCTTTTTATTACCATTTATTTCCATTGATAATAATTTTAATCCTCCGGCTCTGTCATATGTTTCACCATTAATCTTATCTTGTTTTTCCTGCTTTTTCATAAGCTCATCTGATTTGCCTGTAAATACATCTCCAAGGTAAGCTTTTAAATGATACTCAAAATCTCCCTGTAAACTATGCATTGCAAAGGCAGATAAATCCACAGATGAAGTTACAACATCTGTTTTAGGAATATATATATTATCGTTTAACATAAAAATACTAGTTGTTAAAGTGTTAAAATCTAATTTATCTAAGCCCTTTAATCCTCCTAATATTTTATTTTTTGATAAATCAACCAATGGTTCATAACCATAGATTTTCCCATCTTCCAAAGTAAAATGCCCCTCAGCTCTTATTTTATCAGTTGGCCATGTTCCTTCAATATATGTTGCTCTTGCATCTAATTCGCTTGTTAACAATCCAGCAAATTTTTCATAAGTAATTGAAGTATCACCAAAATTATCATTCACAATCAATAATTCATTAATATTTAGCTTATCAATTTTAGTTCTTATATCTATAACTGGTTTTTCCCAAAATCTGCCACGAGCATTTAACATTAGTGATGTATTAATTTCACCACCACAAGTTTTCAATTTAAACTGATCTATCACATACAAGCTATCTGCAAAGCGGAACTTTAAAGAAATATCATCAATCACATTCTTTTCGTATTTCACTTGATTTATAGAAAGTTTCCCCCGAATCAGAAAATGAGGTAATCCAAATTCGTTTAAATCAGGAAGTAAATATTGCGGAGCAGTTGTATCAGCTGATACAACATTTTCATTATTTGCTGATTCTTCCTTAAATTCCGGTGAAGGCGTTTCTGCACTTACTGTGTCAGATGGCATAAACGCCCTAAATAACGAATTATTAATTTCTCCTAATGTAATATTTGTTTGTACAGTAAAAATCTCTTTTTTGCTACCCTTAACAAATGTTTCGTAAGAATTCCACACTTCAGTTGAATCAATCTCAAAACTAAGTCCGGCTACCATTCCACTCATTTTATTTATTTTAACAACGTCAGGGCTCATATTGATAACACCTGATAAATTTTCAATTTTATATAATGCATCATCCGGAAGAATAGCGGTTAAATTTTTTATTTCTACATTAACAGTGCTTTTATTAAAAGCAGCCTCTATAGCTTGATCAGCAATTGAATCGAGGTTTAATGTAGCTTTTGACTTTATATCAATAATTATATTTCCGCTAAGGGCAGTAAGTAAAGAATCAGGAAGCATCGATTTAGTTTCATCGAGATTTAAAGCTATTCTTGTTTCCATATCATAGTCCGGATTATCAAGATTTTTAAGCTTAACAAATCCCGAAATTTCAGCTCCCTTTGTTTCAAGATGATAAGATTTAACATTTAAGCTTAATTCGGATGTATTATTTATACTTCCATAAAAATCGGTATTAAGTGAAGTATTTTGCAGGTCAAAATTATACGCTGGAATGTTGATGTTTAAATTACTAACCGAAAAATTATTGGGCTTATAATGAAAAACCATTGAAAAATTCTTAATTGATAAGGTTTCATCCAGATCAACATTAAAATCAACAACCTTAATTTTAGCCTTTGTATTTGCCATTACGTAATCTACAAAATCATCACCAATACTGTCCGGCAATTCACCTTTTGTTGAAAGGCTTGCTTTTATGTTTCCTTTGATATATTGAACTAATGAATCAGGTATGAATTCTTTGAATTCACCAACATTAATATCCATATCTGTTTTAATATCGTATTTAGGATGATCAATATCTAATACAGAAAAGGCTACATCAAATTTACTTCGTTCTGTTTCAAAATGGAGTAAACTAAAGTCAAGCTGAGTAGAATTATTATTACGAAGAATGCCATTTGTAACTTTCCCGCTGAACGAAATGTTTTTCAGCTGTGGGTATTCAGTAGTAGCTACACTCCCGTTTTGAAAATCAATGTTCAAATCTACATGGGGTAATTCAGAATCAGAATAAGTACCTTTTACAGTAGCATCTATATTCATTTTTCCAGATACCTTTTGCAAACCAAATTCCCGAAGTATTTCTCCAGGAGCGTACTTAATTAACTCATCCACAATTAAATCTGAACCTTCAAATGTTACATTAGTCCTTATATCATCACCTAAAATTACATTTCCCGTTAGATTCATATCAGCACCATCGGTATTAACAATTAATTGCTTTATGTTTAGCGAATCATTTTCATAATCAACATCAAAATTAATGTCGGTTTTGTTCATTAAATGCAAATTAGTTTCTTCAAAACTACATGCGGTTAATGTAATTTCGCCTTTTGCCGATGCTAAAATATTCTCACCATAAACTTTTGCCTTTACTTTTAATTCAGGAATTACAACATTTGCAGCGGCATTCAGATTACTATCCTTAAAATTACAGACAATATTTCTTGCTGAAAAATCAGTTAAAGATAAACTTAATGGCTCTGCCGCTAATGTATCAACCTCCACAGAATCGGTAGTATTTATCAAAAAATCGATATTTGATACACCACTTGTATCTACTAAATAATTAATACATGCGCCATTAATATCAACCTTCATTACTTCAATATTACCTTTCAATAATGGTCTTGATTTAACAGAAACATAAACTTTGCTTACACTAATTATAGTATCTACATCAGTTAATAAAGAATTTGAATTACCAGGAATTTTGTATTCTCCTAATAATACATTTTCCAGCTCAATTGTTGCTAAGGGGAATTTGCGGATTAAATTAAACGACACATTATCAACAGTAACAGGAGCGTCAACACTTTCGCTAATCTTTTTCAAAGCAATATCAGCTATATGGTTTTCACTTAATTTTGCAGTTACAGTTAAAACAATTACTAAAGTAAGAACAACAATAACAAACCACGAAAGTATTTTAATTAACTTTTTCATTTATACAGATAATTTGAATATCAAAATTTAAGCTCTAAACAATTTACTGTAAAATTAATGCTATTCAGTTTATAAACAATTTTCAATACAGGATATTATGAAAATTGAAATAATCAATTTTGCTTAATAAACATAAATATTGAAGCAATATTAGAGCAATTTATATACCAGAATTAAAATTTCGTGATGGTAATCGTGGCTGTCCTAAAAGCCCAAAACTGTCATTTCCTTGAACCTGTCTGCCGACAGGC
>JAHOYT010000076.1 GCA_019038645.1 Bacteroidales bacterium
GTGTGTCTGCTTTGGTTAAAGCTGCTCCCGAAATTGCGGAAATGGATCTAAATCCGCTTTTAGGAAAAATAGATAAGATCGTTGCGGTTGACGCACGTATTAGAATTGAAAAATAGTATAAAACATTTGTCATTCCCAACTCGATTGGGAATCTATAATAAGTAAAATGAGATCCGGGTCTTTGCCCGGAATGACAAAAACAAAGAAATGCGAAAAATTAAAGATTTAAGATTTACTGAGAAATTGCTGATTGTTATGGCAATCTTATTAATTGCAGGAATAATCATTCAATGGACACAAGTAAAAGAAGGATTTGTAAAAGGGTTTGAGCGATTTGGATTTATTAAAACTGAAAAGATAAAGGAATAAAAATGAGATATAGATATTTTTTATTGATTTTAATACTTTTTGTAAACCAGATCATAGCACAGGAAACTGAAGAGAAGAAAATAAAGTTTGAAGTATCAGGTTTTATTAAAAGCGATATTTATTACGATTCCCGTCAGAATGTGGAAGCCCTTGAAGGATTACTTCACATTTTTCCAAAAGATGTTAATTATGATGAAAATGGTAAAGATATAAATGCGAAAAGTTCTGTTGGTATAGTTGATATTTCTTCCAGGTTGCGTGGTAAAATTTCCGGTCCGGACGTTTTTGGTGCAAAATTAACAGGCATGGTTGAAATTGATTTCACAGGTATTACAGGAGGCTATTCAACAAGCAGAGTAAGATTGCGTCATGCATATTCAAAACTGAACTGGGAAAAAACAGAAATTTTATTTGGAAGAGAATGGCATCCGATGTTTGTTAAGGAGGTTTATCCTTCTGTTATGTCTCTAAATACTGGTATTCCATTTCAACCGTTTAACCGAAGTCCAATGCTTCAGTTATCTCATAAAATTGGTAATTTTAAGATTATAGGAGCTGCCATTTCGCAAAACGACTATGTAAATAGCGGACCTGATGGTAAATCTGCTCAATATCTAAAAAACTCTAATATTCCGAATTTGCATTTACAATTACAGTATAATCCTGGTAATTTCTTATTCGGTATAGCCACCGATTATAAATGTATACAACCAAGAGTCTCAACCGAATCATTAATTACAAATGACTTGTTTTATGTGACAGATGAAAAACTTAATTCATATGCCTGGATGGGATATTTTAAATATCAGAAACAAAAGTTTGTTGTTAAAGCTAAAGCTATTTACGGACAAAATCTTTCCGAAAGTGTTATGCCAGGTGGTTATGGTGTTAGTGTTCTGGATAGTATAACCGGTTTTGAAAAATATACTCCGTTTAATCATTTTTACACTTGGGCTAATGTAGTTTATGGTGATCAAACAAAACTTGGACTGTTTGGAGGATATACAAAAAACTTTGGAGCAAATGATCCAATAGTAGGAGACACGTATGGATTGGCTTTAGATATTGATTACATATATAGAATAACACCAACCATATCGCATAAAATAAAGAATTTTATGCTAGCACTTGAATTGGAATATACGGTTGCAGCCTATGGTGAAATGGATTTATTAGATTTTGGTAAAATTAAGAATACTCATGAGGTGTCAAATACAAGAGTCTTATTTTCAGTATTTCACTTCTTTTAATAATATTTTAATATGGCAGTTAAGATAATAGTATTAGCAGCATACGCATTAATGATAATTATTATTGGGATTATAGGATTACGAAAAACAAAATCCTTTTCTGATTTCTTTTTGGGTGGAGGAAATGTAGGGCCCTGGATGACTGCATTCTCGTACGGAACAGCTTATTTCTCGGCTGTTGTTTTTATTGGTTTTGCAGGTAAAGTTGGTTGGGGGTTTGGATATTCAGGAATATGGATAGGAGTTTTTAATGCTTTGGTTGGTGTGCTGGGAGTTTGGGCTATTATGGGTTGGAAAATTAAAAAGATGTCAATCGATTATGGTGTTTCAACAATAAGTGAATTTTTGGAAAAGAGATATGACAGTAGCTTTCTAAAACTTGCTTCATCTGTTGCCATATTTGTGTTTTTAGTGCCATATTCAGCAGCAGTATTTATCGGATTATCAAAATTATTCGAAGCATCTTTTCCTGAAATAGAATATTGGCATATTGTTGTGTCAATGGGAGTATTTACTTCAATATATTTGGTGTTGGGTGGTTATAAATCAATGACAATGATAGATACAATTTTTGGAATGATAATGACAGCCAGTGTTATTGTTTTGGTATTTTTTACAGTAAATAAAGGTGGAGGTGTTGTTTCCATAACCGAGACGTTGTCAAATATTAATCCAAAATTAACTGAAGTAATAGGTCCTCCTGGTTGGTGGCCGCTTTTTTCACTTATTTTTTTAACAAGCGTTGCTCCATTTGCGATGCCACAATTGATTCAAAAGTTCTACGCAATTAAGGATAGAAGGTCTATTAAAATTGGAATGGTTGCGTCTACATTTTTTGCTTTATTAATTGGTGGAATTGCATACTTTATTGGGTCGACTTCAAGAGTTTTCCTAAATCCCGGAAATGCTCCGTTATCATTTCCTGCTGGAGATGCAAGTACTTTTGATCCGGATGCGGTAATGCCTGAACTTTTAAATATGGTTGTGCCTGAATCTCTGACAATTATTATTCTGATTCTGATATTATCGGCTTCAATGTCAACTCTGGCGGCTTTAGTTTTAATTTCAAGCTCGTCGGTAGTAAAGGATTTTTATGCCGGATTTATTAATAAAAAGGTAAGCGATAAAGGGCTCATTTCGCTTATGCGTGTTGGAAGTGTTTTATTTGTTTTGATTTCTGTAATTATTGCTTTAATAAAACCTGATTCAATTGTTGCAATATTAGGAATTTCATGGGGAGCAATAGGATCTTTCTTTTTAGGACCTTTCATTTGGGGATTATTTGCAAAGTGGGCAAATAAATTTGGTGGATTATCATCAGCCATTATCGGATTAGCTGTTTGTATTATTTTATATGCTGCTGGCATGCCATCACCTCAGGCAGGTACTATAGGAATGATAGTTTCGTTGGCTGTAAATCCAATATTTAGTTTTGTCTATAATGTAATTCAAAAGAAATAATTTTTAGAAGCTTATAAACAATAATTATATTTGTAAGAAACGAAAAAGAAAAATATATATAAAATGAAAAAGATAGGATTGTTTTATGGCCCACTTGGTGGATCAACAGAAAAAGTAGCAAAAAAGGTTGCTGCTGCACTTGGAAATGAAAACGTAGATTTAATACCTGTAAAGGAAGCTAAAGCTACTGATATTGAAAAATATGAAAATGTGATTTTTGGTATATCAACCATTGGAAAAGAAACCTGGCAATCTGATAAATCTGCAAATGATTGGGATGTATTTCTTCCTGAAGTTGAAAAAGTAGAATATTCAAACAAAGTAATTGCTATGTTCGGTTTAGGAGATCATATTACATACGATCTTCATTTTGTTGATGCATTGGGTATTGTAGCAGAAAAAATTATTCCAAGAGGTGCAAATATTACAGGCAAAGTTGATCCGGAAGCTTATAATTGTAGAGAGTCGTTAGCTATAATTGATGGTATGTTTATTGGTTTACCTGTAAATGAAGACTTTGAACCTGAATTAACTGACCAAAGAGTAAATGACTGGGTGGGAAAAATTAAAACTGATTTTAAATAAATATTTGATATGGGCGATACTTTAACAAAAAAGACACCTATTGATGCCTCCGTTATTAAATCCAAACTGGAGCAAAGTGGATTGGAAAAAGTTGGATTGGCTTCTATTCGTGAATTAGTGCGATTAGTTAACGAAATAGAAAAGGAAACCGGCGAAAAATATATTCGTATGGAAATGGGCGTTCCTGGTTTATCACCAGCACAAGTTGGAATTGAGGGAGAAATAAAGGCTTTGAAAAGTGGTGTGGCTTCCAAATATCCAATGATTGAGGGAGTTGATATTCTTAAAAAAGAAATCTCCCGATTCGTGAAGAATTTTATGAATATCGATGTCGACGAGAAAAATTGCCTGCCAACTGTTGGCTCAATGCAGGGAGGATTTGCATCATTCCTGGTTTCTTGCAGAAGAGATGTTAAAAAGGATACTACCTTATTTATTGATCCGGGTTTCCCTGTTCAAAAAATGCAGCACAATGTTCTGGGATTGAAATATGAATCATTTGATGTATACAACTATCGTGGTGAAAAGTTAAAGGCAAAGCTTGAATCTTATCTTGAAAAAGGAAATATTTCTACAATCCTTTATTCAAATCCAAATAATCCATCATGGATTTGTTTTACTGAAAAAGAATTGCAGATAATAGGCGAACTATCAAATAAATATGATGTAATTGTTATGGAAGATCTTGCATATTTTGCCATGGATTTCCGTAAAGATTTATCCAAACCTGGCGTTGCACCATATCAATCATCAGTTGCAAATTATACTGAAAATTATATATTGTTAATTTCAAGTTCTAAGTCATTTAGCTATGCAGGGCAGCGAATTGGAATGATGGTAGTTTCAGACGAGTTGTTTAAGCGTCAGTTCCCTGACCTAAAGCGCTATTTCAAAACTGACGGTTTTGGATATTCAATGATTTATGGAGCTCTTTATTCTCTTTCTTCCGGAACGAGTCATTCAGCACAATATGGATTAGCTGCAATGCTTAAGGCTGCAAATGAAGGTGATTTAAATTTTGTTGAAAGCGTTAAAGAATATGGAGAAAGAGCAAAAATTATGAAGAAGCTTTTTACTGATAACGGTTTTGAGATTGTTTACGATATGGATAAAAATGAACCATTGGCAGACGGATTCTATTTTACTTTCTCATATCCTGGAATTGATGGTATTGAACTACTGGAGGAGTTACTTTATTATGGTATTAGTGCCATATCTTTGGCAACAACTGGTAGTGAAAGAGTTGAAGGCTTGCGGGCTTGTGTTTCACAAATTCAGAGAAGCCAGTTAAAAGATCTTGAAAGCAGACTAAGAATTTATAACGAAGATCATAGTTAAAAAGGAGCTGGGTTTAATTATTTTCGGTATTTTATTACTTTGTAAGGCACACACTAATAGTAAGATGCATGAAACAATTTGCGTCTTGACAAACCTGTTGAATAACAGGCTCCGGATGAGGATTTATACCAAAAAATCTGATCAAAAAATATTACCTTTGGAGGCGTTTAAAAAATACTAAAAAACTAAATTATATATTATAATGGCTAAAGTTAAAGGAGCAATTGTAGTTGACATCGAGAAATGTAAAGGTTGCGAAGTTTGTATACCTGCATGCCCGACAGATGTTATTCTTCTTGCGGAAGATGTTAACGGTAAAGGATATCATTATGCATATATGGCAAACCCTGATGCATGTACTGGTTGCGCTAATTGTGCTATTGTTTGTCCTGACGGAGTTATTACTGTTTACAGAAAAAAAGTAAACTCATAGTATTAAATTAATAAAAGAAATATAATAATGAAAGAATTAAGATTAATGAAAGGCAACGAAGCGATAGCTGAAGCAGCTATTCGTGCAGGTGTCGATGGGTATTTTGGTTATCCAATTACTCCACAATCAGAAGTTCTTGAGTACCTTATGTTAGAAAAACCAGAAGAGAGAACAGGAATGGTTGTTCTTCAGGCAGAAAGTGAAGTTGCTGCTATAAATATGGTTTATGGTGGTGCCGGTGCTGGTAAAATGGTTATGACATCATCTTCAAGCCCTGGTATTAGCCTTAAGCAAGAGGGTATTACATATTTAGCTGGTGCTGAACTTCCTTGTATGATTTTAAATGTTGTAAGGGGAGGACCTGGTTTAGGTACTATCCAGCCTGCGCAATCTGACTATTTTCAGGCTGTTAAAGGTGGTGGCCACGGCGATTACAGATTAATCGTGTTAGCACCTGCTTCAGTTCAGGAAATGTATGATTTTGTTGAATTATCTTTCGATTTAGCATTTAAATACAGAAACCCTGCCTTGATACTTTCTGATGGCGCTATTGGGCAAATGATGGAAAAAGTAGAAATCGGCGAACAAAAAGCTAGATTAACGGATGCACAGGTTAAGGAAAGATGCCCATGGGCAACAACTGGTAAAGATGATAATCGTGAAAGAAATATTATTACTTCTTTAGATCTGGACCCAAATCAGCAGGAGATTTTTAATGAAAAACTTCAGGCAAAATATAAAGTAATTGAGGAAAATGAAGTCCGTTTCGAAGAAATTCAAACCGAAGATGCCGAATATTTGTTTGTTGCATACGGAACAAGTTCACGTATATGTCAAAAATCAATACAGCTGGCACGTGAAAAAGGTATTAAAGTTGGATTATTCAGACCAATTACATTGTTCCCATTCCCTGTTGAAAGACTTAAAGAATTAAGTAAAAAAGTAAAGGGGATATTATCTGTAGAGATGAGTGCAGGACAAATGGTCGAAGATGTTAAATTGGCTGTTGAGTGTAAAGTTCCTGTTGAGCATTATGGCAGAATGGGTGGAATTATTCCAACACCAGGAGAAGTTGTTGAAGCTTTGGAACAAAAATTTTTATAGGAGGATAAAAAATGGCTGAAAATATAGTAAACAACGATATAATTAAAGAAGAAAATCTGGTTTATAAAAAAACGGATCTTCTTACTGATAAATCACTAAGTTATTGTCCTGGTTGTGGTCATGGTACTGCTCACCGTTTGGTAATGGAAGTGGTTGAAGAACTTAATGCTCAGGATCAGACTGTTGGTATTGCTCCTGTTGGTTGCTCTGTACTTGCTTATGAGTTTATGGATATTGACATGCAACAGGCTGCTCATGGTAGAGCCCCTGCATTAGCTACTGCTATTAAAAGATTATATCCTGAAAAATATGTATTCACATATCAGGGCGATGGCGATTTAGCGGCTATTGGTACTGCTGAAACAATTCATGCTTGTAACCGCGGAGAAAATATAACTATCATCTTCGTGAATAATGGTATTTATGGTATGACAGGAGGACAAATGGCTCCTACTACTTTACCAGGAATGAGATCTTCCACTTCTCCGTACGGACGTGAAGTCGAATCTATGGGTGCTCCAATGAAGATGACAGAATTAGTTGCGCAATTGCCGGGAACATACTTTGTTACGCGTCAGGCTGTTCATACACCTTCTGCTGTTCGTAAAGCAAAAAAAGCTATTAAGAAAGCGTTCGAAAACCAAAAGCTGAAAAAAGGTCTTTCTTTTGTTGAGATAGTATCGAATTGTAATTCAGGTTGGAAAATGACCCCGGTTAAATCTAATGAATGGATGGTTGATAATATGTTTCCATTTTATCCTATTGGCGATATAAAAGTTCCGGAGGAATAATCCTGATTATCAATTCAAAATTTAACTTTAAAATTAAGAAAAATGACTGAAGAAATTATTATAGCCGGATTTGGTGGACAGGGAGTTCTTTCCATGGGTAAAATTATGTGTTACTCAGGTATTGTTCAGGGCCAGGAAGTAATGTGGATGCCTTCATACGGACCAGAAATGAGAGGTGGTACTGCAAATGTTACTGTTATTATTAGTGATGACAGAATAAGTTCACCAATTATAAATGAATTTGACACAGCTATTATTCTTAACCAACAATCAATGGATAAATTTGAGAGTACGGTTAAGCCTGGTGGTACATTAATTTACGATCCTAATGGTATAACTCGTCATCCTGAGAGAAAAGATATCAATATCTATCGTGTTGAAGCTGCTGCTGAAGCTGCTAAAATGGAAACTACAAAAACTTTCAATATGATCGTTTTGGGTGGATTCTTAAAAATTAAGCCAATTGTTAAAATGGAAAATGTAATTGCTGGTTTGAAAAAATCATTACCTGAACGTTATCATCACATGATTCCTGTAAACGAAAAGGCTGTTAAAAGAGGTACGGAAATTGTTCAGGAAGTTCAGAAAGTTTAAGATATTCCGATTACAAAAATTTAAGAAGCGGTATTTAAATTTACCGCTTCTTTTTTTTAGGATTTATTCAAACCTTAATGCATTAGCAGGATTAGCATTAGCAGCCTGCCATGTTTGCCAGCCAACTGTTAAAAGTACCAAAATCATAGCCACTACACCACCTAAAAGAAATACGAATAATCCAAGATCAAAACTTGAAGGAAAAACAGAAAGATAGCCGGTCATTGCCATCATTGAAACAGGAGTTGCTAAGATAAAGGCTATTATAACCTGAACAATAATTCCCTTTGAAAGTCTTAGCATTATATTGGATATTGAAGCACCAAAAACCTTTCGTATACTAATTACCCTGCTGTTGCGTTCTGCTATGAATAAAGAAAGTCCGAACAAACCTACAAGTGAAGTTATAATTGTTAAGTAAAAGAAAAGACTCATAAGTTTACCTGATGATATAAATGATTTAGCTTCTGTTGTGCTAAATAGGACATCGTAGTGATATTTTAGTTCAATTGGAATATCGGAATTAAATTCTTTAAGCGTATTTGTAATATATTGATGTGCAATTTCACGATTTGATGGATTTATTCGAATTGTAAGATAATTGGAATTTTTTGCACCTGTACGAATTAGTAATGGGACATGATCAAAAATTGGAGGAATAGTTCTGTATGAATCAATAACTCCAACAATATTATAACGTTTTTCTCCAATTAAAACAGTTTTACCAACAGGATTATCGTAATCAAGAGCATTAGCTGCTAATTTATTGATTACAACTGAATTCTCTGGATCAGATGGAAATTTCTGTGAAAAAAAGCGACCTTCAAGCATGTTAATTTTAAATACATTAAGATAATCTTCTTCAAAATTATAGATTGATGCGAGGGTTTTATTATCCTTGTCTTTCCAATCAGTAGTTAAGCTTAATGCATATTCGGGTAAACTAGATCCCCAGGATACAAATTCAACAATAGGATTTTTAAGAAGCTCTTCTTTTATTTTGCTTAGATCTCCCCAAGGTGTCCCTGAAATACAAATTACATTTTCAGAATCATATAGTTTATAATCATTACTGTTCAGGTATAAACCATGTTTATTCATGCCAAGTATTATTTGAATAAAAATTATGGCAAGGAAAAATTGAAAAGTAGTAAGAATAAATCTTGAACGTCCTTTACCTCCTAATACATTAGCAGTAGGTTTCATTAGTGAAACAGGCTTTAAGAAGGAGTAACGAAGTGCTGGATATATACCTGAGAATAGTATAGATACCAAAAATACTATTGCTAATGGAACTAACGTGTTAGTATTTGACATCAATTGAATATTTGTATCCATTAAAGCATTAAACCAAGGAAGTGCTAGCTTGATAATAGTTATTGCCAAATTAAAGGCAATAATGGTAGTTAAAACAGTATCAGTAAGAAACTGCATAATAATATTTTTTTGTTTAGCTCCAACTACTTTACGGATACCTATCTCTTTATTTCTGGTTGAAAATAGAATATTAGTAAGGTTAATATAGTTAAGACAAGTAATAATTAATACAAAAAGTCCACCTACAAGAAATACGATAAGTTTTCCTTTATTGTTTTCGTATGTTCCTTGCATATGTATTTCTTTCAAAGGCATTAAAAAAGCTTTTATATTTTCAATCTCGCTTGGAATTTTATAAGTTAATTCAATCTTCTGGCTTAATTCATTAAGGTCGATTCCTTCGTTAAGCAGTACATAAGTTTTAAATGAAGTCCCTTGATATTCTTCTGGTTTAATCCATTCATGTCTTCTTATTACATCAAATGGTAAAATCATATCTATTTCAAGATGTGTATTAGAAGTAAACTCTTTAAATATTCCTGTAATTATAAAATCATTTTTTTGATCACGCAGAGTTATGGTCATTGATTTACCTATCGGAATCGTATCTCCAAAGTATCTTTTTGCTACTCTTTCAGAAATAACTATGGTATTCAAATCATTTGATGGAGATCCCGATAAAAAAGAAAAGGTTAGAATGCTAAAAATATTAGAATCAACCGCATAAACATTATTTTCATAGAAAATATTTTCGTCAACCCTTACTGGAGCATTTGAATACTCATATAGCCTGGCGAAATTTTTTATCTCGGGAAACATACTACTAAGAGTAGGTCCATCTGGCCCATAATTGTTAGGAATCCAATTGATTTGATCAAGATCTCCTTTTATATAAACACCGCATATTCTATCTGCCTTTTCATGCATTTCTTCATAGGTAAGTTCGTGCTGTGCAAATAATAATGCTAATACTGCCGAAGCTAAACCTATAGTTAGACCTCCAATGTTGATAATGGATACTGTCTTATTTTTTAATAAGCTTCTCCAGGCTGTGATGATATAATTTATAAACATAATTTCAAGGAGTTAGGTAAATATTAAAATGTATGGTAACAGATTATTTTTTTGATTTTTTAGTTAAATTTATTTAAGAGATTCAACTTGCATGCCATTAATTGTAAGTAGCACATAAATAATATGTTATGAAGATAATCAAAAATTTAGCACTAAAGAATGTGTGAAAAAATCATCCAGTAAGTGTCTAAAAATCATACAATATATTTGTTAGATTTTTTTTTCTATCTACATTTGATTGTTTTTAAGATAAAAATTATGGAGGGAAACATATTAATTGTTGATGATAATCCCAGTGTTGTTGATTCTATAACACTATTTTTAAAATATAAGGTAAGCAAAGTAATATCTATAACTGATCAACAAAAGATTTTAGAAGTCCTTAAAAAAGAAGACATAGATATTATATTACTTGATATGAATTATGAGTCAACTGATAATTTGGGGCAGGAAGGTTTATTTTGGTTAAAAGAAATTAAAAAGTTATATCCTAATCAGGTAGTTATAATGATAACAGCTTACGGAGATGTTGAATTGGCGGTTGAGGCATTAAAATTGGGTGCATCCGATTTCATCTTAAAACCTTGGGATAACGAGAAACTTTTTGCTACAATTTCAAACTGTTTAGATCTAAGTAGAACAAGAAATAAGGTTGCTTTGCTAAAATCGCAACAGGACCAGTTAAAACAAAATTTCAATAAAAAGTCGCAAGATATTTTAGGTCATTCACCTGTAATGCAAAATGTTTTTCGGACTGTAAAAAAAGTTGCTCCAACAGATGCAAACGTTCTTGTTTTGGGTGAAAATGGAACCGGGAAGGAATTAGTGGCACGCGAAATCCATAAACAATCATTACGTAAAAATGATATTTTTATGTCTATTGATTTGGGTACTATTACCGAGTCAATATTTGAAAGTGAACTTTTTGGATACAAGAAAGGGGCTTTTACAGATGCAAAAGAAGATAGATCAGGAAGATTTATACTTGCCAATGGAGGTACTCTTTTTCTTGATGAAATAGGTAATTTATCGCATACGATGCAAGCCAAGTTACTTACGGTACTTCAAAACAGGGAAATAGTGCCGGTTGGAGGATCGAAACCAATTCCTATTGATATAAGACTTGTTTGTGCAACCAATCAGAATATTGACGAGATGATAGCGAATAATATGTTTAGGGAAGATTTGCTTTATAGGATAAACACTATTCAGATTGAAATACCACCGCTTCGCTCAAGGGATGATGACATTGTTTTAATTGCTAACTATTATCTGAATAAATATTCCGAAAGATATGGAAAGAAAAATTTATCTTTTAGTAGAAGTGCAATAGAAAGTCTTATGGAATATCATTGGCCTGGTAATATTAGAGAACTTAGTCATGCTGTTGAACGCGCTGTGATTATGAGTGAAGAAAATATAATTCCTCCAAATGATTTGGTAGTTCAAAAATCGGATAGTACTATTAAGCTAACCGAAAGACCACTGAAATTGAGTGATGCAGAAAAAATTGTAATACAGAGTGCTATAAAAAGGAATAATGGAAATTTATCAGCTGTTTCTAAAGAGCTTGGAATAGTTAGACAAACATTATATCGAAAGATGAAAGAGTATGGAATTTAAAATTTAAATTTTAGCAAATTAATGATATTAAAAAAACATTATATAAAAATTTGGTTTCGCATTGTTGGCATTTTAATAACCTGTTTGGCTATTGCATTTGTATCAATACCGGACCCCGACTGGTTTTATATCGTAAATCTTTTAATATTGCTTCTTTTTCAAGTGTTTCATTTTGTTCGTAGTCAAAATATTTTAAATCGCGAATTGGAATATTTATTTGATTCAGTAGAAAGCACCGAAACTTCAATTAACTTTTCCAAAAAAAGTAATAGTACAGAGTTCGCTAATATTTATGATAGATTTGACAAATTGATTAAACATGTTCAAGAACTAAAGATAGATAGCTTGCAAAAAAACGTTTTTCTAACAACACTTTTTGAACATATCAATATTGGAATTATAACCCTGGACAATCAAGGTAAAATTAGTCTTAAAAACTCTGCAGCAAGAAAAATCTTAGGCAAAGGAAATACAAATAATATTGATGATATTCATAAAATAGATTCGTCATTAGCAAATACATTAGAAAAGATCAAACCAGAAGAATCAAAATTGATTAGCTTTTATCATGATGGTTATTTGCAACATTTATCACTAAGAGCAACACTTTTAAAATTCCCTCATGAAGATGTTAAAATCATATCCTTTCAAAATATCATGAAAGAATTAGATGAGCGAGAGATGGAAGGGTGGCAAAAATTAATACGAGTTCTTACACATGAATTAATGAATTCTGTGGGACCAATTAATTCAACAATATTAACAATATTGGAATTATTAACTAATCAAAATCAAAAATCTACTCATGTTGAGCTTATTAAACCTGAGAAAATACAAGATGCAATAAAGGGTATTAAGATAATTGAAGAAAGAAGCAAAGGAATGCTTGATTTTGTTAAGCGATTTAGGAGTTTAACTTTAATTCCTCATCCAGAATTTGTAGATATTGTTGTTGATAATTTAATTAATAATGTTATCGTTTTGTTAAAGGATGAAGCAGAAAAGAAGAATGTTGAGTTAAAGAATAAAACAGAATACAATAACTTAAAAGCTCATGCAGATAAAGGAATGACAGAACAGATATTAATTAATCTTATTAAAAATTCTTTTGAAGCTGTGAAGGATAAATCAAAGCCTAAAATAAATGTTTCTTCTTGGACAGATCACAACAGTGTTTATATAAATGTAGCTGATAATGGGAAAGGGATTCCTTTAAAAATTTCGGATAAAATATTTGTACCATTCTATACTACATATAAACATGGCACTGGGATTGGACTAAGTTTATCAAGACAATTGGCTAATGCACAAGGTGGAGCTTTAGTATTAACAAAATCAACACAAGATGGTACAATTTTTACGTTGAAAATCAATGTATCCAATTAATTTTTAGAGGATGTTTTTTTATAATGTCATTCCGGGTGAAGACCGGGAATCTATACTACGTTATTTGGAATCCGGATTTTCACTTTGCTTCTTCAGGAATGACAAATTTAGGTTGTTGTATTATAATTTATTACATATAATTACTATTAAATTACAAATCGTTATTTATTATGAGTCGAAAAATACAAATTGATGCAACTGACAGGAAAATTTTATCATACCTGATAAAAAATGCGCGCACTCCATTTCTTGAGATTGCCAGATCATGTGGAATTTCGGGCGCAGCAATACACCAACGCATTCGTAAACTTGAAGATGCCGGTATAATTTCCGGATCGAAGTTCACGGTAAAGCCAAAAGCAGTAGGATTTGATATTTGTGCCTTTGTGGGCATTCTGCTTGATAAAGCTCATATATACAATAATGTAATAAAAGAGATTGAAAAAATTCCTGAAATAGTTGAGTGCCATTTTACTACAGGTACATGGGCGTTGCTATTAAAAATTTATTGTGAAGATAATCAGCATTTAATGAATGTCTTAGTAAACACAATTCAGAATATTCCTGGCGTTGCTCGTACCGAAACCTTTATTTCACTGGAACAAACTATTGACAGAGAGTTTAGTATATAATTAAAGGGTTAATAGAAATTCTATTAACCCTTTATTTTATAAATGTTCTAATTACTCGTATCTTAAAGCCTCAATAGGATTAGTACTACTTGCTTTTAGAGATTTGTATGTTACAGACAATAAGGCAATAATAATAGCTATAAGCCCACTAATAATAAAAGGCCAAATAGTTAAATCAATTTTATAAGTAAAATTGTTAAGCCAATTTCTCATAAAATACCATGCAACAGGCCATGAAATTATATTTGAAATTAAAACCAGCATTAGGAATTCCCTGTTAATCAATCTTATTATTGTAATAACAGATGCGCCCATAACTTTTCTAATGCCGATTTCTTTTGTACGTTGTTCTGCCGTAAATGAGGCAAGACCAAAAATACCCAGACATGCTATAACAATTGCTAATCCTGAAAAAATGACAAATAGCTGGAAAAAACGCTCTTCAGCTCTATACAACTTATCCAGATCATCATTGTAGAAAGATGGTGCATAATTTATTTCAACATTCATATCGTCCCATTTTTCTTTTATATATTCCAAGGTTTCGCTGGTATTCGATGAGTTTATCTTTATGATCATCCAATATACCATATCATGATTAATAAAATATACTACCGGTACAATTTTACTGCGTACCGATTCGAAATGGAAATCTTCAGCAACACCTATAACTTGTCCTTTGCGGGGAACCCATTCACCAGTAGTAAAATCAATCTTGCTTGTTTCAAACATTTTTCCTATGGGATCATCCCATCCAAATTCTTTAATAGCGGCTTCATTTAAAATAAAGGTTGAATTTTCATCCACACTCATATTCCTGTCAAAACTTCTTCCTTCAACAATTTTATTTTCTAAAGTCTCAAAATAGTCATACTCAACTGTAACTAACTTTATGGATTTTTGTCCGTCGTATTCTATACCTTCCGCAGTATAGCTTAGGTTGAATGAAAGCTGGTATGGGGGACGCTTAAGTGAAGCTGATATGTTTATAATATTTGGATTTTTTAGTAATTCCTCTTTAAAAGTTTCATATTTTTCTGTTCCCGGATGACGCATTAATACAATATTTGATGGATCAATACCCAAAGGCTTATTCTTCATATATGACCATTGTAAGAAAACAATTAAAGTACACACGATAAGAATTATAGATATTGAAAATTGGAAAATAACCAGTACTTTTCTTAAAATCGAACTGGATGATGAGTTTTTTGATTTCTTTTTCAGAGCATTGAGGGGTTTTACTGAGCTTAGAAAAAATGCTGGATAACTACCAGAGAATATTCCAATTACGATTGCAATAACAAATGTTAATAAGATTATCCACAAATTATTCATCCATACAATGTTTATTTCCTTTCCTGCAATTGTATTAAAGGCAGGCATCAGAATATCGGCCAATGCAAGGGATAATATCAATGAGAGAAATGTCATTATAATAGCTTCTCCTAAGAATTGAAATACAAGACTCATTTTTTTTGCCCCCAGTACTTTACGCATACCTACTTCTAATGATCTTTTTTCAGAACGTGCAGTAGCAAGATTCATGTAATTTATTGAAGCGATAAGTAATATGAAAATAGCAATAATTGAAAATATCATAACATTCCTATAATTTCCATTGGGTTCAATTTCGAATCGTGCATTTGAATGCAAATGGATATCCAATAAAGGTTGAATCAATAAATCAGGATTAAAAGTTCCTTCATCTCCACGCATTTGTCTGGTAAAATCTTTACCTTTCTTTTGTATTGATTCTATTGAAGTATTTTCAGGCATCAGTATGTAGTTATATACCGACATGTTGCCCCAAACATTCAATTGCAAATGTGTTAGAACATTTGGAGCAGAACCCATTGAAAGCATAATACTAAGATGAAAATGAGAATTCGTTGGCATGTCTTTAATTACTCCTGTAATCCGGGACGGAGCTTCACCTACATCTGTCATAATGTGAAGTGTTTTATTAATAGGATTTTCATCTCCAAAAAATTTCTTCGCAACTGTTTCTGTTATAACAATTGTAAATGGTTCGTCCAGAGCTCCTTTAGGGTTTCCTGCTATCCATTCATAGGTAAATACATCGAAAAAATCTTTATCCACTAACGAAATCTTCGACTCATAGAATTTTTTATCTTCATACTTAACATAGTAAGTAGAAGGATATCCAATCCTTACAAATGTTTCAATTTGATTAAAATAGCTCTCGAATGATTCCTTTAGCATATATTCTGTTGGGATTTGAGCTACCTTATCCCCATTAGGTCTTTCAAAATCGTAACCTATTCTGTAAATTCGCTCAGCTTTTTCGTGATAACGATCATAACTCAACTCATCGATTACGTAAAACGTGATGAGTAGGCAACTGGTTAATCCAATTGTTAATCCTAAAAGATTAATTATAAAATAACCTTTCTGTTTAATCAAATTTCTTATTGCGACTATGAAATGGTTCTTTATCATGATATGTTAAATTTATTAATTATAATTCATTTATTCTTTCCGGCTATAAGTCAATACATGTGCCAATAGGTAAAAATGCTTGTAATCAACGTGTTAAATTTCATATAAAAAAGAGTAGTGTGTAAAAACTTCCATGATATGTGTAAAATTTACACAATTATTTGTAACTTTGATTTATTCTATAATATCCTGTAATGAGTAAAAAAGGTAAAATATTAGTTGTTGACGATAATGAAGAAGTTCTGATTGCAGTTGAAATGTTGCTTTCCGGATATTTTGAAAAAATTGAAACTATCAAAAATCCAAACTTGTTAACTTCTATTTTAGAAAAAGAGCTATTTGACGTTATAATTCTGGATATGAATTTTAATGCTGGTATTAGTTCCGGAAATGAGGGAATTTACTGGATGAATGAGATCCTAAAGATAGACTCTGATGCAATTATTGTTTTTATTACAGCATATGGTGATATGGATCTTGCAGTTAAGGCAATACGTGAAGGGGGAACAGATTTTATTCAGAAGCCATGGGACGATGAAAAGTTTATAACTACAATTGAGAATTCATATAAACTGCGAAAATCAAAACACGATATTGACAAATTAAAACTAAAACAACGACATCTTAGTGAAAATATTTCGCAACAATTCCCTGATATTGTTGGAGAATCGGAGCAAATTCAACAAGTTTTTAAAACAATTTGTAAAGTGGCAAAAACAGATGCTAATGTTTTAATTTTAGGAGAGAACGGGACAGGTAAGGAGCTTGTTGCTCGTGAGATTCATAAAAAATCATTGAGATCAGGAGAAGTCTTTGTAAATCTGGATGTTTCTGCTTTGCCTGATTCTTTATTCGAAAGTGAGTTATTTGGATATGTAAAGGGCGCATTTACAGATGCTAAGCACGATAAGCCTGGAAGAATTGAAGTTGCTTCAGGCGGAACACTATTTTTAGACGAAATCGGGAATTTATCTTTTTCTGCTCAGTCAAAACTGCTAAATGTATTGCAAAATAGAGAGATTAGTAGATTAGGAGCTAATTATAAAATTCCAATTGATATTCGTTTAATATGTGCTACCAATAAATCATTACATGATATGGTTTCAGAGGAGGAGTTTCGGGAAGATTTATTATATAGAATTAATACAATTCAAATAGATGTGCCACCTTTAAGAGATAGAATTGGAGATGTGCAAGTACTGACTAATTATTTTAAAAACTTATACGAAAGAAAATATGAAAGTAAGGAGCTAAGAATTGATAAATCAGTTATAGAAAAACTTAATAAATATAATTGGCCAGGTAATATAAGAGAATTACAGCATGCTGTCGAAAAGGCTATTATTATGTGTGAAAATTCTACTCTGCAAGCAGATGATTTTTGGTTTGGAGCATCAAAAAAAGAAACTCAAACTGAAACTTTGGATTTATCTGAAAACGAAAAGCGCTTAATATTACAGGCCATTGAAAAAAATAGAGGGAATTTCACCCTTGCTGCAAAAGAATTGGGCGTCTCAAGAAAAACATTGTACAATAAATTCAAGAAGTATGATCTGGAATAAATATAGTATTAAGTTGTTTGTTTTTTTAGTGGTTTTATCCCTATTTGGAATTGCTTTTATATGGTCTTTAAACACAAGTCTCTTAATTGTTACTAAAATTGTTTTGGCTTTAGCATTCATTTTAATTTTTGTTTTTCTCTTGAAATACCTCAATAAAACAAATAGAGATCTTATTAATTTCCTTGAAACAATAAAGCATTTAGATAATGTTCCTGCAAGTAACTCTACAGATTTATCTTTTAATCAGCTTAATATCACTTATAATGAAATTACAAAACAATTAAAAGATGCCTGGGTAGCGAAAGAATACGAACAACAATATTTTCAATATACTCTCGAGAATATTGGAACCGGAATTTTATCTTTTGATATGGAAGGTAATGTTGAATTATATAATAAAGCTGCAAAAAAGATATTGGGAATAAATAAGCTAACTAAAATAAATGAACTGGATCAAATTGGAGATGATTTGCAAAAATTAGAAATTGGTCAAACTAAACTAATAAAGCTAAATACTCATATAGATCAGCAGGTTGTTTTGGTAAAATCTACAGATATTAAAATAGGGAAGAAAGAATTAAAATTAATCTCTCTACAAGATATAAAAACCCAACTGGAAGAAAGTGAACTGGAGGCGTGGCAAAAATTAATCAGGGTTTTAACTCATGAAATAATGAATTCTGTAACACCAATAAAATCATTAACTTATAGTATGCAAAAGTTACTGAAATCAGATGAAAACGATCCTGAAAAAAATCAAAATATATTAAAAGGCCTTGCTGCAATTGAAAAGAGGAGCAAAGGCTTACTCGATTTTGTTGAATCTTATAAAAATCTAACTCAGATACCAAAACTTTCATACGGTAGAATTGAAATTAAAAAACTTATTGAAAATATAACTGGTCTTTTAAACGAGAATCTGAATAATGAGAAAATTAAAATAGTAGTTGATGTTACTCCGGAAGATATTTCGGTTATTGCCGATGAAAAATTAATAACTCAGGTTATAATTAATTTAATACAAAATTCTATTAAAGCTTTTCATAACCAAAACGAGAAAATTATTCAAATTAAATCAGAATATTCATCATTAGATAAGGTTATTATACAAATTATTGATAATGGGGAAGGAATTCAGCCAGAGATAATTGATAAAATATTTGTTCCATTTTTTTCAACCAGAGATGAAGGTTCGGGAATCGGGTTATCTTTTGCACGCCAGGTTATGGTTTTACATAATGGCAGGATTGATGTTATGTCCGTTGTGAGAGAAAAAACAATATTTACTTTAACTTTGTAATACAAGCAATAAAAATTTTACAGAAATGAGTTAAATATAATATTGCTTAGTTTTAATCAATGTGTATATTTGCATCCTTAAAAGAAATTAAGAAAAGAGCCGCCACACAGGGTACTCTGGTATGTGGATGAAAGTTCCACCGGCTTATAAGGCCCGGGAAAGTCCCGGGCTTCTTTATTGCTTATTTTCCAGATATTACAACATCATCGAATACAAGACTAGGTGTAATCCAGCTGGAATATTTCCATGGATCGTTACTAATAGCTGAAAGTTTATTCCAGAATTCTAAATGATTATCTGCAATATTCATTTCTGCAATTGCTTGCACCGGTTTCCCATTTTCAAAAAGCATTCCGGATACTCCAATAGAGAAATCTCCAGTAGTTGAGTTTGAATTACCACCTATAAAACCAGTAATAAGAATTCCTCGATCTAAGCTCTTCATCAGTTCTTCAACAGATTTGTTGCCTTGAGGAATAATTAAATTAGATCGTCTTCCTGTAGTTGGTTCAGTATTTAGTTTTCGGCTATAATACCAGTCCAAATAAAAATTTTCTACTTTACCTTCATTTAGAAGAATCATTTCTTTTGAAGGAAGTCCATCATTATCAAATAATCTGCTTCCAAGACCTCTTTCGAGTAGAGGATTATCAATTAGTGTTAGATATTTGGAAGCAACAGATTTACCTTTTTTATCAGCTAAGAAGGATCTCTTTTGCTGTATACTACGACCATAAAGTGCTCTGATAAATCCATTTAATATTCTTGGTACGGATTTATTTTCAATAATAACCGGAAGTTTTTCTGTTGGTAACTTCTTAGCACCAAGAAGGTTTCTTCCAGCCATTATAGTTTGCTTTGCTATTTCCTCTGCAGATGGTAAATCTTTTAAATTTCTTGTTGTTAAATAATTATAATGATTTGGTCTTCTATCACCTTCATCTTGTAAAGTTAGCATTGTAAATGATGAAATATATGACGACTTAGTTTCACCTTTAAATCCATTACTTGTAAGTAGAATACGATCAACTTCAGTGTCCATTATAGATGATTCAACCGAAACTAATTTATCTCCTCCTTTTTCTAGACACAAAGACTCTACTGAGCTTGCAATTTCATGACGTTTCTCAATAGGAAGACTATTTAATCCCTTATCATGTATGTATAATTCTTTATTTAATTCTTCGTAATATTTTGAATCAGTTAGAAAACGATAGGGATCTGCTTCAATATATTTAGTATTCTCATAGCTCTTTTGAATGAAAGATTCCAGTGATGATTTTCGTAAATCAGGAGTAGACTGAGATGAATACTTACCATCAATATAAAGGTCAAGAGTTAAATTTTTATTTATTGCTTCCTTTATTATTTCAGGTTTTTTATTACAATATTGGATCTCAACTTCTCTTAGTTTCTGTACACTAACTTTACATTCTGGATTTCCTTTACTTTTGGCTGTTTTTATTACCCAGTTTCCTAATTCAAGTAATTCATTATTTGTCATGATGCACCTCCTTTCTGCTGTGTACCACCCACAGTCATTGATTTAACTAAACATGTTGGCATACCAAATGAAACTCTAACAAATTGACCTTTTCCACAGCCTCCAGGACCACCTTGGAAAAATTCCAGGTCATTTGCAATTGCATCTATATTTTCTAACATTTTAGGTCCATTACCCATAATATTTACGTCTTTTATTGGTGCTGTAAGTTTCCCGTTTTCAATTAAACGGCCTTGTGAAACATAAAAAGAAAAATCGCCTTCTCCTATTTTTACCTGACCATTACGTACATTTTCGATATAAATTCCGTTTTGAGCTTTTTTAATTACATCCTTGGGTAATTCGTTACCTCCAAGCATGTAAGTATTTCTCATTCTTGGTATTGGGTAATGTTCAAAGCTTTCTCTTCGCCCATTTCCTGTTGGTTGAACACCATAATGTTTAGCAGAAATTTTATCATGCATATAACTTTTTAAAATTCCGTTTTCAACAAGAATAGTTTTTTGTCCAGGGACACCCTCATCGTCAAAGTTTAACGATCCTTGTTGGTGTAGATTCGTAGCATCGTCAATTATAGTAACATTTGAAGGAGCAACTTTTTTGCCCATCATATTACTGTAAGTTGAGGTATTCTTTCTGTTAAAGTCAGCTTCCATGCCATGACCTATAGCCTCATGTAGTAAAATACCTGTTATTCCAGGACCCAAAACAACTGGCATTTCACCGGCTGGAGGTTGAATAGTATCGAACATAGTTAATGTTCTTTTTACTACTTCATCAGAGATTGTTTGAGAAACTTTATTGGTGTAAAATGAGAAATCGTAGTTGCCTCCGCGACTTGACCAGGCCTGTTCTTTTTTATTGTTTTTTTCAGCTGTTGTTCCTGCATACATATATGTACAAGGAATTGTATCCTCTGCCTTTATACCATCGCTTGTAATTACCATTATGCGTTTAATGTTATCATATAAAACGACAGTTGCTTTTATAATATTTTTAGATTTACTGAAGCAATTTTCATTAACAGCTTTTAAAGGGATTAGTTTTTCACTTATTGGTATTTCTTCAAAACTTGAATTTATTGGATAATAGTTTCCAATATCAGGTACTTTAAATTTGGTGGCAAAAGGTTTAGGAATTCCGTTGGCAATAGTTGAAGCTGTTTTAGCAGCTGATAGCATCGATTCTTTAGTTAACTCCTGGGTATACCCATAGCCAACCTGGTCGCCATTAACTGTTCTAATACCGACTCCCAGTTTAATATTTCCATAGGATCGGCTAACTTTACCATCTTCAAGAACTAACGTGTTCTCAAGTGTGTGTTCAAAATAAATATCTGCAAAATCTCCCCCTTTTGAGAGAGCCATATTAAGAATCTCCTGGCACAACTGATCAGTAATTCCAAATTCTTTTTCGAAATAACCTTCTTGTGTCAAATTATTGAGAGTAAACACGCTTCCGTCCAGATATGGAGGGATAACAAGTAGACTTCCAGCGCAAGCAGTGTTTCTCAGAAATTTCCTTCGGGTTATTGGCTTCATTATTAAGGTTTTATTTAAAAACAAATAGCAAGTTATGAAATAAAACGCTAATAGTCAACAACAAAAATGTTAAGAACAAATGGTAACAGAAGTAAAACTTGTAAGTAGATTAAGACAATAATTATTTATTAATATGGTAAAATTTATTTTTAATCTCACAAATGATCTATTATTTCATCATCCGTTGAGAGGTATTCTTTCATTAAATTTGCAGTCAAACATGAATGCGTAGGTATAATTCCAATTAAATCGCCAATATTTATCTTATTGAATAATTCATCTGAAATTTGCAAAGTACCGTGTTCTTGCGATAGTTTTATTAAATAATGATCCTGTTCTGTTTTTTCCCATCCCTTATTATTTAAATGAACCAATTTGCCATAAATATTTTTGTTCCCAATTATTATGAACTCTTTGGAAAAGTGAACTCCTCCACCATGTATAACAATTTCTTTTCTTGCAGAGTGTTTAGCAACTACAGGACAAGCCATAACTGTTGCTATCTGATCAAAGTTGCATGAACCTAATTCATATTGCATGAGATCATAAAAAATAAAATTACCGGGACGAATTTCGTCTGTTCCATTAAAGTTATCTGCCAAACTACAAGATGGAGTATCTCCTGTAGAAATAACTAAATCAGGAAATTTTTCGATGTACTGCTTTTTTAAAAGAGATAATTTATACAGAGAATCATTATGTATATCAATTATTTCATCGGTATTTTTTGTATTGTATGTGTTTCCTGAGTGAGACAAAAAACCATTAAAATTTAGTTTGTCAGATTCAGATGCCGATTTCTGTATTTTATCAATTTTCAGAAAAATGTCAAATGAAACACCTGTTCTGCCATATCCGGTATCAATCTTAATGAAGTATCCAACTTTGTATTTTAATTCGTTCTTTAAAAACTCAATAGATTCAACGTTTTCAACGGTAAGGTTTAGCTGTATTTCTTCAGCCAATGAGTTAATGGTTTCAATTTCCCGAATGTTAACCGGGAATGCAACAGTTATATCTTTCCAGTCATCATTGGCAAAATACTCTGCCATTCGTAATGAGGAAACCGTAATTTTATTTACACCATACTGTTTAAACCATTTCCCAATTATTCGTGATTGGTGAGTTTTAAAATGAGGCCTGAAAATTAAGTTGTGTTTTTTAGCTTTATCAGCCATAAAACGAATATTATTCAGACATGTCTTTTTATCCGTAATTAAAGTTGGAGATACTATATTATCAATGTTCATAGTTTGTGTAAAATAGTTTACTTAAAGAAGGTGTCTAAAAAGTCCTTTTTTTTCTTGTCTACACTTCG
>JAHOYT010000096.1 GCA_019038645.1 Bacteroidales bacterium
GAACTTCTGTTGCCGAAAAATTTATTTCTTTTGAAACAGGGTGGGGAGTTGGAATTGAAGAAATTAATAGCGAAGGAGAAATTGTTTTTTATCCAAATCCAGCAGGGAACAACATTCATCTTAAATTAAATGTTAAAGAAAGGTGCGATGTGGAAATAAGAATATATAATGAATCCGGACAATTAGTGAAAGTTTCCGATAAAGGGAAGTTAACTGAAGGACAACATAATATTGATTTAGATATGAGTAGATTAAACAATGGCTTGTATTTTGCTAAAGTTTCTATCGGCAATGAATCAGTAACTAAAAAAATCCAAATTTTTAAATAAGATTTTTAGAATTATAATTTATCATGAGTAATGAATTTTCATTACTCATGATTTTATTAAAACAATTTAGGATGAAAAAGTCACTACTTTTAATATTAATTTTTACAAGTTGTATTAGTTTATTCTCGCAATCATCAAAAAATATTCCTAATATCCAAATAAAGAATTTACAAAACGAGATTGTCAATACTCAGGAATTATTTGACGGCAAATCATGGGTAATCTTAAGCTTTTGGGCTACATGGTGCAAACCTTGCATAAAAGAATTAGATGCATATAACGAAAATATTATTGATTGGTCAGATGAAACCGGTGTGAAGCTGTATGCAATTTCTATTGATAATGCAAGAAGCATGAGCAGGGTTGCTCCATTTGTGAATGGTCGCGGTTGGGAAAATATAGAATTTTATTTAGATCCAAATGAAGATTTTAAACGGGCTATGAATGTTATTAATGTACCACACACTTTATTATTGGATGGAAATGGTAAAATAATATGGCAACACACTTCATATACCGAGGGTGATGAATATGAACTATATGATGTGATTAAAGAAAAAAGTTCGAAATAATTATGAGAAGGAATATAGCGGAAAAACTATTATTACTATGTTTGATAGTAATAATTAGTACAGGATTGTTTGCTCAGAATAACGAGGGGCAATTGCATGGAAATTTTCAGGTTGAAGCACAGGTCTATAGACAGGATTCTGCTATAGGAGCCGTGGTGCCACCTGAAAAAATGGGCTTAAATTCTTTCGCAAATTTAACATATACAAAGGGAAATTTTGCTGCAGGTATACGTTATGAAGGATATATGAATGCCCTTTTAGGTTACGACGAAGCATATAATGATGTTGGAATACCATACAGATTTATCAAATACAGAAATGATGATTTAGAAATAACTGTCGGGAATTTTTACGAGCAATTTGGAAATGGTCTTGTTTTGAGGGCTTATGAAGACAAGTCTTTAGGGTATGATAATGCTCTTGATGGAGTAAAAATAAAATTTAATCCATATCAGGGGATTTACCTGAAGGGATTTACAGGGAAACAGAGATCTTTTTTTGATCATGGTCCTGGAATTGTTCGTGGAATCGATGGAGAATTTTTTATAAATGACATTTTTTCAGTATCTACAGATTTAAAATCACAATTTATACTTGGAGGTAGTTTTGTAAGTAAGTATCAAAAGGACGAAAATCCAATTTACAATTTGCCTGAAAACGTAGGAGCATATGCAGGCAGAATTTCATTCCTTCGTGGGGGATTTAATTTGTCCGGCGAATATTCATACAAGATTCCGGATCCATCAGCTGATAATGGATTTATAACTAAGTATGGAGATGCTTTATTAATTAATACAACTTATTCAAAAAAAGGCTTTGGACTTTATTTTAGCATAAAAAGAGTGGATAATATGAGTTTTAGATCAGATCGTAATGCATCTCTTAATAATTTACAAATTAATTATATTCCACCGATTACTACAAATCATACGTACTCACTTGCAGCAATGTATCCATATGCAACTCAACCTAATGGCGAAATAGGTTTTCATGGTGAAATTACTAAGAACTTCAATAAAGGATCTAAAATTGGAGGTAAATACGGAACCAATGTTTCTGTAAATTTTTCGAAGGTAAATAGTTTGAAAATTATACTAACTGTGGACGGAACAGGTTATGAATCAGAATATTTTGCGATAGGTGATGAAGTTTATTTTCAGGATATAAATGTGAAGATTCATAAAAAAATAAACGCCAAATGGAAAACAGATATTAGTTATCTGAATATTGTTTATAACAAAGATGTTATTCAGGGTATATCAGGATATGGAATTATTTATGCCAATGTTGTAATAGCAGATGTTACTTATAAATTTAAACCAAGACATTCACTTAGAGTAGAACTACAGGGCTTGTTTACAGAACAGGATTACGGAGACTGGGCAATGGGATTGTTGGAGTATACCATTGCTCCAAAATGGTTTGTTAACGTTTCCGATCAGTATAATTATGGTAATTCTGATGAAAAATTGCATTATTTTAATGTTGCAGCAGGATATAAAAAAGGAGCAAACAGGTTTCAATTAGGATATGGCCGACAAAGAGAAGGCATTGTTTGTATCGGTGGAATTTGCAGGAACGTTCCTGCTTCAAGCGGATTCAATATTTCAATTACAAGCAGTTTTTAAATTGAAGATTATGAAAGATATAAGATTAATAATATTAGCAATTGGACTTTTATTTATTGGTAGTTGTGATGAAATTGAGGAACCATTTATTGAATATCAGGGTGAATGTGGCGATGCCAGCCTTCCTGTTCCGATAAAGCAAATTTTAATTGAGGAATTTACAGGTCATCAGTGTGGGAATTGCCCGGAAGGTGCAGAAATGATAAAAACTCTGAAAGAATTATATTGCGACCATATAATTCCCATTGCAATTCATGCAGGATATTTTGCGGAGATTTATACAAATGGGGAAAAATACACATACGAGTATCGCACCGGGGATGGAAACATCATTGATACTTATTTTGAAGCCAGCAGCTCCGGGGTGCCAAATGGAATGATAAACAGGAAAGAAATTGACGGAGACAGAACACAAAATCCTGCAAACTGGGCAACAGTGGTGGCGGAAATGCTTCTGGAGAAACCAGTAATGGATATTTTGGTTGATCCCGGAGTTGATAATGCATCCCGCAAGCTGGATATTGATATTGATGTAGTATTTGTAAATGCAATGAATGAAGATTTAATGTTGTCAGTTTATTTTGTTGAAGATTCAATTACTTCATGGCAAAAAGATTATTCTTTTCCCTCAGGAGAACAGGACATAGAATTTTATGCTCACAATCATGTACTAAGAGATGCGATAAATGGAACCTGGGGCGAACAAATAGTAAGCGGGCAAGTAAATGCTGCGGATATTAAAAGTAAAAGCTACAATTATATAATTAATCAGGATTGGGATATAAAAAATTCCAGTATTATTGCTTTTGTTTATAAATCAGATACAAAAGAGGTATTGCAAGCCTCCCAAACATTTTTAGAGTAAAAAAGATAAAAAATCCTGCTTAAATAAGCGGGATTTTTTATTATAGCAGTAAATTATCTTTTAATAAGCTTTTCAGATTTTACAGGAACACCATCCACTACTATTGTCCATAAATACATGCCGGTATTTAAATCAGAAACATTAATTTGTAAATTGTCCTCAGAACTTGTTATGGTTTTCTGTTTAACCTTTTTCCCTGTTAAATCAAAAATATGTATTTCTCCCTTACTATTTGGTTCAAGTTTATATTTAAAAAATACATTATCAGTAACCGGATTTGGGTAACAGGAAATGCTTTGTTTTAGCACATTAACTTCTTTTATCCCAACAGTAACAATTTCGTAATAAATAGTAACTGAAGCTGAATCTGCTTCTTCTTTGTTTTTAAAGAAAGTGTACATCACTTTGCTTATACCAGTATTTCCAAAAGGTTTAAAGTCACCACTAAAATCTTTAATGGTATCGTTTGGGTTCGCAGTAAGAAAACCTGACGATTGAAAGGTTGTGTTTGGATAACAGTTATCCCAGCAAAAATAAGCTTCACTGCCGGAAACAATATCTGGCTCATACTTTTTTACTACGACATCCAGGGTTGCATCGGTAAGATTTTTAACATAAACAGGTACTTCAATAAGATCTTCAGTGTTATCTGCAGTTATAAATAAGGAATCGTTAGCAATTTCTGAACCATCTTCTTTAATTAGTTTAATGCTTTGTGCATTAATACCTGAGGAGATATAAAGTAATATAAAAGTAAAAAGTAAAAATTTCTTCATAGATATAATTTAATAGTTAATAAGAGTGTTAAAATAGAGTTCAAAAATATAACATAAATTGAAAAAAACGACTTGTTTGTCTGAATATATTCAGTTTAATTTAATATTAATTAATAAACTTTAACATTTTGTTTGCGTATATATTAGGTATAGTTTTTGTTATTTTGTACATTAGATAATAATTACAAGCATATGAGAAAATATATACTCCTTATAATTTCAATTTTTATTGTCAGTTTTTCATTTGCTGCTGAAAGTAACAAACAGTTAAATTTGTTTGAGAATCAAAATGCAAACGATTCTACCACATTAAACTTTTATGAATTACACACATTAAAATTATATCCTAATCCTGCATCCGATTATCTTTATATCGATTATGAAATACTGTATGTTAAAGAGGCTAAGCTTCAG
Organism: Bacteroidales bacterium; assembly: GCA_019038645.1. Lineage (GTDB taxonomy): Bacteria > Bacteroidota > Bacteroidia > Bacteroidales > UBA12077 > UBA12077. The sequence goes on from JAHOYT010000096.1 coordinate 4,585, forward strand.
ATTTACAACTCTATAGGAGCTGTGATTTATACTAAGGAACTTACAGAGAAACAGGATAAAATTAAAATAACTGTTTCGGATTATAAAAATGGTTTATATTTTTGTTCTCTCCGGATCGACGGGAAATTAATAAATACACGAAAGATTATTATCAATCATTAGAACCAGACTTTTCTTTTAAAAAACCGATGAGTTTCTGAACCCCTGTTCCTGCTTTTTCTTTAATGAATGTTATTTCTGTGTTTTTTGTTCCAACATCGTTAGGATCAATTAAAAAAACCGGAATCCCATTTGGTGCATAATCTATTAATCCGGCAGCTGGATAAACATTTAAAGAAGTTCCAACAACCACAAAAATGTCTGCTTTTTCACAAATATCCGCAGCTTCCGCTATAGCGGGAACAGCCTCACCAAACCACACGATATGAGGACGAAGTTGAGATCCTTTTTCGCATTTATCCCCGGTTTTTAATTCCCAGCCACTTATTTCATAAATAAGATTAGGATCTATGGTGCTTCTTGATTTTTTTAATTCGCCGTGAAGGTGAAGAATATTTTTACTGCCGGCTCTTTCATGCAAATCATCTACATTTTGAGTAACAATATGTACGTTAAAATATTTTTCCAGTTCTACAAGTCCTATATGACCTTCGTTTGGCGATGCTTCCAAAAGTTTTTTCCGGCGTTCATTATAGAACCTCATAACCAGTTCCTGATTGTTTTCCCATGCATGCGGGCTGGCAACTTCCATTACATCATATTCTTCCCAAAGGCCACCCATTTCACGAAAAGTTTTTATTCCGCTTTCTGCGCTTATTCCAGCGCCTGTTAAAACAACAAGGTTTTTCATATCCAAAATTTTTATACAAATTAGAGAATATATGCCGAATTAAAAAGAAGTTTCCATTTTAAAAAAATATTCAGAATAATGCGTTTAATTTTTATTATTTTAGCTGATTATCCCTGTATTAATAAAGTGCTGAATATCTGTTGAGTAAATTTTATGATTGATTATAATACAATACAAAAAATAATTGATACTGCTGAAATAACTGAAGTTGTTCAGGATTTTGTTAATCTAAAAAAGCGGGGTGTAAATTATTTGGGATTGTGTCCGTTTCATAACGAGAAAACTCCCTCGTTTACGGTTTCACCGGCGAAAGGAATTTATAAATGTTTTGGGTGTGGAAAAGGTGGAAATCCCGTTAACTTTATTATGGAACACGAGCACCTCGGATATCCTGAGGCTCTGAAATATCTGGCTAAAAAGTATAACATTGAAGTTGTTGAAAAAGAACTTACTGCCGAAGAAATTCAACAGCAAAATGAACGCGACAGCTTGCTTGTTGTAACAAAATATGCAAATACATATTTTCAGGAGAAACTTCATAAAAATAATGACGGAAGGGCTATTGGATTAAGTTATTTTAAGGAACGGGGCTTTGGCGAAGAAATCATTAAAAAATTTGAGTTAGGATACAGCCTTGATGTTAAAGATGCGTTTACTTTTGCTGCACAGGAAAAAGGATATAAAATTGATTTTCTGGAAAAAACAGGATTAACAATTGTAAACGAGAAAGGAAAATTTGATCGTTTCCGGGGTCGTGTTATATTTCCGATTCACGGTTTGTCGGGAAATGTTATTGGATTTGGCGGACGTATTTTAAGAACCGACGTTAAGGCAGCAAAATACCAGAATTCGCCCGAATCAGATATTTATCATAAGAGCAGGGTTTTGTATGGTATGTATTTTGCCAAAAAGGCAATAACACAACTGGATAAATGTTACCTGGTTGAGGGATATACCGATGTTGTTTCTATGTTTCAGTCTGGTATTGAGAATGTTGTGGCTTCGTCCGGAACATCGCTAACAGTTGAGCAAATCAGATTAATTAAGCGATTCACACCTAATGTTACAATAATTTATGATGGCGATGCAGCCGGAATTAAAGCTTCGCTTCGCGGAATTGATCTTGTTCTTGAACAAGGATTAAATGTACGGGTGCTTTTATTGCCGGAAGGAGAAGATCCTGATTCATTTGCAAAAAGTAAAAGCTCAACAGAGTTTACTGAATATATAGAGCAAAAAGAAGAAGATTTTATAACTTTTAAAACCCGTTTATTATCTAAAGAAGCAAAAAACGATCCTGTAAAAAAAGCTAACCTTATTACTGATATTGTAAGATCGATTGCTGTGATTCCGGAGACAATTACAAGAACAGTTTATATTAAGGAATGTTCTAGAATACTTGATATTGAAGAAAAGATACTTTCCGTTGAGGCAGCTAAAATAAGAAAGACCGCTATCCAAAAGGAATTAAAGCGATCTAGTGTTAATATTCAAAAAAATGAGAAATATTCTCCTCCTATTCCAGCATCTGTTGAAGGATATTATGCGAAACCCCAAGAAAAAGAGATTGTTAGATTACTTTTTCATTATAATACAAATATACTTTATACTTATCAAGAAGATAAGTATGATGAGCCAAGAAATGTTTTAGTATCAGAGTTTATAATAAGCGAAATATTAAATGATGATTTGGAATTTGAAAATTTGATTTATAAGAAGGTTTTTCAAATATACCTTGAAGCCTTAAATAAAGGAGAGACGCTAAATAGCAAATATTTTATAAATCATTCCGATCCTGAAATAAGTAAATTGGCTGCTGATTTATTAAGCAATCCGTATGAATTAAGTAAAATATTTGAAAAAGGTGGTGCTAATATTCAAACTGAGGAAATGGTTTTGAAAAGATTAGTTCCAGATACTATTTTGACATATAAAAGGAAAATACTTGAATCGGCTTACAAAGATAAAAATATGATTCTTGATATTGAATCAATAAAAAAATTAGATAAAGAAGAAATTTATAAAATTCAATTTGAATGCCGAGAGATAGGTTTTGCATTAAGAGATATTTCTAAACCCAGAGGTTGGGTGGCTTTTAAATAAAAAAATCCGGTTATTTTTAACCGGATTTTTAACAATTCTAAAACTGTTTACTCATTTTCAATTTTATTATTTTCTAAAGGTAAATTTGCATACCAATCGATTTTTCTTGAAAGGTACATGACCAGAGTCAGTACTATAAACAATCCGATGCTTCCCAGTAATAGTGCGTAATCTTGTAATTGCAGGATTGTGAATAAGAATAAATAAAGAATTACTAATAATAATCCTGTAATGGCAGTTAACCGGTTGTTTTTAAATATACTATGCAAATAGCTTGTTATTAATGATATAGTTGACACACTTGCAATTAAGTACGCAAGATTAAAATTCATTTGCTCAGATAGTGAAACCAAAAGGGTATAGAAAATACTTAGAGCAAGTCCGATTAATAAATATTGTATAGGATGTATTCTCTTTTTATTAAGTATTTCAGAAAAGAAGAATATTAGAAAAGTGAGAGATATAAACATGATGGCATATTTAACTGATCTTAGCGACTTTTGATAATGATCAACAGCAAGCAATAGTTTAACTCCAAAAGCGGAATTATCAATATCATATGCATCATTTAACCATTGTTGAGGATATGTTCTATTTAAATGCAATACCTGCCAGCTTGCATTAAATCCGTTATCTTCAACTGTTCTTTCATCAGGTAAAAATGAACCTTCAAAACTTGGGTTTGTCCATTTGGAATGAATATTTACATTAGTTTGTTTCCCAATTGGAATGAAATTCAGCGATTCGCTTCCATTAAGGTCCAAATCAAAATTGAAAGTATAAATTGCAGATTCATCAAAAGCTATTTTTGTAGAAATTCCTGTATAATAATCCTGATGATCTATCCCTGGATTTACATCTAAGGCATTTTCGTTCCATGCTATTTTTATTTCTTGATTTATTCCTCGCATATCAGGAATCCTGATTGAAAGTAAAGCTTCATTCCAAAGTATATCACGTTCAGGAATATTCCATTTAGAAAAATCTGGCTTTAAAAACTTTCCTTTAAAATTTAGTAAAGTATTATATACAATAACTTTGTATATTCCCCGGTATCTTATTTCCGGATTTATTTCTCCATCAATTTGCAGATTCTCCGGCAGAAAATATGCATAATTAATTTGTTCTATAATTTCAGCATCATTTTTAAAATAAGTTTTATACGGTATGGTAATTATAGGACCAGCAATAGTTTGTGGATTTCCCCATTTGTAACTTACTTCGCTAACAACATTATCCCTAAGAGAGTTGCGTTCGATTATCAGGGTTTTGATCATTCCCGCCGGAATCAGCATTATTAAAATTAGCAATCCGATAATAATGAATTTGATGGTTATTGAATTTTTAAACCAATTTTTTATTTCATTTTGTTGTGCCATTTGTTATGGTTTTTGGTTAGACAATATAAATACTCGCAAAAATTTAAAAAATTGTTTTGCAGAAAGTTAATAAATATTAAATGATTTAAAGAAATCTTAAACAGTATATTTTTTAAGAGAGAAGGTAATAGTAGTCCCTTTTTGCGGTTCGCTTTCAATATTAATGGGGCCACTGTTTTTTTAATAAATTCTTTGCAAAAAATAGTTGCTGAGATTAGATTTTTGTAATCATTAGAAATTTGCAAGTTAGTAGGTCAGGTAGAAGAATCTGTTTGTTCGGATATGCTAATTTGGAAAGTAAATTATTGAAGAAACCTGAACCTACCAGCAAGCAAAGTAATGTTAAGTTATAAGTAATACTGCATTTTAAGCAAAAAATTGTTTTGCAGAAAGTTAATAAAAGTTAAAAGGTTTAAATAAGTATTAAGAGGTATGTTTTTTAAGTGTAAAGGTAATTGTTGTTCCCTTTTGTGGCGTGCTTGAAACACTTATTTCCCCACCATTTTTTTCTATAAATTCTTTACATAAAATTAGTCCCAGACCCGAACCTTTTTCGTTTGATAAACCAGGAGTTGAGTGATGTGTATCAATCCTGAATAATTTTTTCTGATCTTCCCGGCTTATTCCAATTCCGGAATCTTTTACCGAGCAATTTATATAATCATTATTAACATTAACCGATATTTCAATTTTTCCATTTTCAGGAGTAAATTTAACGGCATTCGACAATAAATTTCTGATAACTGTTTTTATCATATTTTCATCGGAAAATGCGATTGGATCATTTTTAATATTCGTAATTAGTCTGATATTTTTACTATTAACCTTTCTGTTGATTAACTCAATGTTTTCATTAATTATTAGCTGAAGGTCAACAGGTTTAGGAGAAAACACAATATCCCCCATTTGAGTTGATGACCAGTCCAGAAGATTTTCAAGCAGATTAAAAGTTGTTAGTGACAGTTTGTTTAATTCTCCTATAAAGCCTTTAGTTTGTTCCTTGTTGTATTCATCAAAGTCATTAAAAATTAAATTCGTTGATCCTGCCAGCGTGCTTATGGGATTTCTAAGGTCGTGTGCAATAATCCTGAAAAATTTATTTTTTGTTGCATTGCTAATCGCAAGCTTATCCCTTTGTTCTTCAATTTCCCTATGTTGTTTTAATATTTCTCGCTCAGCTTGTTTTATTTTGGTTATATCAGAATCAATAGCGATTAAATTTATTGTTTCCCCGTTTTTATCTATTAGATGAGTAAGTGTAGTTTGAGCCCATACTTCTTTCCCGGCACGGGTTTTTGTTTTAAACTCATACACAACAGATTTTTTATCGGTAATACATACTTTTACAGCTTCCTGAATATTAGGATTGCCACTACCAGTAATAATATTAATATTTTTTTCTTTTGAATACTGCATGAAGGTGTACCCATACATTCTCGTAAATCCGTCATTAACCCATTCCATATTACCATCCTTATCAAAAATAGCAATTGCATTGTCTGTTTCACTGGCAACTTTCGATAACTTTATTAATTCTACATTAGCCTTCTGAAGTTTTATAGCCTGATTAGTAATTTCCCACTTTTGTTTTTCCAGTTCCTCGTTTTTTGCAGTTATCCCTTCATTTGCATCTTTTAAATGTTCTGCCTGAACCATTATTTCTTCTTTCTGCATCAGAATTTCCTGTGTACGTTCTATAACGATTTTTTCCAGCTTATCCTTTTCTTTAATTAACCGGTAAGTATATAGCCTTACTATAACTATGATTAAAAGTATTCCTAACAGTATATAACCAAGAATAGCAGCGAAAGATCTGTACCAGGGCGGAAGAATTTTAAATTTAAATTCAGCAACCGGACTTTCAATTTGATAAATATTTTTCGATTTTACTTTAAAAGTATAATCTCCTTCTCTTAAATATGTGTATTCTCTTTTCGTTTCAGAATTCCAGTCAGACCATTCTTTGTCATAACCTTCTAAATAAAAACTAAAAACCGTTTTTGATTCCTGTTCATAAAACGGCATCGAATAAAAAAATGTGAGTGAATTATTATTAAAATCAAGTACAGTTTCTTTTGCAACTTCAGGTTTTGGATTAATTAGAAATTCATAAGGAACAGAATCAGTAGAGTTGATTTTAGTATAATTTGTACCATTATAAATAACGGAATCCCCGGAAATAACGTTTCTGATTATAGCAGGGAAAACATCGGAATAATTTCTGGTATTATTTTCAATAAACCTGAATGTTCCCTGAGTTGTGCCGAACCAAAGAACAGAATTATCAGCCAGGGTAATAACATATACCATTGAATTTATTTCATCTGCAATCCGGTATCCGGACAATGAATCTTCGGGTTCTTCTTCCGGCACAGTATCTGATTCATGATCCCCCTGTAAATCGTAAATATCAAAACAGCTTTTTAAACTGTTAAAAACATAGTAATTATTATCATCAACAAAAATTAGTTTATTTTCAATTTTACCAATCTGAGCTGATCTTATATCCGCTAATCCGTGACAAGTGTCATATAGTTCTACATGTTGATCTTTCCCTTTATTATTTAACGGATTTTTTACCCTGTAAACACCTTTATAAGGAGCGCTGAACCACAGATTTCCGGCTGAGTCTTCATTTATATCCCGGATCATACTGCCAATGTCAAATTGCAAACCCTGATCAATCCAGCTATTATTCTTATAACTTATCCTTGCAATACCATTCTGCATTCCAAGAAATAGCTCCGATGGTTCGTTTTTATACTGATGTAGTGAAAAAATTGTTTTATATTTTGATACGGGCACAGAATTATCTCCTTTAATTTGAAAAAGCCCCTGGCTCGTTGCTGCAAGTAGCGATTTATATTTTGATGATAATGTTGTGGATATTTCAGAACCCGGCAAATTAAAATATGAAAAACTCCACGATTGTTCGAATTTCCCTTTTACAGGAGAAAATTTATTTGTCGCATAATTAATATTGTCCGCCTCCCTTTTGGTAAGAAATAATCCCGATCCTGTTGAAATGTATAAATTACCATCCAGACCAGCTACGTCGGTAATTGTTCCGCTAATACCTTTTTCATCGTTCCAGTACCGGAAGGGTGAAAAAACTTCAACCTGGCTAATGCCATTCGCTAATGCAAGCCATAATGACTGATTTTCATGATAGTATAAAGAATGAGCCGGGCTAATAATGCCGGTAGATTCATTGTTGATGTTGTCTGTAACATTCCAGTTCTTATCCACAATTAATACATTTCCTGCAACCGTACTTAAAGCATATAATTCATCAGTAAGTTTTATACCGCAATAAAATACGTTTTGTATTAAATAATTATTCAGGTTTTTTGCGCTTGCAGAGATGTCTGAAATTGATTTTATTTGTGCTGTTTTGCCAGAATTATCGTACAAGTACAATCCCTTTGTTCTGGTACAAATCAGAAGGTTGTTGTCATAGGGTAGAATAGAATGAATTCTTTTATCGGCAAAAAAAGATCCTTTTTCAATAAGTTTTAATGAGTCATTGTTGAATTGTAATAATCCATTGCCAATCTCCTGAACATACAGATTGTTTTTTATTTTGTGACTTAAATAAAAACGCTCTTTGCTTTTTTCCAGAACAGTTATTCTGTTATTTTTTAATTGAAAAAGGTACTTATCTGTAAGAAAAAAAACTCCGTCAGGCACATGATAAATACTCCACACATCGCCAAAATTTAAATATGAAGAATCCATTAATTGAACGAGCGACTTATAGAATAACTTGCCCGTATTATCAGGTGTAAGGTATCCGAATTCATTATATGCACCCACATAAATAACATTATTATCATCAATGGCCAGAGCGCGTACACTTGAATTATTTGAAACGGGGATTTGCCTCCATGTATTGCCGTCGTATTCCAGCACACAAGTAGAATTTGCGAAATACATTACACCTCTCTTGTCCTGTAAAATAGCCCAATTTTGATTGCCGGCATTATAATCGACTGAAGAATAATAGCTTGAAAGCAAGAGACCTCTTTCCTGAGCATTTCCTTGTTTAAAAGTGAAAATGAACAAAAAAAGAAAAATCGAATACTTATATTTATTAAGTCCTGACACTAATTACCTTCAACTTTATTTAAATTATCTAAAACTTCAATTACCGAATCTTTGTATTTTCGTCCAATAGGGAGTTCCTGTTTCCCAATATCAATCCCGGACAAATTGTATGAGTCAATTTTATTAATTGCTATTATATACGATCTATGAATACGAATAAAATCAGAAGGATTGAGAATTGCCTCAAAATAATTTAACTGCTGCTTCGTAATAACAGTTTTGCGTATTGTAACTACTTTAACATAATCTTTTAAACTTTCCAGATAGAGTATATTATCAAAATATACTCTAACCATTTTTTTATTTTCCTTAAGATAAACGTAATCATTTGATTCTTCCGAAACAGTTGTTTTGGCTTCTTTGGTTTTGCTTTCTAGTACGCGATTAACAGCCTTGATCAGACGTTCAAAACTTATAGGTTTTAAAATATAATCGTCAACATTTAAATTAAAACCATCAATAGCATAATTTTTATTAGCAGTTGTAAATATTACTGACGGTGCAGATGACAAACTTTTAACAAAATCCACTCCGGTTAAATCGGGCATTTCAATATCCAGAAATAACAAATCAACATCGTTGGTTTTTAGAAATTCATATACAGGAATCGCACTACCGAATTTACCAATAATCTCGATATAAGGTATTTTTTTTAAATAACCTTCAATAATAGCAATAGCTAATGGCTCGTCATCAACTATAACGCACTTTAGCTTCATAAGTATTTAAACATTAGACGGTTAGGTGTTTGAGCCGATTTTTATTAACGAGCAATTTATAAATAATTTTCAAAAAACAATAGAAACATTAAATAAAAATAGCAGAATTCTGAGCAACAGGCATTTCGTGGGTAGAAAGTTGCTGTATATCGACCGTTAAATAATTAACAAAATAATTATAATACATTATGTCGATTTTTAACCTACTAAAATTATAAACTATGAGAAAATTTACTTTTATTACTTTTTTCTTTTCTTTTCTGATAACATTTACGGTTTTTGCTCAAAAGGGTTACATTAACCCTGCTGCAAAATATGCCGAAATTTTAGGGTACAGATATGAAGTTACTTCTGCAAAAGGTGGAGAAGTAGGTATTGTTCATTTACCTGATGGCAGAATGGTTAATGCATGGGATTTCTTTAAAGGAAAAGAAGCGCCGGAATATTCATATGGTGCAAAACTTGGTTTTGAAGTGGAAACAGAAGTTATTAAACAAAACGGTTATACCATTGAAAGAGCAGTTTGCGTAAGGGCAAACAAAGGTGTTGAAGAAAGAATACCATTGTTGGAATTAATGGAACTTAATGGCGATCCTCTTAATGCTGAAGTTGAAAGAACTGTTCCTTCAATTCAGGAAATTGCAAAAGTTGATCCGAGCTTTACTTCTTCAAAAAGTCTTCCAACAGAGTTTGACTGGAGAAATTATAACGGCCATACATATATCGGAGATGTTCGCGATCAGGGTGGATGTGGTTCTTGTTATGCTTTTGGTGCATCTGCAGCTGCTGAGGGAGTGTATAACTTTGCAACAGGTAGCTACGACAGTAATACTGCTGATTTCTCAGAAGGCTGGATAGCTTTTTGTCTAAGTGAAATATCTCCATATAGCAGCCACTTTGATGGTTGTAATGGTGCTGATTATGATTATTATGAATTACAGGCATTAGTTGATATAGGTCATATTGATGAGTCTTATTTCCCGTATTCTGATGCTAATAACCAATCTTGCCCATCTACAACAGATGCTGCGCCAAAAATTCAATTCGAAGGATGGTACAGAGTACCTTGTGCTGATGTTGATGCAATTAAAACAGCTATTATGACTTATGGTGTTGTTGATGCAGCAGTTTATGTTACAACAGCTTTTTCGGGTTATTCCGGTGGAGTTTTCACGGATAGCTATACAACTTGTAATACTAATCCTTGTTATAACGCAACTACAAATCATGCAATTGCATTGGTAGGTTGGGGTGTAGACGCAACGGATGGCGAATACTGGATTTTAAGAAATTCATGGGGTAGCTCATGGGGCGAAGGTGGATATATGAAATTGTCCGTTAATGCTTCTCATGTTGATTGCTCTGTTTGTTATATGGTTTATGCTGATGACGGAACAACTACAGCAACAGTTACAACAAATACCGTAACAGGAATTGGAGACAATGTTGCAACTTGCGGTGGTAATATTACCGATGATGGTGGAAATGCTGTTCTTGCCAGTGGACTTGTTTATAGCAAAACACCAGATGTTAATACTTCTAATGGAACAGTTCTGGAAACCTCACCTACGGTAACAAATGGTTCTTATAGTTTAACGATGAATGGATTATTATCAGGAACTGTATACTATGTAAATTCATTTGCAACAAATGCAAAAGGAACAAGTTATGGAACAGAAAGAAGTTTTGCAACAACGGGTGAAGCACAGATCGAATATTGCCCTTCTCAGGGTACTGATTATTCATATGAGTGGATAGGTGGTGTTGTAGTTGGAGACTTCTCTAATACTTCAGGAGCTGCCGGGTACACAGATTTTACAAACCTTACAGCAGAACTTGTTTCAGGCGAATCATACAATATTACTTTAACACCTGCATTTAGTGGTTCAACATATGACGAGTATTGGAAAATATGGATTGATTTAAATCACGATGGTGATTTTGACGATGCAGATGAAAACGTATTTGATCAGGGAGGAATGAGCAAGACTGTTGTTACTGGAAGCTTTACAATTCCTGCAAGTACAGCAGCTGTTACAACCCGCATGAGAGTTACTATGAAATATAATGCTGCACCAGATGCTTGTGAAGCAACATTCAGTTATGGAGAGGTAGAAGATTATACTGTTCAGATTATTGGAGGTGACACTGAAGCTCCAACAGCTCCTGCAAATTTAATTGCTTCGAATATTACAATGACAAGCGTTGAGCTTGACTGGAATGCCTCAACTGATAATGTTGGCGTAACAGGATATGATGTTTACCAAAATGGTTCTGTAATAACCAGCACTGCTAATACATATTATAATGTTAGCGGATTAAATTCAGGAGCATCATACTCATATTATGTAATTGCTAAAGATGCAGTTGGGAACGAATCAGACGCAAGTAATACAGCAAATATTACAACCGACACCGATACTCAGGCTCCAACAGCTCCGGCTAACCTTAGTTCTTCAAATATTACAAGCAATTCTGTTGCTTTAACCTGGAGTGCTTCAACGGATAATGTAGGTGTTACAGGATATGATGTTTATAAGGATGGAGCATATTTTGCAAGTACTTCTGCCACATCATACAACGTAACCGGATTATCAATTGCAACAAGCTATGCATTTTATGTTAAAGCAAAGGATGCTGCCGGAAATATTTCTGCTGCAAGTAGCTCAATTAATGTTACAACTTTAGATGAGGTTATTGTAGTTGATTATTGCGATCTTTATTCAACCAGCGCAAGGTTTGAGTGGATTGATGTATTTGGTTTAAATGATTTATATAATACCTCAGCTGCTAATAACGGTTATGGTGATTTTACTAATTTAACTGCAAATGTTTCGCAGGGAACAAGCTATACTGCTTCTTTAAGCGCAGGATTTAAACGTAGACTTTATACGGAATACTGGAATGTATGGATTGACTTTAATATCGACGGTGAATTTACTTCTGATGAACTTGTTATTCAGGGTACTGTTGCTAATGGCGATGTTTATACGGCAACTGTAGATATTCCTGAAACTGCAACAATTGGTCAGACCAGAATACGTGCAGCAATGTCTGACGCTGGTTATCCTGCTGCCTGTGGTTCATTTAAGTATGGAGAAGTTGAGGATTATACAGTTAATATTATTGCAAAAGCTACTTTTGTTGCAACTGCTGTAAATGGAAAACAATTAGGACATGATGAAGTAAAAAATATTAATTTATATCCTAATCCGGCAAAAGATGAGCTGACTGTTCAGATTCCTTTCGACAACGCAAGGGTTAAAATTATAAATTCAACCGGAGCAATTGTTAAAGAAATTGTATTAAACAGAGATGAAAACACAATTAATATCTCTGATCTGGTATCTGGTCTTTACATTTTATCAGTTGATGATGAAAAAGGTCCAATTACTGAGATGTTTATTAAAAAATAAAATCAGTTATTATTATACTAAGTTTGAAAGAGCGCTTTTAAAGGCGCTCTTTTTTTAAGAAATTTGAAAATACAAAAATCCGGGCAAGCTGTTTTTCAGTGGTAGGAAGTTGTCGTTTGTCTACGGTAAAAAAATTATTAGAAAATAAGTAATATTTTGCGGCCTCAGGTAAAATAAAAAAGATTGGTCTAAAAATATATTTATTAACCTAAGAAAACTCTGATTTAACCCAACACTCTGATTTATTAATTTTAACCCACTGGAGCACTTTTTAAAGTGCTCTTTTTTATTATTCTATTGTCAACTTCTGTTAATCTTTTTCGTAATAACATAGTCATAAATAAAAAAAGCCAAAATGAAAAAGATTTCATTACTTCTTACAGGCCTTGTACTAATTTATTCATGCAACATAGATAATTTAAAAAACGCATCAGACGAACAGCTTATAAAGCAAATTTTTGAAGAGGCTCACACAAGTAGTAAATCCTATAATGATTTAAAATATCTTACAGAAAACTTTCCCAAACGATTAGCTTGTTATCCACAGGGAATTGAAGCCGCAAAATGGACTAAAGAGATTATGGAGGACATGGCTTTAGACAAGGTCTTTTTGCAGGAAGCTCATGTAATGAATTGGGAAAGAGGAAATATTGAAAAGGGAGCTATAAAATTAAATGGTAAAACTATTAATGTAAATGTTTGTGCTCTTGGACGTGGAATAGCAACAGAAGTGAATGGTCTTGAAGCGAAAGTAATAGAAGTTAATGGCCTTGCAGATTTAAACAATTTCTCCAGGGATCAGATCAGTGGGAATATCATATTTTTTAATGAGCCAATGAATCCTGAAAATAAAAATACTTTTCAGGCTTATGGCAAAGCAGCCGGACAGAGATTTGCAGGTCCGGTGCTGGCAGCAGAATATGGTGCTGTTGGTGTTGTAATAAGATCCCTGACGACTGCGATTGATACTTTCCCTCATACCGGAACAACCAGAAAAGCAGAAGATAACGAAACAGTTCCGTCGATATGTATTGCCACAAAACATGCTAATTTACTCAGTGAAATGTTAAAGGAAAATCCTGAATTAACATTTTACTTTGAAACCAATTGTAAAAACTTACCTGATACAATTTCCTATAATGCCATTGGTGAATTAACAGGAACGGATTTTCCTGATGAATATATTGTTGTTGGAGGACATCTGGACTCATGGGATAACGGACCTGGTGCTCATGACGATGGAGGAGGTTGCATGCAATCAATTGAAGTGCTGCGGATTTTTCAAAAAATCGGGTATAAGCCACGACACTCTATTCGTGCCGTAATGTATATGGATGAGGAGATTTCTCAGGGTGGTGGCAAAGCTTATGCCGAACAGGCGAGGATAAATAACGAGAAACATATTTTTGCTATAGAAAGCGATCGTGGTGTAACCAGACCTTTGGGTTTTTCTATTGATGCATCGCAGGAAAAGATTGATAAAATTGTTGCCTGGAGTAAATTATTTGAACCTTATGATATTGATGTTTTTGTTAAAGGTGGTAGTGGTGTTGATATTGATCCTTTAAAAGATTTGGGAACACCTTTATCCGGATTATTAACAGATCCGGAACATTATTTCGACTGGCATCATTCAGGAAACGATACTTTTGACCATATTGTAAAAGAAGATATGCAAAACGGCGCTGCAGCTATGGCTGCACTTATTTATCTGGTTGATAAATATGGTTTAGAGTAAAGGACAAAAATAATTTTTATATGTCATTCCCGCGTAGGCGGGAATCTAAATACAAAATTTCTGGAAATTTTGTATTCGACAAAAACGAGAAGTGTCTACAAAAAATTCTAATAGATCTAAAAACTCTTCGTCATGCTATGCCTGTCATGCTGAGCTTGTCGAAGTATGACATTCCTTAGTATGCTAAATTGCTTGCCTGCCGGTTTAACTGCCGCAGGCATGTCAGGCAGGGTCCAGGGACGCTGACAGGTCTTTATGATTTGGGAAATCCTATTCTCCCATCAAAAGTTTTTCAATTTTATTTAAGCGGTTTTCTAATTCTGAAATTTTGCTTTTTTGGGTTTCAATGATTTGTTGTTGATCCTGCATTCCATTAATTAAAACGGGGATTAAATCAGAATAATTTATACCCAAAGTCTGGAGTTCATCTTCACCTTTATTAACGACTTCGTGTATTACTTCATCAACCTCCTGAGCAATCAAACCAATCTTTTTTTCATTAGTTTGATCGTTTTTCCAGTTGAATGTAACAGATCTAAGCTTCATTATTTCATTTAAACCATATCCCAAATTTAGGATATTAGATTTTAAGCGTGCATCGGAAGTTACTGTAACTGCATTTAAAGTATAGATGTTTTGCCATACTTCGGTAGGAGTTCCTAAATCAAACCCACTGAGAATAGGAATAATATTCCCCCCTACATTGATTCCTCCACGGTTAACTATCATATTTCCTAATGTATCGAGCTCCAAATTAACATACCATCCACTACCATCAAAATTTTTTAATTTAAACTTATGCTTATCTATACTATGTTCGATATGCCAACTGTTCTCAATAGGCGTTCCTTTTGAAACTAAACCAATAGTTGAATAAATTATACCATCACTACTTCCGATTAGTTTTATAGCTGCGGGTCCCCATTCTGGATTTATAGTTAAATCATAAGCCTCATCCGCATTTCCAGCTATACCCACTTTTGCATTAAATCTTAAAATATTATTATCTAAATCTCCAAATATAAAAGCATGCGATGAATCTGCCTCCCAATTATCAATATAAAGCTTACTTGACCCCAATTCATTCATCCCTGCCTGATGTCCAATAAATATATTTTTATCACCATTTATATTATTTAATCCTGATCTTGG
Source organism: Bacteroidales bacterium (assembly GCA_019038645.1). Taxonomy (GTDB): domain Bacteria; phylum Bacteroidota; class Bacteroidia; order Bacteroidales; family UBA12077; genus UBA12077. The sequence continues at coordinate 20,049 of JAHOYT010000096.1, forward strand.
TCCTATAAAAATATTAGCCCATCCGGTAGTATTTGAAAAACCCGAAGTTGAGCCAATAAAAAAATTTTCATTTCCACTTTGATGTGAAAATCCACTTAAATATCCAAGAAAAATATTACCGTGAGATTCAACATTATTATATCCTGATTTAAATCCTAAAAATATATTTGTGCCACCACCAGTACTATTGAAGCCAGCTTGATTGCCAATCATTATATTAGCAAAACTTCCAGTTTCCGATTTAGATTCATTATAACCAGTATAAGCGCCTATAAAAACATTCCTCTCTCCATTTGTAACAAAATGTCCGGCATGATCACCAATAAAGGTGTTACAACAGTTTGTATCCAAAGAATAGCCGGCTTCAATACCTATAAATGTATTTGAAAACCCTGTAGTCGTGCGATATCCGGTTTTTGAACCCAGGTATGTATTAGCACTACCTGTTGTCGTATTAAATCCACTTAAAAACCCAATATTTACATTACCCCAGGTTTTGGAGCTATTATATCCACTTGAATCCCCAATAAATACATTATGAACTCCGTCTTCGGCTAAAAAACCTGCCCTATTGCCAATAAATACATTCGTATAACCACTTGTATTTGAAAATCCACTTTTATTACCAATAAATACATTTGAAGTACCCGAATTATTATTTTTACCGCATCCTGTGCCCAGAAAAGTATTTTCTATTCCACTTACATTATTAAATCCTGTAGAATCACCAACAAATGTATTATTATTACCTTCGGTATTACTATATCCGGAGAAGCTCCCCAAAAATGTATTATAAACACCCGTAGTGTTTGAATATCCAGCGAGATAACCTAAAAAAGAATTATAATTTCCAAACTCATTACTAAATCCTGTTTGATATCCTAAAAATAAATTTCCGGATCCTGTAGAATTATTATATCCACTTTGATACCCAATAAATGCATTTTCATTTCCTTCTTCAATTGAGAGCCCCGATTGATATCCTAATGTTGAATTAAATGCCCCCGTTGATAAATTCGAACCACTTTCATGACCAATAAAGTAATTCTCTTTTGTCATATCCATGAACTTTACAGATTCATTTTTTGTCGGACTACGACCACTTACTGCAAAACCACCAACCCGTCCTTTTGTAAGTGTAGTATCACTAATATATACTCTGGTACTATCCTGTGTAACAACAAGATACTCGCTTGTTATTCCTTTGGTTGGAGAACGACCGCTTACAGCAAATCCACCTACTCTGCCTTTGCCCTGAATGGTATCGTTAACAAAGATTCTTGTACTGTCGGGTGTTACTCTGAAAATTTCTGTTTCTTCCGCTTTTGTGGGGCTACGACCACTAACAGCAAATCCACCAACTGTTCCTTTCGTAGCTTCTTCAACAATTACTTTTGCTCCATCGGGAAAAACCACAAATACCGGATTACCTTCAGTGTCTTTTACCACAAACAGTGTATCTGTACCTGTATATACATTTTCTGAACCTAAATTACTAGCCGAAGCAGCATGCATGGCAAAGGGCACTGATAATAACTGAAAAGTTCCCATATCGGTTAAACCCGAACCTGCATCAACTTTTACCTGAATAAATTTGTCGTTAACGGCCCAGATAATTTCAGAAAAAACGCCCAGATCAGGAGTTTCACTTCCGATAACCAAATTTACTAAACCAAAAGAATTGATTGTTTTAGTATGTGTTTCGGTATACAGGATCGTTCCATCAGATTGAATATCTCTTATTGAAATCTCAACATCAACAGATTGATCTGAAATAAGTTCTCCGCTACTATTTCGTAACACAGCCTGATAGTTAAATTTTTCGGGTGCCTGTGCATAAGAATTTGAGTTAAATAAATAAAGGATTCCTGCAAAAAACAAAAACAGTAAATTTCTCATAACATTATTTTTTTGGTAAAAACTAAATATATGACATAAAACCTTAAGAGTCAATTCAAATTAACGAATGAGAAATATGTGAAATAAATTAAAGAGGGTGTCCAAAAAGTAATAATTTGTCATCTTCAACTTGATTGAAGATCTCGGGATCAAATATATTACAACTAAGCATGAGATTTCCTTTCCTGCCTGTCGGCCAATGTCAATAAGTTAAGAGAATAACCTGCTAAGTATTTGCATATTAGCAGGTTATTTAGTATATTTAAGTGTAATAAATCAAAAAAATATACTATTA
>JAHOYT010000085.1 GCA_019038645.1 Bacteroidales bacterium
TAATAGTATATTTTTTTGATTTATTACACTTAAATATACTAAATAACCTGCTAATATGCAAATACTTAGCAGGTTATTCTCTTAACTTATTGACATTGGCCTGCCGGCAGGCAGGAGTCGGAAATGACACAATAATATAAACTTAAATTAAAACAGTTTGTCATTCCCTGCTTGACAGGGAATCTCAATAATAAACGTAAATTGAGATCTCCGTTCGGGTCGGAGATGACAAAAGGAAAAAATACATAACAGATAGCGACACGAAATAACTTAACAGCGTCATTCCCTGCTTGACAGGTAATCTCAAAAATAAACCACAAATAGAGATCTCCGATCAAGCCGGAGATGACAGAAGGAAGAAAAAATATGGGACTACAATTAGCTCATAAGCTGTTTTTACAATAAACTTTGGAAACTTTTTACATTTTTTTTGTTTCCTTGGTTTTTTTGATATAGTTTTGTGCCATGAATAAAGAATTAGAAAATATATTAGACAAAGTAGGCGAACTTTACAATAAATATGGTGTGAAAAGTGTTACCATGGATGATGTCGCCCGCGAGCTGGGGATATCTAAAAAAACTCTTTATGTTTACGTTGAAAATAAAAACGATCTGGTAGAAAAAGTTTTAGATCATATCGTATCTCAAAATGATTGCTCCTTTCAAAAACTAGCTGATAAAGAACTTAATGCTGTGGAAGAAGTTCTTGAAATTAGTATTCATATTATAAAAACTATTCAGGAATATAATCCTTCAACAGAGTATGACTTAAAAAAATACTACCCCCGTTTATACAAAAAATTAAATGAAGTCAGGCAAGAAAAAATGTATGATTCGGTTATAAAAAATATTGGTAAAGGGAAAAAAGAGGGCTTATACCGTAATGATTTAGATGATGAAATTATTGCTAAAATGCAAACCAGCAGGTTTCTTAATATAACAACAGACCAGGTTATTAATCACGAAGAGGTGTTAAACCCACGGTTTGTTTATGAAATGTTTATTTATCATATCCGCGGAATGGCGAATAAAAAGGGAATAGAAGTTCTTGAAAAAACCTTACAAAAAATAGATATAAAAGAATATTTACAATAACATATAAATCAACACTTTAAAATGAAACACACAATTTTAATAAAAATATTTTTACTTGTAATACTTCCTTTTGCTGGACTAACTCAACAGGATAGTATAATTAACCTGACCGTTAATCAGGCCATGGATTACGCAATTCAATACAATACAGAAATTCAAAATGCCCGGATTGATGTTGAAATTGCTGACCAAAAAGTCTGGGAAACAACAACTATTGGTTTGCCTCAGATAAGTGCTTCGGGTTCGTATATGAACAACCTGAGTCTGGCAACTCAGTTAATTCCGGCAGAATTTTTTGGCGGTGAACCTGGTGAATTTGCAGAAATACAGTTTGGCACAAAACATAATTTTGCCGGGACTCTTACTGTTTCACAGTTAATATTCAGTGGTTCATATCTTGTGGGGCTGCAGGCTGTAAAAGTATATCGCAACATTTCTGAACAAAGTCTTGATAAGTCGGAAAAAGACACAAAAGCTAATATTGCTTTAACCTATTATTCAATTCTAATGGCCGAAGAAAATAAAAAAACTCTTCAGGAAAACCATGAAAGCATGAATGATCTGTTAAAACAAACAACTGCCATTTTTGAAAATGGTTTAATTGAAGAAACTGAGGTTGATAAACTTAATATAGCAGTAATTTCTCTTGAAAATACTATAAAATCTTTAAGCCGGCAAATTGATTATTTGTACCTGTTATTAAAAATTCAGCTGGGAATCGAAAGACAGCAAAGTATAAATTTAACGGATGATCTTAATAATATTTTGTTGGAAATCAATATCGATGGTTTATTAAACAAAGGCTTTGTTCTGGAAGAACATATTGATTACAAACTTGTAAAAACTCAGGAAGAATTGATGGCTCTGGATGTTAAAAGATATAAATCAGAATATCTTCCTACATTATCGGCATTTTATAATTTTCAGGAAAATGCCATGAGAAATGAATTTAGTCTTTTTGACGGAAATGAAAAATGGTTTGAATCTTCAATGCTGGGCATACAGCTTGACGTTCCGATATTTAACAGCGGGCTGAAAAGATCGAAAGTTCAGCAGGCTAAACTCGAACTGGAAAAGGTAAGTAATACTAAAAAAGTACTGGAATCTAATCTGTATTCGCTGTTACTTCAAAAAAGGAATGAATTTATTACTGGCAGGGAAACGCTGGAAAACAGTCAGAAAAATATGCAGATTTCCAAAAAAGTGCTTAATAATATTAGTATTAAGCACCAAAAAGGAATGGCTTCCAGTCTTGAATTAACACTGGCAAATTCAGATTATTTAACCACTATTTCAGAATATACCCAGTCAATAGTGAATTTATTAAATGCAAAAATCGAATTGGAAAAAATATTAAACGACATATAAATCATTGAAAATAAGAAAAAATTAAACAGATATGAAAACACTTATAAAAATCCTTCCGGTACTATTTATTATTGCTTGCAGCAGCCCGGAAAGTAATGAAAATATTGCACAGCTAACCGCTAAAAGAGATTCATTACAAAACGAACAATTTAAAATTCAAAAGCAACTTAATCAGATTACAATGCAAATTGCAATTGCTGATACTTCTGTAAATCCGCATGATATAAAGATTCTCAAGCAAATCACAATGCAGAAAAACAAAATCGTTGGTGTTGAGAAAAAAATTACGTTACTGGAAAATAAAATGACTGCTAAAGAAGATAAAAAATTGCTTCCTGTTGCAGTAAAAGAAATGCAAAACGAACAGTTTGATCATTATATTATTTCTTACGGAGAAGTTGAAGCTAAAGATTATGCAATGATTAGCCCTGAAATGAACGGGCGTATCGAAAAAATCCATATATCCAGGGGAGATCGTGTGAGCAAGGGTAAGTTGCTTGTTTCGCTTAATGCCGAAGCTCTTGACAAACAAACTGAAGGAGTAGTAAGTAGTCTTGATTTTGCTTCAGAAACATTTGAAAAGCAAGATAATTTATGGAAACAGGGTATTGGTTCCGAAATCGAATATCTGACTTCAAAAAACACAAAAGAAACACTGGAGTCTCAGCTTGAATCATTAAAAGCTCAAAAACGAATGGCGCAAATCAGAGCTCCTTTTAACGGAATTGTCGATAAAATATTTCCGAAAGAAGGCGAAATGGCAGGCCCTGCTTTTCCTGTAATAGAATTTGTAAATCTTGAAAATCTGATTATTAAAGCAGACGTTTCTGAAACTCACATCGATAAAATCAAAAAAGGCCAGATCGTTAAATTAAGTTTTTCTTCTTTGCCTGATTTTAGTGTTAAAACACCTATATCTGAAGTTTCTAATGTGATTAATTCGGCCAGCCGAACATTTGAAATAGAAATGCAGCTGAAAAATCCCGGAGAAAGAATTAAGCCAAATATGGTTTCTTCGATTTTAATAAATGATTTTTCAACAAAAAAAGCATTCGTACTTCCTTCATTGGTAATCCGCAAAGATTTTACCGGTGATTTTGTGTATATCATTACCGAAAAAGAAAATAGAAAAATTGTCGGTAAAAAATATGTGGAGACAGGTTTGTCTTATAACGAAAACACAACTATTACAAGTGGATTAAACGCTGGAGACAAAGTTATTATTAAAGGTTTTCATCTGGTAAGTACTGGTTTACCGGTAAATGTTGTTGAATAAATAGAAAATTAACTGAAATGACAACAAAAAAATTATCTGAAAGAGTAATTCGTGAGTTTAAATTAACAACTCTTGCTCTAAAAAATAAAAACACAGTTTATCTGTTAACTGTAATTCTTTTGCTTTTTGGCGTGTATTCATACCGCAGCTTGCCAAAAGAACTTTTCCCCGAAATTGTATGGCCGCAGATTATGGTGCAAACCATTTATCCGGGAAACTCCCCTGAAGATATTGAAAATCTAATAACCAGACCTCTTGAAAAAGAAGTTGAGAATGTTCGTGGATTAAAAGAGTTAACGTCTGTTTCTGCACAAGATATATCTATGATATTTGTGGAATTTAGCACCGATGTCGATCTTGAAGATGCCCTGCGGCGTGTAAAAGATGCTGTTGATATCGGTAAAAATGAATTACCTAAAGGAGCAACCGAATTACAGGATCCACTGGTATTTGATATTGATTTCTCAGAGTTCGCCATCCTGAATATTAATCTCTCGGGAGATTATAGTGTAGAAGAATTAAAAATATATGCGGAAAATTTACAGGACGAATTTGAAAGCATTCCTGAAGTATCAAAGGTTCTGATTGAAGGAGTAAACGACAGAGAAATTAAAGTTAATGTAGATCTTCTCAAGCTCGAAGCACTTGAAATTTCGTTTTTTGAAATTACAAATGCGATCAGCCAGGAAAACGTTTCTATGTCGGGTGGTGAAATATTGCTTGGGCAAACCCGCCGGAGCATAAGAACGGTAGGTGAGTTTGAAAACATAGAACAGCTCAAAAACATTATCATAAAAAGCGAAGAAGGCAAAAATGTATATTTAAAAGATGTGGCTGATGTGGTTGATGGCTATACAGAACCAACCAGTTTTGCCCGCCTGGATAAAAAACCGGTTGTATCCGTTCAGATTATTAAAAAGGGTGGTAAAAACCTGCTTTCCACCACAGATAAAATCTATGATAAACTGGATGAAGCTATTGCTGAAAACATTGTTCCTGAGGGTATTGAAATATCAATAACCAATGATCAAAGCGAGATTGTTGACATGCAACTGAGTAATCTGGAAAACAGCATGATTATGGGTGTAATTTTTGTAATTACTGTACTGTTTTTCTTTTTAGGTACACGAAATGCATTATTTGTGGGACTTGCGATTCCAATGTCAATATTTATTTCTTTTGTAGTTTTTGGCGCTATAGATTTCAGGATCAATATGATTGTTTTGTTTGCTTTAATTCTGGCATTAGGTATGTTGGTTGATAATGCAATTGTTGTAGTCGAAAATATTTACCGTTTTGTTGATAATGGTTATGAACCCTGGGAGGCCGCGAAACAGGCTGTGGGGGAAATTGCCGTTCCTATTATTGCTTCTACTGCAACTACACTTGCTGCTTTTTTACCCCTTGCATTCTGGGAAGGAATAATGGGTGAATTTATGAAATATTTGCCTGTTACACTTATCATCGTTTTAACATCGTCGTTGTTTGTTGCCCTTGTTATAATACCTGTAATATCTGCAACATTTATAAAAATAAAAAAGGATAAAGGTAACGGAGCAGAAGCAAAACAACGAAAAAGAGCAATTATTGCGGCATTCTCTCTGATAATTGCAGGAAGCTTATTATTGCTGGCAAAAAAGAATGTTTTAGGGAACATGCTTGTTTTATTTGGCGTTATAGGGTTTTTACATGTTTTGTTTTTGAAAAGGCTGGAATCATGGTTTCAGGAAATATTTCTTATGAAGCTAGATAAATTTTACAGCCGTTTATTATTATATGCTCTGAAAGGAAAAAACCTTTTATTGTTCTTTTTTGGAACTCTTGCTTTACTGGTAATTACAATAATGTTGTTCTTTTCAAGAACACCTGACGTAACCTTGTTTCCAAGTGCAGATCCAAATTATGTAAATATTATTATTTCATTGCCGATAGGTACTGATATAACTGCAACAAACGAATTTGTCAGTGAGCTTGAAGACAATGTTATTAATATTTTGTCTCCATATAAAAATGACGAAGGTGAACCTATTGTAGAATCAATTCTTACTGCTGTCGGCAAAGGCGATCCTATGGATTTTTCAGGCGGTGCCAAACCACATGAAGCTATAATTACCGTTAGTTTTATCGATTATGAATTCCGTGGCGAAAATAATACTTCATCTATGATGCGTAAATTAAGCGATTCAATAAGCGGAAAATATCCGGGTGTGGAAGTTGAAGTATCAAAAGATGAGGGTGGCCCTCCTACAGGAAAACCGGTAAATCTTGAAATTATCGGACACGAATTTGATCAGCTTGTTTATCTTACCGACACAATAAAAACTTATCTTGAGTTAGCCGGTATTGACGGTATCGAAGGATTAAAGATGAATATAAGCACACAAAATCCTGAATTATTAATTCATATTGACAGAGATAAAGCACAGCGTTATGGTTTATCAACAAACATGATTGCTTACACTTTACGACAATCTTTATTTGGAAATGAAATTTCTGATTTTAAGGTTGGGGAAGATGAATTCCCAATTTGGGTACGATTAAAAGATGAATACCGTTATAATTTACCGGTATTGATGAATATGAAAATTCCAGTTTTCGGTGACGGGCCACCCGCCTACATTCCATTGTCGGCTGTAGCATCTTTTGAGTATTCTACTACATTTAGCTCTGTCCGACGCAAGGATCTGGATCGTGTTATTACTTTGTATTCAAATGTTATTGAAGGATATAATGCAAACACGATTAATATACAGCTGGCTGCGCTAATGGAAAGCTTCGAAATGCCTGTAGGTTATCATTATGAATTTACCGGCGAACAACAGGAGCAAAACGAGTCTTCCGAATTTTTAGGTAATGCTATGTTAATTGCACTGGCTCTTATAATGCTGATTTTAGTAACACAATTTAATTCGTTAATACGTACGCTCATTATTCTTTCAAGTATTCTATTTAGTACAATTGGTGTATTTGGTGGTTTATGGACATTTAACATGGATTTTATTATCATTATGACAGGTATTGGTATTATTTCGCTTGCCGGTATTGTTGTTAATAATGCTATAGTTCTGGTGGATTATGTCGAGCTTTTAAAAGCAAGAAAACGTAAAGAGCTTGGAATGCCTGATGGCGCATTTCTTCCGGTTAATGTTGCAACAGAGTGTATTGTTCGGGGTGGAATGACAAGATTGCGCCCTGTACTTTTAACAGCAATTACCACAATATTGGGATTATTACCAATGGCTGTCGGACTTAATTTCGATTTTAAAGGCCTATTTCTAAATTACAATCCAAATATATATTTTGGGGGAGATATGGCTGAAATGTGGAGCCCAATGTCATGGACTGTTATATTTGGTTTAACCTTTTCGACATTCCTGACTCTTGTAATTGTGCCGGTAATGTATAGATTAACTACAATAGCACAGAAAAGATTCATGTCCTTTTTTGGTAAAAAAATATTACCCGAAAAAATTATTGCTAATAATTAAAATTAATTTAAGGCCCCGGAATTATTTCCGGGGTTTATTTCTTATAAAAGATTGACTTTTCGTTCTTCATATAGTATATTTATATTCATCTTACATTTCAGGACATAAATATTTTAATTTTTATTATGGGAAAACTGCCATCATATAAGGAATTGCAGCAAAAAATTATACGTCTTGAAACAGAGTTGTCTGAATTACAATCTGATAATACAGATAATCCCTATAAAATTAGTCATAAACATTTCTTCGAAATTTGTGAATATTCAAAAAATGCCATTTCCATATTTGAAACAACAGACAATGCCAAAACATTTACTATTAAATATTTTAATAAAAAAGCAGAAGATGCCGAGGGTGTTTGTCGCGATAAAATAATTGGTGAAAAATTAATAAAAGTATTTCCTTCAGTTTTAAAATCAGGATTTCTTGAAACTTTACAACGGGTTTATAAATCCAATACGCCCGAAGAATTTCCTGCCGTCGTATTTTCATCAAATAAAATAATTGAATGGAAACACAACCATATTTATAAATTAAGTGATAATGAACTTGTTAGCATATATGTTGATGAAGCAGATAAAAGAAATAAAGAACAAGAGTTAATAGAGCACAGAGAGAAATTACATATTGCAATGGAAGCTGCCAGTTACTTTTCTTTCGAAGTTGATGTTCCTGCATTTAAAATAAAAACAAATAAGGAAGTATACCTTAACCTTGGATATGCTCATTCAGATATTGATAAATTTATGGCCAAATCCTTCAGCCTGATTCATCCTGAAGATTTCAAAAAAGCAAAATTGCTGGTTACACAGCATAGCAAAAATTTAATTCCATCTTTGAATACTGAGTTCAGAATAAAAGACGTAAATGATAATTGGGTGTGGTTTATGGCTGCAGGGAAAATAATTGAATGGGACAAAAACTCCAAACCGCTGAGGTTTTTTGGGCTAATTAAAAACATTCAAGAAGAAAAAGAAATTCATCTTAAGCTAGAAGAAAGCGAAGAAAAATTCAAATCACTCGCAACACTCCTACCTGAAGTAATCTATGAGACTGATATTCAAGGTAATTTAACTTTTGTAAATTCAAAAGCTTTAGAAATTTTCGAATATAGCCAATCCGATTTTGATAATGGATTAAATATTATGCAAATGCTTGCACCGGAAGAAATTCCGCGTGCACAGAAAAACTTTGAAAAAGTATTTAAATCAAAAAATGTATCCGGACTTGAATACACTGCACTTTCAAAATACGGCAAAAGATTTCCTATTCTGGTATATATTAATGCAATCGTAGAATCAGATAATTTTAAAGGAACCCGGGGAATAATTGTAAATATTTCTGATCTCAAAAAGGCACAGCAACAGCACAGGTCGAGTAAAGAAAATTTTCTTCAATTATCAGAAAATATTAATGATGCATTTTGGCTGCGTTCACTGGATCATAAAATAATTTTTGCTAATCCTGCTTGTGTTAAAATTGTCGGTAAGGACTTTATGAAAGTATTTCAGGATTTTAATCATTATAAAAACTGGATTCATCCTGACGATAAAGAAGAAATTGTTAAGCTTCGTGAAGACAATTTAAAGCATCCTGAAAAAAATCATTTTTACGAACACAGAATAATCAACCCTGAAGGTGAAACCAAGTGGGTCTGGATCAGAACATTTCCCGTTTATAACGATAAAGGCGAACTTTACAGGAGAGCAGGTATTGCAAGTGATATTACCGAACATAAAAAATTATTATCTGATTTGATTACATCTAAAGAAAAAGCAGAAGAAAGTGACAGGTTGAAATCCGCTTTTCTTGCAAATATGTCGCACGAAATAAGAACTCCGATGAACGGCATACTCGGGTTTGCAGAATTATTGAAAGATTCCGACACAACGAATAAAGAAAAAGAAGACTATCTAAAAATAATAAATGTTAACGGTAATCAGCTGCTTAATCTTATAGACGATATTGTTGATATCGCCAAAATTGAAGCCGGACAGCTTGCTTTAAACAATACCAATTTTGAAATTAATTCAGTTTTAAATGAAGTTTATTTATTGTGTTCAAAACAACAAAAATGGCCAAAAAAAGAAAACGTGACCTTTGAACTCGATGTGCCTCAAAATAAACACAATATGATTTTTACTGATGTTGTCAGATTACGACAAATCCTTACTAATTTAATCAGTAACGCATTCAAATTTACTGAACTGGGATCTATTACATTCGGTTATGAACTTATTAATAACAACGATAGCAGCGGTTATTACAAATTTTTCGTTTCAGATACAGGTGTTGGAATTTCAGACACAAAAAAGGAATACATTTTCGAGAGATTCCGTCAGGATAAGTCACCTAAATATCTGAATCAACAAGGAACCGGAATTGGATTAGCTATTTCTAAAGGACTAATAGAATTATTGGGCGGGAAAGTATGGGTTGAGTCAACTCTGGAAAATGCCTCTGCTAACATTAAGGGAGGATCGACATTCTATTTTACTATTCCTTATAAAATCAAAAACAGTGATACAAATGTTAATAATAACGTATTAAAATCAAAAACAATGGAAAAATGGGATAATCCGGATATTTTGGTTGTTGAAGATGATGAAGATAATCTCGAATTTCTCCGTAGACTTTTAGTAAAATTTGGTGCTAGTGTTGTTTTGGCCCGCACCGGAGAAGAGGCTGTAGAAATCATCAAATCAAATGAAAAGATTAAAGTTGTTTTAATGGATATTCGTTTACCGGATATGGATGGATTTGAAACAACTAAAAAAATTAAGTTGCTTAAGCCAACGCTTCCTGTAATAGCACAAACGGCGTATGCTATGTATAACGACAGGGAAAAGTGCCTGGAAAATGGATGTGATGATTATGTGTCCAAACCCCTTGACAGGGATATTTTATTTAAAAAAATAAATCATTACATTTACAATTAAAAGATACAATTATGCAACGCTCTCTTATTGCTGGCTTGGTATCAGCGCTAATACTTGTGATTTTTGCCATACGCAACAGCGTGCCGGTTGAACTTGATTTTATCATTGGAAATCCTGTTAAGGGATCTCTTTCTTTAATTTTACTTGTTACAATTATTATTGGGATTTTTGTTGGGTTACTGTTATCGTATCCTACAATTAAAAAATTTAAAAAGAATATTTCTGATAATGATGCTGAAGTTACCCGGTTAAAAAATATTCTTGAAGAATACAAGAAAGAATACGGTATTCATAAGAATGCGGATGAACAAAAAAAGCAGGAAGACGACGCTGAAGAAAAATAATGAGTATTAATTTGTTGTCTTTTTTATCTGCTCTTTATCAATCGGATATCCTTTCTTTTTCCATTGAATAATTCCTCCCTTTAGGTTATTTACTTTATTAAAACTCATCTCTTTGCATATTATTTCCGTTGCTGTTTCGCTCCTGTCACCTTCTTCACAATAAACTAAAATATATGTGTGTGCTTCTATATTTTCCAAAATCATTTCTAATGCTTCTACATTAGATGCATGAAGAGCATCTTTTATTCTTTCTTTTCTGAATTCTCTGTAAAGCCGTACATCAATTAAAACAACATCCTTTGTCTCCATTAACAAATTAAAATCATCGGGGTCTATATTTTTATGGCATTTACCTGGAATATTTTGTGAAAAACCTTCCAAATGAAATACAAAAAGGATTATTGCAGTTAACTGTAAAATTCTCATTTTGTTAAAAACCACATTATTATACACAAATTTAAATTATTAATTCTATATTAATCTCAGTATTACTAAATTTACATAATATTAAATTTTTCTAAGATGAAAATAGGTATTATTATTGGTCGTATTGGTGGTGTTGATGGCGTAGCTCTTGAAACCGAAAAGTGGATCGAAGTACTCCGTAAAATGGGACATGAAATAATTATTATCTCAGGTCAGTTTGAAGGACGAAAAATAGACTGTTCGTACGAAACACAAGTTCCTGAAATGTCTTTCTTTTCGCCGGAAAGTTACTGGGAACAAAAAAAAGCCTTTTTTCACCCTGATTTTAATCAGGACGATTTACTAGAGCATCTTCACTTGTATGCAAAAGTAATTGAAGATAAGATTGTTAGCTGGATTAGCTTTTATAATATTGATCTTCTTATTTCTGAAAATGCATCTTGCCTGCCCTCTCATATTTCAATGGGTATAGCAATAAAAAACGCCGTTATAAAAACCGGCAAACCAATAATTACACATGATCATGATTTTGCATGGGAACGTGGCGACAGATATGTTTCACCACACCCTAAAATTAATGAATTTGTAGTAAACGAGTTCCCGCTTCGTTTACCAAATAGTTATCATGCAGTTATAAATTTGCATGCACAAAAAACATTAAAAGAAAAATTTAACAGAGACTCTATTGTTGTTCCTAATGTTATGAATTTTGATAAATCCTATGGTCAAATTACTGATCATAATAAAGATTTAAAAATTGATCTTGGATTAAATCCGGACGATATTCTGTTGTTTCAGATAACTAGAGTTGTTGGACGTAAGGGTATTGAGGTGGCAATTAATTTAATAGATAAGCTTAATGACCCTAAAGTTAAATTAATTATTACAGGTAATTATGCCGACGATGCCGGTAATGAGTACTACATGAAACTGGTTGACTTAATTCATGAGCTCAAGCTAAGCAAGCAGGTTCATTTTGCGTATCATAATTTTTCGTCTAAAAGCCATTCTATAGGTTCAAATGGAAAATCATATTCCTTATCAGATGCCTATGCTCATGCCAGGGCTTGTACATATTTTAGCACTTACGAAGGTTTTGGAAATGCATTTGTTGAAGCTGTTTTAGCTAAACGACCTATTTTTGTAAATAACTACAAGCCAGTTTACTGGCCCGATATAGGCAGCAAGGGATTTAAGGCCGTTATGCTGGAAGACAATGAAATAAGTGATGTCGCATTAAAAGAAATGCAGGAAGTAATTTATAATTCTGAGCTTAATAAAGAAATTGCTGAATATAATTACCAGCTTGGAAAAAAATATTTTTCTTACAATACGCTGGAAGAAAAACTACATGAACTTATCCATATTGCCATTAAGTAATTGTCAAACAATTGGCAATTACTTTTGGCGTGATTTCTTCTTTTATAATATAATTTCTGGCTCCAGCCTCAATCATGCTTTTAATATCTTCCATCTCAGAATGAAATGATACTGCTATTACTTTTATATTACGGTATTGATCAATTATTTTTTTTGTTGCCTCCATCCCATCCATAACCGGCATCTGTTTATCCATAAAAACAATATCAACGGACTTTTTTCTAATTATATCCAAACATTCAGCTCCGTTTTCTGCTTCTAATAATTCATTATATTTTTCAGCTAAATTTTCTTGTATCATATACTTAAAAGCCTCACGAAATTGCTTATTATCGTCTACAACTAAGATATTCATATAATTATTCTTTTAAATTTTCTATTTCTTTTATTAATTGGAACTTAAATCCACTTTTACAATCAGTAAAAAGCTTATAATTTCCCTTTATCGACATTATTCTGTTTGTAATATTATACAAACCCATCCCTTTTTGTTCAAGGATTTTCAAATCTGCTTTTCTCATTCCCAGGCCATCATCTTTATAAATTAACTCCAGCTTTTTATCCTTATAATTTAATGAGATTGTTATGCTTTTGGCCTTTGCGTGTTTTATTGTATTATTTACTAATTCCTTAATTATTCTGTAAAAACCCGTTTCTATATTAATTGGGAAACGTTCATTTTGCAGATTTGTTTCAAATAAAATTTCAATAAATTCATTAGAGTTTTCAATAAATGATTTAATTGCTATTCGCAATCCATATTTGCCTAATAAATAAGGACTTAGCGCATTAGACACTTCTCTTACATTTGTTATAGAATCCTTAATTAAGCTCTGCAATTTTTCCTTTAAATATTTTTGTTTGCGTAAATCGTTTGTTTCATTTATTGATTCTATATACATTTTTAAGCTTGAAAGTAAGGGCCCGATTTCATCGTGAATATCACTTGCTAAGCGTTGTCTTTCCTTTTCTTCGGCTTCCGAAACAGCATTAAATATTTTTTGTTCTAATTCCTTTCTTTCCGAGACATCTCTAACAATGGCCAGAATTACATTTTTATTTTGTAATTCAAAAACAGTTAAACTAACCTCTGCGTAAAACTCCATTCCGTTGTTTTTTGTGTGGATCCATTCGAAAATTTTCGGGTTTCCATTTAAAGCATCGGTGATTTTTTCTATTGCCTTTTCTTTTGATTTTCTACCATCAGGTTGGTATTCAGGACTAAATTGATACGGCGGTTGTCCAATAATTTGCTCTCTCGTACAAGCAAACATTTCTAAAGTTTTTTCGTTACAATCAATAAATATTTCATTATCCATTAAAAAAATTGCATCATTTGCAGTTTCATATAGCATTCTATATTTTTTCTCATTTTCTGTTAATGCTATTTCTGTCCGTTTTTTATCGGTAATATCTTCAACTAGTCCAACTCCGGAAATAATATCATCTTTTTCATTTTTAATACTATTTAAAAATATTCTTGCAAATATTTTTTTATGAGACGTAACAGATGAATACCATCCTTCAAAATAACTTTCTCCTTTTTGTAAAGATTGTTTTATGCTTTTGACAAGTTTTTTATCAATCATCTCTGTGAACATATTAAAACCAATTAGCCTTTCTTTTGATGAACCAATTATGTTTACAAAATATTCATTACAATCAGTTATTATCCCTTCTTTGCTGTAATGGAAAATACCCAGTGGCGAATGTTGAAATATATTCCTGTATTTTACCTCGCTCTCTTTTTTAGCATTCTCTGCTTCTTTGCGCTTGGACACATCTCTAAATAGTGCCTGCATTCTTCCATCTGCCAGTATTTTTGTATTCATTTCGATTGGAACTAATATTCCATATTTTTTGACAATGTTTCTTTCTCTGATTACCGTTTCACCTTTTTTTACTAAATCATATCGCAAGGGGCTATTGGCTAATTCATCTTTTTCAAAAAAGATGTTGATATTTTTTCCTATTAATTCCTTCTTTTCATATCCACTTAACTTTGTCATACTTTCATTTGCATCTACTATTTCTCCTCCCTTAATTCCAACAAGAATACCATCAGCAGCTTGTTCAAATAAGCTACTGAATTTTTCTTCGCTTAATTTTAATTCACTGGTTCTTTTCTCTACAATGCTGTCTGTTTTTTTATGGCAATTTTTTATTTCATATTCTAGTTCTCTAATTTTCTTTTTTAATATTTCCTGTTCTTTATTATTTTCCATTATATACATTTTTAGACATACAAAAATTCCTGTATAATATTATCAGATATAAATACCCCTTTTTGTGTTAGCTTAAATTGATTTCCGGAATTTATTAAAAGTTTTTTTTCTATGAGGTTTTTTGTTTTTGTTAAAAAATCTTTTTCATATTTATCTCCGAAGTCCTTTTTTAGTTTTTCGGTATTTACTCCCCACATAGTTCTTAAAGACGTAATGACAAAATCATTGTATTTTTCATTTTCGGTTAACTTTTCAATTTTAAATGGCACTTTTCCATTTGATATTGAATCCAGATATGCACGAAGATTTGAAATATTCCATTGTCGTGAGGTTAAATTATAAGAATGCGCGGAAGGTCCTAAGCCTAAATACTTTACTCCCATCCAATAATTTGAGTTGTGTAACGAAATAGAGCCATCTTTAGCAAAATTTGAAATTTCGTATTGTAAAAATCCATTTTTTTCTATTTTTTCGACCAATCTCTTAAATTGTTCTAAACTTTTATTTTCGGTTGGCAAATTCAGTTTTTTGTTTTTACTCAATTTATGAAAAAGAGTATTTGGTTCAATTGTTAAATGATAGGCTGAAATATGTTGAATATTTAAATCCAAAGCTTCGTTAATATTTTTCTCCCAATTTTCTATTTTTAAATCCGGCAAACCATAAATTAAATCTACACTAATATTTTCGAATCCCGCATCCTGAGCGTTATTTATTGCCCTTACAGCCTGACTTACAGAGTGTTTACGCTTCATTAGTTGTAAATCCTTATCGTCAAAGGACTGTATTCCAACACTTAAGCGATTAACACCCAATTCTTTTAACGATTTTAGGTATTCTTTGCTTAAATCGTCGGGGTTTGCTTCAAGAGTAATTTCATTGTGTGCGTCCACAATAAAGTGTTTATTAATTTCATCTAAAATTCTCTCGATTTGATTTCTACTTAACATGGAAGGAGTACCGCCACCAAAATATATGGTTTGTACTTTTTCATTATCCAAAAATTCCGTTTGTAATTTTATTTCCTTACAAATAGCGTTGATAAACTCATCAATGTGGGTATTATTTGCTATAGAGTAAAAATCACAATATGCACACTTGCTTTTACAAAACGGAATATGTAAGTAGATACCGGCCAATTTCTTCTTATGCTTTAATATATCCCATTATAACGTTTGAAACTGCTCTTGGTTCCGGTGGAAGTGAATAAACATTTTCTTCGTATCGACTATTGTATGGTGAAATATTTAATGTTTGACCGTTAACAACAAGCGTACTGCTTCCGCCTGGATCAAAACCCATTGCCTTTTGTATATTGAATTTTTTTAATATCTCCGCCATATCAAAATGCGTTGCTCCTACCGATTCTCTAATTCTGCCATTTATAGTCAGCACGATCAGATTTCCCTCTTTATCAATTCCGGCTGCAATTTTTGGCCCTCGCATATCTGTATAGTCTAATCTTGCTGCTTGTGTTTTAATAGAATTTTGAGTCTTCCATCCCTCCACCACCATATCTAATATAATTTCACCATTATCAATAAGCATTGGTCCGGCCTCAATGGCGTAATCAATGTTTTCTAATCCGTTCACCTTAATATCAAGCTCATCGTTAATTTTCCATTGATCCGGAAATTTATCTTTTGGTATTACTATGGTCAAACCCACCGGCACAACATCAACATCCTGTTTTTCTGACACATACACAACTTCCTTTATTATATTTCCTGCCAATCTCAGCACCACACTTTCCTCAACTTGTATTTTATCATTTTCATAGAATAAATCGCAAAAATGAGCTTCATTCAAGATCCGTTTTGCATTGTACTGATCTTCAGAAAGCTCGATGCTATCTGTTCCACGTGAAACAATTATACCTTTTGAACAATTTACCCTGGAGATATCAACACTGCCATTTTTGAAAATTAAAGCCGGTTTATTAAACAGAGGTGCACTTAACATTTTTCCTTCTGAAATTAACAATCCCAAGGGAGAACCTATATATGATTCCGGCAATCCCAACTTGCCAACTAGTTCTGCATTAAGAATATATCCTCCATTCCAGGCAATTTTTACTTTTTCTCCTGTTATTTTCTCAAAATCCTTTATAAAATTAGTTACCGGTTTTGTTTTTTTATGCAATTTAGCCACAAATTCCCATTTTGCTCCCAGTTTCAAATTTGCTTTTGCTATTACACCACTCCACGGCAATCCGTCATTATAAATACCGCTAACGTATTCATAGCTTACCTTATCTGTAATATTATCATCGCTGAGTAAATCGCTAATTATTTTTCTTATTGGAGACATTTTTGTTTCAGCATCCTTCTTTAATATTTCATAAACCTGTTTTTCTCCAAATTTTTCTGCTGCTAATTTAAATTCCTTGCTTTTTAAATATTTACTAAAATCTTTAGCTGTTTGTACAGGTGTTGGGTACGCCAGGGTTGGGCGAATACCTGCAGGAACAAATTGAATAAATCCACTATTCTTTGGGATTCCCATTATTGCTTCCGTAAGCTGATCTTCAACTTTTCCTATATGAAATCTGTCTATATCAACAATATCAGTCATTACTGATGATTCCTGTCGGTTCGAAATTATAAAACCATTTTCTTCTTTTACTTTTCGCAATATTGCCAAACCTTCATTTCCCAGCTGATTAAAATGAATGCCGATACAAAGCTGATCAATATTAATTACCTGTAAAATATTGTACTTGTACAGTAAAAATAATTCTTCTTCTTTTCCCTCAATAATGAAATTCTCAATGCTTTGACTATTATAATTTTCTAATGTGGTTATTTTGCTGGCCATTATATATACAGGCGAAATATGATTTGCTTTTTTTTCAATTATTTCTTCGGTAAGTTCTTCTTCAATTTCAAGTTCAAGTCTCGACCTAACTGCCTGCAATGCAAAAAACTCAAGTTCATTTTTTATGTATTTCCCCGGAAAGTATGCTATTGGAACATTTGATTGTAATTTTTTTATTAAGGCCTTCCTGTCGTCAATACCCAAATATGTACTTGAAGTTAATTGTGATAATGCTAAATCTATATCTGTAAAGAAATGTGCATTTCTTCTAATTTTTGTTTTTTCATTTGAATTTAAAATTGAATCGTATAAATAATTAATTAAACCACTTAATTCCTGTATTGTAAAATCCTGATATGGGTAGTTATTTTTATTTCTGTGTCGGTATGCTAAAGAATGGTCGTGCCTAATATTTACCTCACCGCTTTTATGCAAAAAAATTCCCTCTACGGCATTAAAAAATTTAATTTTCTTTTTTTCGTAAACCTCATCCGCTCCTTTATTTATTAGTTCATTTGCATAATTGAATGCCATGCCCCTAAATAGTTGTTCTTCAACCCGAAAATAACTTGGATCAATTAACGATTTTAAAAGAATCATAAATTTCATTCGCCCGTAACCCGGTAAATATTCTCTGTTATCGGTATTTAGTATTGCTTTTAAATCATCGTTAGTGTAATTACATAATTCCTTATAATTGCTAATGGCTTTTTTAACAACATTCATTGTTTTTCGATTAGACTTTAATTGTCGATATATGCGATAACATATATCATCAATATTACTTTTTAGTGCGTCTAAACTATACCTCTTATCTACAACCCTGCGGTTATGTGCTATTTCATTGGAAAATTTATGTGGGAAAAACACCCTGTCAATTATTTTCTTAACATGCTTTTTAGAAATATTTTTACCATCAAATTCAATTACTTTTAACCTGTCTATATGTGGCAAATGTTCGCCTATAACTTCAGAATATACATTTTCAGGATAATACCTGCTGCAAAAAATTGGTGTACCACACGCTGTTGCTTCAATAATTGGCAAGCCTCTACCTTCTGTTTTGCTCGGCAATAATATTAATGAAGCAATATTGTAAAGCTCGGGAATTCCTACCGGATTTTCAAAATGTGATTTAAATTTAGCCTTATCCAATTCACTAAAAAGAAAAGCCAAAAAAACTTTATTTTTAACTTCTTCATCTAATGAGTCCAGCAATTCCCGGAATTTTAGAATTAATCGTCTCAAATAATCAAAATGACCAACCGCAACAGGACCTGTAATAATAATTGTTAATTTAAGATGTTTGGTATCACTAAATCTTTTATAAAAATCCTCATCTGCAAACAATTGCTCAATTAATTCAAACCCAATTTCAATTCTTTTTCGGGAGATAATTCTTGTTGGTTGAAGAAAAACAATGTTTTCATTTAAAAATTTTTCTTTAGGGTTTGTTTTTTTTGCTCCTATTAAGATAGGCCGTGGATTATCCGGTGAGATTAAATCTGTTTCAATAACATCATTCGCAGAATAACTTATTAGGGTATCGGAATATCGGCTTAATACCTGCTCAAACTGATGGAATGTATTTATTTTTTTTCGTTTTGATGTATTTTGATATACACTTGTATCAACTGCAGTACCTATTTCTATTACATTTGCAGGGTTGTGCCCATTTACTTTTATTAAATGATCACTTTGCTGTTTGTTTATATTTACATTAATCCAAATTCTTGATTCCCACGGAAACAGTGTTTCTATAATTGAAAAGAATTCCCCAATATGAGAGTTTCTAAAAAACAAATCTCTTGGTCCATCAGATATATTTTTTTGTTTTTTATTAATTTCACTATTTCCGCCTTCCCAGTAAAAATCATGGCTATTATTAATAACCGGAATCCCCAATAATTCAGATAACAAAACAACTGCCAGACTTAGTGAAACGTTTCCGGGATTAGAACAGATATTTACTAAATACAATAACCTTATATCGTTATCTCTTATATAGTTTCCAAGATCCTCGACTATCTGTATTGTTTGATTCCAGAATTTGCCTATTAAATCATTGTACTCTTCGCTTCCTCTCTCAAGCTTGGTGAAGAAAAAATCCTTATATAAATCCCAATCATCAAATGCCTGAATAATTGGTAATTCAAACTTTTTTATATATTGCGGAATGAGTTTTTTTGCTTCAGGGTAAAATTTCCCAGCTATATAGTGAATATTTGATCCTTTAAATTTTCTATTAAAAACTTTTGTGTACTTTTCAATCTCAATACTTACACCATCTATTGAATATTGATATGTTAAAAAAGCAAAATCACCTTTGCACATTTGCGATTTAAAATCATCAAACGAACCAATGAATTTTTTTTGTGGCGTCTTTCTGTTTTCCTTAACACTATCAAGAAATAATCCAAGATCAAACCATGTTTTAATGTTTTCACTCCTTAATTGATCTAATATTTTTACTATTCTTGTATCGACAGTATTCATAATATTAAATTTAACGTTTTATAAGTTATGAAAAAAAAAATTAACATTAAAGTGTTTTAATTTTATCTTTATTCATGCTTATATATAATCACTTTACATGAAAATAATAAATTACTGGAAACCAATTACAATTGCTTTATTAATTTTATACGGAAGTACAACTTCCGGAAGTGATCTTAATAAGTTATCAATTTTTCAAATCCCTAATATTGATAAGCTTTTACATTTTTCCTTATATTTCTTATTAAGTGTTTCTCTACAATCATCTTTTCTACGAAATGAGCTAATTCATAGAAAAAAACAAATACATATAACTTTAACAATGGTTATATTATATGGTCTTTTAATGGAAGTTTTTCAATATTATCTTACTTCCGGTCGTTCGGCTGAAATATTAGATATTATTGCTAATTCCGCAGGCTGTATATTGGGAGTTGCCAGTTTCAGATACCTTAAAAATTTTAATCTAACTAAATTTTTATAAACCTATTTTCCCAACGGATGCTTCTATTTCATCAGAAAGCATTTTTATAGTCTCAGTTTTAAATAAATCGTATAACTGCTGGCTTATGGGTAAATACTTCTTATGAATTGGGCATTGGACATCATTGTGTGCATTTGCGGAACACGTTCTAAGTCCAATAAGACAATCACTGAATAAATCCATACCATCAATTATTTCAATAATATTCAATAAAGTTATTTCCTTTGCCGGCCGACCCAAAGAAAATCCACCGTTTGGTCCTTTGGTTGATGACAACATTTTGTTTTTTGCCAGTGTCTGTAGTATTTTTCCTAAAAATGGTGTTGGAATATAAAGTTCTTTAGAAATTTCTTTTATTCCAATTTTTTTTTCTTCCTTACCATTAAGCGCAAGATAAGTTACTGCTCTTATAGCATATTTACATGTATTTGATAACATAATGCTTTATTTTAATGAACGGGTATTTTTTTAATTCTTCTTAAATGCCTTCCTCCTTCAAATTTAGTATTTAAAAATTTATTTACAATTTCTTTAGCTAAATTATAACTAATAAAACGTGCTGGTAGCGAACAGATGTTGGCATCATTGTGTAAACGGGCTAATTCAGAAATTTCTACATTCCAGCACAAAGCAGCTCTAATAAGCTGATGTTTATTAGAAGTCATATTAATTCCATTCCCGCTACCACACAAAGTAATTCCATATTTATGTATTCCTTGCTCGACAGCTAATGCTAGTGGATGCGCGTAATCCGGGTAATCTGTACTTTCTTCTGAATAAGTACCATAATCCCCAATTTCATATCCTTCCTCTTCTAATTCTGACTTTATTTTTTGTTTAAAATCATATCCGGCATGATCACAAGCAATACCAATTGAAATTATATTCATGTTTTAAAATTCTGTTTATAGTTAATCTCTCAAATTTAATCAATTTCTTTGATAATTTTTAAGTTCATTTTCATCGGAAAAATATATTATATAATCACTTGAAATTATGCGTGTAATAACTCTATAATTAAATTAAAATTTTAGTTGAAATCTATTATTAATCTAATTTATAATATAATAGCTTATTATGTTACAATGTATAAATAATGTTAATTACTTGAGGTTCTATTGTTAATTTAATGTTAATTAAAGTCAATAAGATTTAAAAACTTTGTTTTGGATAATTAAGAAGCATATCCTATATATAAAATTTTGTATTAAATCAAAAATATTTTTTTAGTTTTAGCCTCTGTTTATTGAACAATATTTCAACAGTAATTGTGTAGTAAATTAGTAATATTTTATTAATACATAGCTATATTAACAGTATGTTGATAAAAGTAGGATATTATTAATTATCAGAACAATTAGATGAAAAATATTGTTTAAAGAGTATTAAAATCTTCTTAATAACGAAAAAAGCAAATATTCAAATAATATTTTTAAACAGTATTAACAGGATATCATTATTATCATAATAATTTAATAAGTATATAATTTGTCAATGCTATATTAAACAACATAATAAAGA
>JAHOYT010000082.1 GCA_019038645.1 Bacteroidales bacterium
GACTTGATGTTTAAGACCTAAAAAAAATGGTCGGAATTTCTTCCGACCATGACTGCTTTGAAAGCGGCTTTTTTCATTTCCTAATAAAAAATTTATTCCATCTGGTATAAAAAGAAACAAACTTTTATAAAAAATCCTTAATTTGCATTTTTAAATCCAACTTATCTCTTATATGAATGAAAATTAAATATGTAGATTTTATTGAACAAACTTTCGACTTCCCGCAGCCGGAGTTCGATTTAGATGGAGAAAATCTTCTTTTTCACAAAATCCCTTTAATGGATATTATTAATAAATATGGAACACCATTAAAATTTACTTATCTCCCGCAAATTTCTAATCAAATACAGCGTGCTAAAACATGGTTCAAAAACGCCATGCAAAAAGTAAATTACAAAAGCAATTACCATTATTGCTATTGTACAAAAAGTTCTCATTTTAAGCATGTATTACATGAAGCTCTTAAAAACGATATCCATATTGAAACTTCATCTGCCTACGACATAAACATTGTAGAACAATTATTTAAAGAAAAGAAAATAACCAAATCAAGCTATATTATTTGCAATGGCTTTAAGCGTGATGCGTATATTGAAAATATTGCACGATTAATAAACAACGGGTTCAAAAACACAATTCCAATTATTGATAATTATAAAGAATTAGATCGTCTGGAAGAATTAATAGAAGTTCCTTATGAAATAGGAATCAGAATTGCTTCGGAAGAAGAACCTAAATTCGAGTTTTATACTTCTCGTTTGGGTATTGGATACAAAAATATTGTGAACTTTTATCTAAAGCAGGTTAAAGAAAATCCAAATATTAAACTTAAAATGCTGCATTTCTTTATTAATACCGGAATTAAAGACAATGCATATTATTGGAGTGAGCTGTCAAAATGTTTAACTATTTACGGAGAACTTAAAAAAGTTTGCCCTGAGCTGGATTCGTTAAATATTGGAGGCGGATTTCCTATAAAGAATACCCTTTCCTTTGATTACGATTATGAATATATGGTTGATGAAATCATATCTCAGATTAAACTATTTTGTGTAACCAATAATTTAAAAGAGCCAAACATTTTTACTGAATTCGGATCATTTACTGTTGGTGAAAGCGGGGGAGTAATTTATTCTGTTTTAGGGCAAAAAAAACAGAATGACCGTGAAGCATGGAATATGATTGATAGTTCTTTTATGACTACTTTACCGGATAGCTGGGCTATAAATAAACGATTTGTCATGTTACCAATAAACAGGTGGCATAGTAAATACGAACAGGTTTTTTTGGGTGGATTAACTTGCGATAGCGACGATTATTATAATTCCGGACAACAAAGTAATGCTATTTACTTACCCAAATTCAATCCAAACAATACACTCTATATTGGCTTTTTCAATACCGGTGCCTATCAGGACACTTTAGGCGGTTTTAAAGGTTTACAGCATTGTCTTATTCCAGGTCCTAAACAAATTATTATTGATAAAGACGAAAAAGGGAATTTTACTACCCGCTTATTCTCAAAAGAGCAAAATCCTGATGACATGCTCAAAATTCTTGGATATTAAAACCTCATTATTATGCCATTATCTAAAAGTAAATTGTTGCTTAAAAGTAATCCTACACTTAAAGATTATCAGGATTATGTAAAAAACTTAGAACTTGAGCGTGGATTTGAACATCAGGACGTTTTACAAAAATGTCTTCTTCTTGGCGAAGAGGTTGGAGAACTTTTTAAAGCCGTTCGTAAAATGCAATCAATTCGAATTGATAAGCAAAATTCAAAAATAACAAGCGTTGAAGAAGAATTAGCGGATATTCTAATTTATGTTTGCGCTATAGCAAATCGCTATAATATTGATCTTGAAAAAGCTTTCCTGGATAAAGAAGAAGTCAATAAAAAGCGCGTTTGGAGTTAATATAAAACGGTTTTGAACGCTTATATGGACAAATAGTGAGTATATAAACAAATTATAAATAAGCCGCTAAAAAATTCTCAGAATATAGAGTAACTCTACTCTTTTTAAGTCGTTTTCTGACAGTCTTTTCTTTTTTTAGATATTTTTCTTGACTTTGCGGTATTTGATGTTGTAACTTGTATAAATAATTAATATCCAAGATAATGAAAACAAAAATTCCATATTTTATTATTATTAATATGTATTTTTTAGTAACCAAAAAAACCATAACTATGAAAAAAATTTATTTGCTTTTAGCAGCCATAATCTTGGCATTTTCTACCTGCAATACTCCTACAAAAAAACCACAGGCCACAACTGTAGTTCAGTTTTTCACATTTTTCATAAACAATCCTCTTGTCCTGAATGGAAAGGTTAAATCTGTGAAATACAGAACTTACTTACCAATAAACAATAACGGCACCATTGAAAAAGGAGACTTGATGACAAATGAGGAACGTGATAGCGTAGGATTTGCATACGATTTCATCGCTTATTTCAATGAAGAAGGTATAATTGAAAAATCTGAATTATTGGATGGAGATGAAGTATTAAGTTATTGGGAAACAGAAATTGAAGGACAAGTATTCACCCTTGCTAAACAGGTTAAAAACGATACGATAAATCTTGTGGCTAAATATAAGTACGATGAGAATTCCCATATGGTTGCTATTGATATATACAGAGGTGGTATTGATACACTCTTGAATCATTTTGAAGTTACCACAAATGAAGAAGGATTTGTTACTGAGTACAATTCACTCTCGAAAGAAAATGATGTTCTTGCCAGATATACTTTTAACGTGGATGAAAATAACAGATACGTAGAACAAAAGAATTACAATATTAATGATTCTCTGGTTTTTCACAGAAAAAGAATGCATAATGATAAAGGATTTCATGTGGGTTCAAAAATTCTGGTTTCTTCTAAGTATGCCGGTGATAAATATAAAATTGAATACACTGCATTTGATGAGAAAGGAAACTGGACTGGTTTGCATTTTTATAAAAATGGAGAACTCAAAACTGTTGAGGAATTAGTAATTGAGTATTATGATAATTAGGATTCAATTAGTTTTAAGACAAAAGTATTAAAAAGCCTCAATAATTTGAGGTTTTTTTTAATTCGCCTGCGCTTGTAGACAGTCATCACTTAAGCTCGCAATGACTTGAAGTGTTGCATTAAATTTTGATAGGTATGAAAAAATATTGTTTTAGGACTTCGTTGGTATTTACCACTAAACTGTTAAAATTAGTAAACGGCCAATTTATAACACGCGTTCAAATTCAATGCGGATTTTTACTCACTACGTTCGTGAGAACGCTTCGCCAAGTTGGTGGTTTGCTGACTAAGTTTTATCTTAGTAAAGTTGTTCAACGGTGAACAATGAAACAAGGCGAAAATCTGCACACTTCCAGTGCAAAGAACGTTGTGCAACATAATCCACCAGGCTGAAATATAAACTTAAACAATTACAATATGAGAAATTTACTTTTGGTTATTTCAATCTTAACAAGCTTTATAGCAAATGGACAGGAAGAGTATGTAATACAGTTAAATGATACAATATTCGAAGTAGCTCTTGATAAAGAATATAAAATATCAATTAACGGTGAGGCTATTAATTTCACAATTAATGCCAAAGACACTCTTTTATTCAATGATGATTTCTATAGTTTCCAATATTTTAAAGAATATAAAGTTTCCAAAATAGTTATTGAAGAAGGAATCGAACAGATAATACTTATGACGGCAGAAGGCTCAGGAATATTAATTCAAAAATATCTAAACATCAATCCAACAATGCTTAACGAAATAATGATTTCTGAAGTGACTAAAGAAAGCTTGAATTATGGATTTAAAATGGAAAGGAAAGATTATAAAAGAGAATTAAAATCTGGTCAAAAACTTAATGTTGACAGAGTTATTCTAACATATAAGGATGAAACTAATATATACGAAGTTGCATCAATTGGAAATAAGGATGAAGGTATTCTAATTATGACTATGATTATGGATGAAAAGATAAGTCAACAAGGTAGAAAAATAATAGATTTAATGTGGGGTTCTTTGAAGTATAAATAATTACATTGCTCATCATCGGTTCAACAATAATCAGGGTTTTGATAGTTTGCAAACAGTTTTTATTATCTTTAACATTCGGTAACGGGGGACATGACGGCAGGCAGGCAATGAAACAAGGCGGAAAAACCTGCCTTTGCATATTCAGAATGTTGCGTGCAAGTAAATAGGACCGATAGATGAATAGTAAAGTAATAAATACAAAACCTGGAGAAATTGAATATTGTACAATTGGAAAAGGTATTCCTGTTTTATTTGTGCATGGCGGACATTCAAATTGCTTTGAAACAATATGTCATAAAGGATTTGATTTAGAAAAATTTCAATTGATTACACCATCTCGTCCAGGATACGGAAGAACTCCTTTAGATAACAATAAAACTCCAAAACAAGCAGCTGACATAATTGTAGAATTATTAAATTATTTGTCAATAGACAATGTAATTGTTTATGGGATTTCTGCGGGTGGATTAACAGCAATCGAATTAGCAAGCAATTATCCGGACAAAGTAAATAAGTTGATTTTAGCTTCTGCAATTTCAAAAAAATGGCTTGATGAACAGGGGAAAACATATAAAACTGCTAAAAAGATGTTCAACCCAAAAGTTGAAATGTTTATTTGGGGAATGGTTAGATTCTTTTCAGGTATTTTTCCGGGTATGATAGCAAAAAGTTTTTATCCTCAGTTTTCAAAAAAAACAATACATAAACTCAATAGAGATGATATAAAAGAGTTGGTTTCCACAATGAAATACTTCAATTCTAAAATGGGGTTTCTTAATGACATTGATCAAAGTATTAGTAATGAAATAATTGCAAAAATAAAATGTCCAACTCTAATAATTCATAGTGAGAATGACAATAGTGTTTCATTGGAACATGCTAAATATGCAAATAAGATGATTGAAAATTCAAAAATTGAAATACTTAATAATGAATGGGGGCATTTATTTTGGATAGGGAATGACTCCAATAACTCAATAAGAAAAACGATAGAGTTTATACAAGAATATAATGTCAGCACCTAACGTTGCTTCAAAAAACGTTACGTGTCATGCCAAAACCAAGAAACTAAAGAGACACTAAGATGATAATAGATGGTCATTCACATGCTTGCGGAAAATTTCTTACTCCGGATAATATTATCAGAACTCTTGATAAGTCGGGAGTAGATAAAGTAATTCTTGTTCCGGGAGAATTAAATAGCAATTCCGAATATTCACTCCCAAATATAGCCGAATTATTTCCAGCAAAAAATGTTGTTAAGATTACCAATTATCTAACAAAATTTGTAATGAAACTTACTGGTAAGGTAAAGGATATTCCAGCAGGAAATGAACATGTTTATAATTTAAAACAAAAGACTCACGGTCGGGTTATTCAATTTATCTGGATTACAACTCAGATTAAAAACACATTAGAGCATCTTAACAATAGATTTGCAAAATGGAACTTTCAGGGAGTCAAATTGCATCAATGCTGGGAAACCTTTTCTGTTGATTCAAATTTTTTCAGTGAAGTGGCTTTATGGTCTGAAAACAAAAATTTACCATTATTTATCCATCTCTATTCAGATACTGAGGTAATTAAAATTATTGAATACAAAAAAAATCACCCGAATCTTAACCTGATTGTGGCGCATTTATTTGGATTGGAATTATTTATTAAAGACGGATATAAAGATAACAATCTCTATTTTGACACTTCAACAATTCAATTAATTTCAACAAAAAGATTAATTGATGCAATTAACTTTTTTGGAGCAGACAAAATCATATTTGGGACTGATACACCATATGGTAAAGATAACCTGAAGAAAAATATAGATAGAATAAAGCTCCTTGATATTCCGAAAAGTGAAAAAGAAATGATTCTTGGAGAAAACATAAAACGATTATTGAATATTTAAAAATGAGTTTCAAAGCAAAAAAAATCAAAAAAATATACGAAGGTAAAGTGGCCGGGAGATATGATTTACCTATCTCGCACATGTTTAGTAAGTATAAGAAACAAGCGTTTCGTGATTCATCATTAAAGATTGGTGATAAGGTTTTAGTTTTTTGTTGTGGAACAGGATTGGATTTTTCAGAGATATTAAAAAAGATTGGTAAAGAAGGAAAGATTCTTGGAATTGATTTTTCTCGTGAAATGCTAAAAAAGGCAAAAGAAAAAATTGAAAAACACAGGTGGAACAACATTGAATTAATTGAGGCAGATGTAACGATGTTTAAAAATGACAATAATGAATTGTTTGACGCGGGGATTTGTACTCTTGGTTTCTCAATAATTCCTGATTATAAAGCAGCCTATTATAATTTAGTTTCCAAGGTAAAAGATGGCGGAGAAATAATTATTGGAGATATGCAATTAGCATCGGATTGGTATGCGCGTTTTAATCCATTTACCATATTTCTTGCAAAACGATTCGGTGGCTCATTTGAAGGACATCAAAATAGTCTGGAAATATATTCGATTATGAGAAATGATTTGAAAGAAGTAAAAAAGAAGGAGTTTTTTCTGAAATCGTATTATTATTGTATTGCTAAAAAATAATACCAGCCTCAAACGGTGGATAATGAAACACGTGGAACAAAGCAAAGCCTGCTTGCAGCAGGCAAGAGTTCTCCTGAGCGTAGCAATTAAACACCCACGTTTCTTACAACATTACTTCCAGTGTAATTTTTAGGAGTAAAACTCAATTCCGATTATCGAGATATCATCGAAAATAGAAGTGCTGCCTTCCATTATTTTTTGTTGCTTTATAATTGTATTGATATTATCGTCTATTTCTCTGTTATTTGCCAGACATTTTTCAACCTGTTCTGTTCCAAAGCTAATCCCTTCATCATCTGCCAGTTCTACTAAGCCGTCGGTATAACAAAAAAGTTTCGACTTTTGATCAATCTTTAATCTTCCGGATTTTAATGTTGGTATTTCATCGAGCATTCCCATCCCAACACATCCATCACGAAGAAAAGTCATTTCCTTATTCTCCATATTGTAAAATATTGGCGGATTATGTCCGGCATTTACATATTCAAGAATGTGTGTTTTAGAATTGTACTTTGCAATAAAAATGGTAATAAACTTCTCTCCTTTGGCGCTGGCCATAACTCTTTCGTTAAGCTTTTTAACAAACTCAGGAAGTGGTATATCTGTTGTAAATAATGCTCTAAGATTTGCCTGAAAATTCGACATTAGTAATGCAGCTGATATTCCTTTCCCTGAAACATCGGCAATACAAAAACCAAATTCATCATCATTTAAACGAATAAAATCATAATAATCACCACCAACTTCAAAGTGTGGATGGTAAAATGTTGACACTAGTATTTTATCGTTATGTGGAAGTGTTGACCTGTCTGGAATAAGCATCGACTGCATTTTTGAGGCAAGCTCAAGCTCTTTTTTGAAAACTTCCTGCTCCAGCGATTCTTTATACAAACGGATATTTTCAATAGCAACAACTATAATATTTGAAAGTGTTTGAATAAAATGAAGATGCTTTATTGTCGGGCTAACACCCTCTTTTTCTTCATCAATATCTCCGATAAGCACAAAAGCAATCGGAACATTATTATTTATTACCGGAATTATATTATCAAAAACCCGTAAAGTTGGGTTAGGAGAAGCAGTTATAAAGGAAATTTCTGCATGCTCCAATAAATCTTCCTCAACATCAATTTGCTTAATAATTTGTTTTGAACAGCCAGAACTTAAAATTAAATCCCAGGTTTTATCATATTTGTAAATCAGTATTTTACCAATATTTAAATCCTCACGAAGAATTTGTTCATACCTTTTTAGTAACTCTTCCGTTGAAAGATTCTCATTAATTGCCTTGGTAATTGTAAGCAAAGTATTAAGCTTAAATGTTGAAAGCTTTAGTCTGTTAATTGATGCTTTTCCGCTGAGTTCCATTAGGTCTTAAATTCCTGATTTTCAAATTTGAATAAATATAAGAAAAATACAGGCAAAAAGAAAAAGTTTATTCTTTAACCCGTTCACCATATGAATGATCCCTGGTATCTACTTTAATCTTATCTCCGGTATTTATAAATAAAGGAACCATTATTTCTGCATCTGTTTCCAGTTTTGCAGGTTTTAGTGATGATGTTGACGAAGTATCTCCTTTTATTCCGGGTTCTGTATATACAATTTCCAAAACTACAAATGGCGGCAATTCACAGTATAATGGAGTTTCCGTATCGGCGTGCCATACAGATTCAACGGTTTGCCCTTCTTTTAATAAATCGGGAGCATTTATCAGATCTTTTTGGAAAGCTACTTGTTCAAAAGTTTCACTATGCATGAAATGATAACCCATATCATCATTATATAAAAACTGATAAGGACGACGCTCTATACGCTGTATGTTTACTTTTACACCTGCATTAAACGTATTGTCGATAACTTTTCCTGTTTTGAGATTTTTGAGTTTTGTTCTTACAAAAGCTGCTCCCTTTCCGGGTTTAACATGCTGAAACTGAACAATGGTGTATAAACCATTATTATACTCTATGCATAATCCGTTTTTAAAATCTGAAGTACTTGCCATTATTAATTATTTTAATATGTTTCATTGCAAAAATAATGTAAATCATTGAAATAACTGTTTCAAATAATAAATTCAATCCGGTTTCAATAAAAAAATTCTATTTTATTTTGTCAAGAGGATATTGTAACCCACGATATTCTATAAGATCGCATTTTACAGAACCAATTATTAAATCTATTTTGACTTTCAAAGGAATATGATTGTTGTCTTTTGAAATCCATATGGTAACATCATCTTCTGAATCAAATATTCTTCCGGGCTCAACAACAGGTGAAAATTTCATACTATGAAACTTACCCATCCGGGTTTTTATTTTCTCGTCACCAACGTATCTCATTTTCATAGGAAAAATCTCATCGGCAAAATACGTGTCAATAATAATTTCATCGCCAACTTTTGTTACACTTTCAGTCATTGATCCCCGAAAAAAATAGAACGCACTTAGCATGTCCAGAATATTATCAGGAACATCATGTTCTCCGGATTTTTGGCTTATAACTTTATTTTCCGAATGATTAAACGTTACTTCGTTGTAATATCTGTATTTACCTTCACTAATATTCCTGATAGCCAGATAAGGCTTCCCGGTTTCCGGATCAAAAAAGCTTTCGTAAATATCACGAACTTTAAAAAGTTTATCTGCAACTCCAGTTGTTTTGGCTTCGGCTCTGGTATAATAAACTTTTTTGTTGTATATAACTGAATCTTTTAATAAAAAAGAGGCGAAACCTGCATTCATCCATCCAAAATGAGTTATATACACCAACTCCTCGCCTGATATAAAAGGTTTCTCATTTACCGGAAATGAAGCCATAAAACTTTTGCTGGTAAATAACAAAAAAAATAAGAGTCCTGTTCTTAAAGTTTTAAATCTCATATTACCATTGTTTTGTTAATCCAAAACAAATTTTATGCATTTATTTAAATATATTTTTCTTTGGGATTGTTGCAACAAAATCTTTAAGATAAAATGGTTCGAAATAGGCAACATCTTCAAAGTTTTTATCCTGATAATATTGTTCAGAAATACTTACCATGTCTTTGGATGAAGGGTTTCTATTTTCAACAAAAATTGCACTCTTATGTTTAATAATTTCCGCTATTTTGGAAGATCCATCACCAAAAAATATCATTTTTTGCTTTTTAAGGATGTCGCTGTAGGAATTTTCATCAATTATTTCAGCCCTTACCTCACGAACAAACTCTCCTTTCAAATTAAAAAATGCAGAATAAACCTCCATTCTTCGGGCATCAATCATTGGGACAATAACTACATTTTCAGTATTTGTAGTATTTATTTCTTTCTGATTAATTTCAGGGATAATGCCATATGCCATTGACTGAAGAGTGCCAATGGCTATTAATGGTAAATCCTTTGCATAACACAAACCCTTTGCTGTGGAAACGCCTATTCTTAATCCTGTATACGATCCCGGACCTTTGCTAACAGCAATCGCATCAAAATCATCAAATTTATAATTACACTCCTTTAATAACTGATCAGTAAAAACAGTTAGCATTCTTGCATGCGATTTTTCTTCGTTGCTTTCCTTAATTGCTTCTACAACTCCATCTTTAGAAATACAAACAGAGCAAACTTGTGTAGATGTTTCAATATTAAGAATTAAAGCCATATCTAAGTATAATGTAATTATTTTGAACGGGCGAAATTAATCTTTTTCACTAAACAAATCTTCTTTCTTAACAACCTTGATTAATGATCCGTTTTTCAATTTTCTTGAAATTGCACTGTATGGAGCAGTAACTACCTGATCTTCTTCGCTAAGACCTTCTTTAATTTCAATGTTTTTATTGTCCTGTATCCCGGTTTTTACTTCCCTTGTTAATGCTGAATCTCCTGAAACCACAAACACAAGCTCTACTATTTCTTCGTCAATTACTACTGCTAATTCTGATTCATTTTCGGTTGAATCGGCTCTGGTTGTTACAGCCTGTATTGGAATTGTTAAAATATTTGTTTTTGTATTGGTTTGAATATCAACTGAAGCTGACATCCCTGGCCTGAATGGATTTGGATTGTTTTTGCCAATCAAATGCTTGTACGACTTCTTTAGCAACAATACTTTAACATCAAAACTTGTAACCTGATCAGTTGACACACCTGATACATTGGCAGAATTAGCAATCTCTGTTAATACCCCTTTAAAAGTTTCTCCCAGATAGGCATCAACCTCAACCAGGGCGGTATCATTCAATTTAACTTTCACAATATCATTTTCATTTACATCAACCTTAACCTCCATTCGCTCCATATCAGCAATTCTTAACATTTCAGTTCCCGCCATTTGCATTGTTCCTACAACACGTTCTCCTTTTTCGACATTAAGCATAGATACTGTTCCGTTCATCGGAGCATAAATAATTGTTTTTTCCAGATTCCCCGACGCCTCGGAAAGTGACGCTTCTGCACTCTGAACAGAAAACTTTGATCCTTCAACTGATTTTTTTGCAGCTTCCAGTTCTGCACTTACCATTTCATAAGAAGATAGTGCAGATTCATAATCGGCTTTCGATATTGTTTCCTGCTCCCATAACACTTTATTTCTTTCGAATGAATTGTGGGTTTGCGTATATTTTGCTTTTATCTGTTCAAGATATGCTTCTGTATTTGCCTGGTTTGCCTTTGCCGAATTTACCGCTGCCCGCGCACGATCAACAGCTGAAAGATAAATGTCAGGTTTAATTTTCAACAACAAATCTCCCATTTTTACTTCATCGCCTTCTTTAACATGCAATTCAACAATCTCGCCCGAGACATCCGGTGAGATTTTAACTTCTGTTTCCGGCTGAATTTTTCCGCTGGCAGTAACAATTTCTGTTAATGTTCTGATCTCCGGATTTTCAACACTGACCTTAATTTCAGCTTTACCTCCGAACCAACCTGCTTTTTTACCTATAACAGCAAATATTATTAGTGCTACAGCAGCAATAAGTAAATATTTTAATAAATTATTATTTTTCATGTTTAATCAATTAATTAGTAAAAAAAACAACCAAAATCCCTGTGAATAATATAAAGTATCAAATTTATGAAAACATATCTTTATTTAAAGATTTATTCTGTCCTTTTTTTAAACCGACATTATTTTTATAAATTACAGGCAAACTAAAAATAATTCCAGCTTTTTTCAAAAATGATTCATTTAAAAAATCTTCTGAAAATACTCAAAAACCCTCTGAACAAGGATATAAAACTTGTAAATGTGTTTTTATCACAAGTGATATTTGTTATTATCCTGATGTTTATTGTAATAGTATATTTCTGGATTAAAAGGGAAAACAAAGATCTTAAGGAGGAAATTTCAACAACACAAAAAGAATATTTTGAATCACAAAAAGAAATTATTAAAAGAGAAACAGAAAGGGCTATAAACTACATAAATTATAAGATCGGTCAAACTGATGATAATATCAGGGAAAAACTTAAAAACCGTGTTAATATTGCCTACAATATTGCTTCAAATATTTATAGCGAAAATGTCGGCCAAATTTCTTCTGATGAAATAAAGAAGTTAATAAAAGATGTTTTACGTCCTCTGCGTTTTGATAATGGCCGGGGTTATTATTTTATCGGAAGTCTGGATGGTTATGACGTCTTGTTTCCGGTAGCTCCTGAATTCGAAGGAGAGTATATTTATAATTTACAAGATGATTTGGGTAACTATGTGATGCAGGATGAATTAAAAGTAATTAATTCAAAAGGAGAAGGATTTGTTACAAATTATTGGATGCGCCCCGATTCAGATACAAGCATGGCATTTAAAAAATTATCCTACGTTAAACTGTTTAAACAACTTAACTGGTATATTGGCACAGGTGATTATTATGTTGATTTTACATCAAATGTTCAGGAAGAAGCACTTGAATGGCTATCAAATTACAGATTTGACACCGAAGGATACATTTTTGTTAATACATATGATGGTGATGCCTTGCTTATGGATGGCGAAATAATAAAAGAAGATAAAAATATCTGGAAACTTGAGGATCCCAACGGAGTAAAAGTTATTCAGGAAGAAAGAAAAGCAGTAAAAAACCCGAATGGTGATTTTATTTATTACTCCTGGAGGAAATTGACCAATTCGGAAATTAGCCATAAAATTTCGTTTGTAAAAGGAGTTCCTGAATGGCGATGGATGGTTGGGGCTGGCGTTTACATTGAAGAAATTAATCAGGCTCTGTTAGTTAAAAAGGATGAAATCAATAAAAACATAAAAAGAGATATTCTTCTATTTATAATTTTCCTTAGTGTTTTGTTTATGCTTCTATATTTATTTGCCCTGTTTTTATCAAAAAAAGCAGCTAATAATATAGATTCGTTTATTCAGTTTTTCAAAAACGCATTTCATAAAAATATTTTGATTGATGAATCAAAAATTAATTTTTTAGAATTTAAAGTATTAGCAAATTCTGCTAATAAGATGATCACTGAAATAAAAAAAACAGAAATTCAGAATCAGGAAGAAGAGGCGCATTACAAAAAACTTTTTGAAGAATCACCGGAAGCAATTGCTTTTTTAAATAACGATGGGCAGGTTCAAAGAATAAATTCTGCTTTTACTAAATTATTTGGTTTCGATATTGTTGAGATTCATAATCAGGAACTGGATGATTTTATTGTGCCTGCAGAATTAAGAAAACAAACCCGAAATTTTATCAAAAAATATAAAGATGGCATAAAAAATCAAATAGAGGCAATTCGAATAAACAAAAACAAACAAAAAGTTCACGTTTCTATTATTGGGACACCTGTTAGTGTAAATCAACAACAATTGGGATTTTATGTAATTTATAGAAGTATTTCCGAACAAAAAGAGTTCGAACAACAACTTTCCGATTCTAAAACCAAAGCTGAAGAATCGGATAGACTTAAAACATCATTCTTAACTAATTTATCACACGAAATTCGAACTCCGTTAAATGCAATAATAGGCTTTTCAACTTTATTAAATACAAAAGAAATATCAACAAAAGACCAAAAAGAGTATTTAAGAATTTTAGCAAATAGCGGAAATTTATTGCTGGAAATTATCGATAATATAATTGATATTTCCAAAGTAGAATCATCAACTCTTACTGTAAATAAAGCCAATAGTAATTTAAACACACTCCTCGACGAGTTACTGATTGATTTTCTTGAGTATAAAAATAACATGAAACTTGATAAAATCGATATTACTTTACAAAAAGAAATTAATGATAAAGAACTATATATTTTAACAGACATAAAGAGAGTAAAACAAGTTTATTCCAATTTGTTGGATAATGCATTAAAATTTACCGAGAAAGGGAAAGTAGAATTTGGATATCATATTAAAGGTCAGGAAATAGTTTGTTTTGTAAAAGATACAGGAATTGGTATAAATGCAGATAAGGTTGAATTCATTTTTGATCGTTTTCGTCAGGCCGATGAGTCAACAACCAGAAAATATGGAGGTACTGGCATTGGATTAGCATTATGTAAAAGCCTTGTTGAATTACTTGGAGGTAAACTTTGGGTTGAATCAAAAAAGGCAGGAGGTTCAGAATTTTATTTTACACTACCGTTTGATGTTGTAAAACCAGACATGAAGCCTCGCGCAGAACCAATAATTGTTGAAAATATTGATTGGAGCAACAAAAAAATATTAATTGCCGAAGACGTAGAAACAAATTATAAGTTGTTGTTTACTTTACTGTCAAAAACAAAAGCTAAAATCTATTGGGCAAAAGACGGGAAAGAAGTTATTGATATGGTAGCAAAAGATTCTGGTATTGACTTAATTCTTATGGACATTAACATGCCAATTATGAATGGGCATGAGACTCTTAAACAATTAATTAACAATGGTGTTAAAATACCGGTAATAGCTCAAACAGCATATGCAACTGACGATCAGAGATATGAAATTATGGATTTAGGTTATAGTGATTATATTCTTAAGCCAATAACTTTCCAAAGTTTGCTTCAAAAACTGTCAAAATTTTTGGATTAATTCACATTTTGTTATTATTGCAAAATGCCCGAAAAAATTATTCATATTGATAATATTGGAAATGTAACTTTTCGAAAAAACAAGCGCTCAAAAAACGTAAGCATAACTCTTCGCCCTACAAAAGGAGTCGTTGTCAATATGCCATATTTTTTAAGTTACCGGTTTGCAATTAATATTGTTGAAAAAAAACGGGCATGGATATTAGGGCATCTTCCAAAAATTGAAGATATAGAAAAGAAAGCAACAATATTTACTGAAAATACTTTTTTCAAAACAAAATACCGAAAACTTTTAATCAACAAGAATGTTTGCAATAATATTAAAACAATAATAACTCCTGATTCAATAATAATAAATTATCCGGAAAATATTGATGTTAAAAGCCCAAAAGTACAGGAAGTAATAAGAACTGCAATAATCAAAACGCTTCGAAGTGAAGCAAAAGATTACCTTCCGGATAGAACTATGCAAATAGCAAAGCAACACAACTTCAAATACAATAAGGTATTTATTAAAAATAACAAAACACTTTGGGGGAGCTGTTCGGCAAAAAACAATATTAATCTGAATTTACATTTACTACGATTGCCTGATCATCTGGTTGATTACATTATAATTCATGAACTTTGCCACACGGTTGAAAAAAACCACGGCAAACAATTCTGGGAACTTATGGACACAATACAAGCCGATGCGAAGAAATTGTCGAAAGAATTAAGAAATTATTCATTACAAATTTATTAAAATCGGAAAGCCGGACATTTGCTTATCATTAATTTGATTTTTTCTGAAATTAGTGTAAGTTTAAAGGTTATTTTCAATAAGACTTGAGTATGAAGATTAATGCAAAAATGCTGGTTTATATCCTTTCAACTTCAATGCTGATTTTCATTGCGTCAATAGGGTATCTCACAACAAAATCAAGACATCTGGCCCTTGAAGAAGCCCTTGAAGTTGCAAATAAAAATGCACACGAGTATGCCAATCTCATTAAATCTGAGTTAGCATCTGATTTTAATATCGCAAAAACTATTGCACAAACCGGACAAGCATTTCAATCCTTGCCCCGGGAAGAATGGAACAAAATTTTTCTTGAGCAACAATTGCATATTATTACCGAAAATCCGCATTATCTGGCCGTAGCAACAAGCTGGGAGCTAAATCACATTGATCCGGAATGGACCAAACCTTTTGGGCGTTATTTAAATGGCTGGGTCAGAGACCAACATGGAAATATTAATCAGATCGAAACGCAGCTGAACACGGATGGTGATGTTTTAACAGGCAATTACTACGCTATGAAATCAACTGGTATATCTATGATTGTTGATCCCACACTATGGTCTCCAACCGGACGGGTAGAAGATCAATACATTAATACTAACATTTCTGTTCCCATAAAACTTGGTAATACTTTTATTGGATTGGCGGGTATTGATGTTGATTTACAAAGATTCCAGGATATAATTGAAACTATTAAACCTTTTGAGGAAAGTTATGCCTTTTTATTATCTCATGACGGAACATATGTCGCTCACCCTAACTCAAATTTAATGGGTAAATTAATTGCTGATGAGTATCCCGAATTTAATGAAAATTTTCAAATTGTTGAAAATGTTCAGGCAGGAGTCAATTTCTTTTTTACATATAAAAATGAAAACAATCAAAAAAACTTTTATGTTTTTGCTCCAATAAAAGTCGAAAATGTAAATACTCCTTGGTCTTTAGCCATTGTAGTTCCCAACAAAGTAATAACTTCCAAAGCCAAAACTATATTATATAAAGCTTTGCTTGTCAGCTTTTTTGGACTACTCCTGCTAACTATTGTTATCTGGGTTATTGCAAAAAATATAACCAATCCTGTTATTAGAGTTACTGAAACTCTTAAAAATATGGCAAAAGGAAAAATTAGCGAATCGTTAATAATGGAAGTTAAAACAAAAGACGAGGTCGGTGAAATGACTCAGGCTTTAAATACTTCTATTAATGAATTAAATAAAAAAGCAGAATTTGCTAATCAGATTGGATCTGGAAATATTGATTATACTTTGGATCTAATTAGCGAAGAAGATGAATTAGGGCAATCCCTGATAAATATGCGCAACAGCTTATTAAAAGCCAGATCCGAAGAAGAAAAACGAAAAGAAGAAGACAAAAAGCGTCGGTGGACTAATGAAGGTTTGGCCATATTTGCTGAGATCCTAAGAAATAATACTGATAATTTAAATGTTCTTGCAAAAGAAATAATTAAAAACCTGGTGTATTATCTTAATGCAAACCAGGGAGGATTGTTTGTTCTTAACGATCAGGAGAAAAAAACAGTAGTATTTGATTTATTATCTGCATTTGCTTTCGACAGTGAAAAATTTATTAAAAAACAAATAGAACTTGGCGAAGGTTTGGTGGGTACTTGTGCTGTTGAAAAACAAACCTTATATCTCACTGAAATTCCACAGGATTATATTCACATAACATCTGGTCTTGGTGGAGCTAATCCGAACAGCCTTTTATTTGTTCCGTTAAAAATTGAAAATACTATTTTAGGTGTAATTGAGATTGCTTCATTTAACAAATTCAAAAAGCACGAAATTGAATTTGCAGAGAAAGCTGCTGAAAGTATTGCTTCAGCATTAAAATCAGTAGGGATCAATGCCAGAACAACTTTACTGCTTGAACAGTCGCAACAACAAGCCGAAGAGATGGCCGCACAGGAAGAAGAGATGAGGCAAAACATGGAGGAACTTCAGGCAACTCAGGAAGAATCTTCAAGAAAAAGTGAAGAATTTAGTGGAATAATTAATGGTATAGATCATTTTATATTAAAAGCAGAATTTAATTTAAATGCCACGTTGATAGATGCCAACGATTTGTTTTTGAGAAAATTCCAATACAAAATAAATGAGGCAACCGGAATGGAAATAGAAGAATTTGTGGCAAAAAAAGATGTTGCCCGGTTTCAAAAGATTTTAAATGAAGTAATGGAAGGTAAAACACATCAGGAAGTTGCTTACCTGAAAAATAAAAATGGTGATAAACTGAAATTAATTACATCTTTTGCTCCTGTTTTTATCAATGAAAATTTTGAGAAAATTTTGTTTTTAGGTATAGATATTAATCAATATAAATAGTATTATTTTGGTGTTTACATTAAGTAATAACTCTAAACGTGGAATTAATCAATAGATCAATTATTAAAATATAAATATTGTCGGCATGAAACTTAAGCTAAGTTTAAAAAATAAAATGCAACTGTTTTTAATTTCACTGTCAGTTGCTATTTACGTTATTGCAATTGGTTACATAAGTGTAAATGCGAAAAAAACAGCTTATAATGATTCTGTTGAACTGGTAAATTCAAACGCCGAAAAATTTGCATTTAAAATACAAACCGATCTGAATGAATACATGTCTGTTGTAAGAACTCTGGCAAATGCTTTTAAAGTTTATCCGGACATGCCAAGAGAACAATGGGACCCGCTTTTTATTAAAATGTATGACAAAATATTTAACGACAATCCTATGTTTTATAAACTCTGGGACAGTTGGGAGTTGAATGCTATTGATCCGAACTGGGACAGGCCAACAGGACGAATTACAAATGTTTTTTCACGTGTAAACGGATCTGTTTTACAAAAACAAGATGTGCGCAGTACAGAAGGAGATAATGCAGTTTATGCCAACATTAAAGCTCAGGCCAAAGAAATGGTATTGCCAATATATTTTGATGTATTTGCGGATGAAGGCGAAGAATCTAAATTAATGACCAGCCTGGTATCTCCTATTTTAATCGATAATGAATATCACGGACTGGTCGGCATTGACCTTATTTTGGAAAGATTCCAAAAAATGGTTGAAAGTATTAATCTGTCTCAGTTCCCGGATAGTTATGCTTTTTTGCTCAACGAAGAAGGTAAATATGCTGGTCATCCCAAAACAGAATTATTAAATCAGAATGCTGAATTTAAATTAAAATTAGGTGACAATGTTGATTTAATAACCGCTATTGAAAAAGGAGATAATTTTCAGTTTACGACAATTGATGAAAATAAAAAATTACATTATGTGGCTGTAGCACCTATAAACATTGGCAGAACAAATACTCCTTGGTTTCTGGGTGTTTCCGTTCCAATAAATTCAATAATGGCTCAGGCGGACTGGAATTTTATGATTTCTCTTGTAGTTGGAATAATTGGGATTTTACTTCTTAGCACTGTAATATATGTGATAACAAAAAATATTTCGGACCCGATTCAGGAAATTACAGAGTTTCTTAAAAAACTTGCTCTCGGGCAAACTGATTCTAAATTTGATATGGACATTAAATCAGGTGATGAGATTGAAGAAATGACAACGGCTCTCAAAACATCTATTCAGGGATTAAACTTAAAAACTGAATTTGCCAATAATATAGGAAAAGGAAACCTTAATTTTGAATTTAGTGTATTAAGTGACGAAGATAAACTTGGAGAAGCTTTAGTTAATATGAGAGATAGTCTTGGGAAAGCGCGCGAAGACGAAAATAATCGAAAAGTAGAAGATGAAAAAAGAAGGTGGGCAAATGAAGGGCTTGCCAAATTTGCTGATATCTTAAGGCAAAACAATGACAATCTCGATATACTATCAAATGAAATAATAAAAAA
This sequence comes from Bacteroidales bacterium, assembly GCA_019038645.1. Taxonomy (GTDB): domain Bacteria; phylum Bacteroidota; class Bacteroidia; order Bacteroidales; family UBA12077; genus UBA12077. The sequence goes on from JAHOYT010000082.1 coordinate 19,236, forward strand.
CCTTGTTTCTTATCTCGAAGCTAACCAGGGTGGACTGTTTCTGCTTAACGATGAGGATAAGAGCAATCTGTTTCTTGATATGATTGCAGCATTTGCATACGACCGTAAAAAACATGTTGAAAAGCGAATTGAATATGGAGATGGACTGGTAGGGTCAGTTGCAATTGAAAAGGAAACTACATATCTTGAAGATATTCCTGAAGAATATATTTCAATTACATCCGGCCTTGGAGGTGCAAATCCGGGCTCTTTACTTCTGGTTCCTCTTAAAATTGACAATAAAGTATATGGTGTTATAGAAATAGCATCTTTCAAAAAATTAGACGCATATATTATTGAGTTTGTTGAAAAAGTTGCAGAAAATATTGCATCAACTTTATCATCAGTTAAGATTAACATTCAAACAAATGAATTGCTTGAAAAATCTCAACAACAATCCGAAGAAATGTCAGCGCAGGAAGAAGAAATGAGACAGAATATGGAGGAACTACAGGCTACCCAAGAAGAGGCTAGTCGTAAAAATGCCGAGATGGAAAGCTTCCTTCATGCTTTGGAGCAATCAAGTTCTGTAGTAGAATATAATCCTGAAGGATTTATTACCAAAGTAAATGACACCTACCTTAATTTACTGAATTTGAGGCGATCCAGTGTTCTTGGGACTCATCATTCTGATAAAATGGAATTTACAAAAAAGCAGCGGACTGAATATGATAAATTTTGGAACGACTTAAAAAGAGGACAGACCAGAAAGGAAAAGACCAAATTTATTGTTGATGATAAAACAGTTGTGTTTATTGAGGTATATACACCGATTATGGATGAGGAAGGTCAGGTTAAAAAAATATTAAAAATATCAAATAATATTAGTGATTTCGACGAATAAAAATCTTTCATAATATGAAAATCAAGTTAAAGATTCAACAAAAAATTCAGCTTTTTATTATTTCAGCATCAATTATTATTTATGTAAGCGCTGTAGGATACATTAGTTTTAAAGCCAGGAAAATGGCATATAATGATGCTGTAAAAATAACTACTGGGCATGTTCATGAAGCTGCAAAGGAAATTAAGGCAACGCTTGATGCTGATATGATGCTCGTAAAAACTCTTTCCGAAGCTTTTCACACATATAAATATATGCCAACAGAACAATGGAAAGATCTTTTTTCAAAAATGTATAACGAAATTTTTATTAGCAATCCTCAAATTTACAGTCTTTGGGACAGCTGGGAATTAAATGCTATTGATCCTGAATGGGATAAACCAACCGGAAGATTTGTAATTATATACTGGCGTGAAGATGGTGTTATTAAAAGCAATTGGGAATTGCGGAGTCTTGATGAAGATCCGGAGTTATATGCTGCAATAAAAAAAGAAACGATTCCTTCAATCTGGGAACCATACGAAGATGTTTTTACTGAAAACAAAGCCGATAAATTTTTAATGACCAGTATGAATGCTCCTGTAATGGAAGATGGTAAATATATAGGTATTATTGCCATTGACATTACCCTGGATCGCTTTCAGGATATTGTTGAAGTAATAAAACCATTTGAAGGAAGCTATGCTTTTATGGTATCAAACGGTGGTTTAATTGCTGGTCATCCAAATAAAGATTTCTTAAATCTGAATATTGAAGAACTGTTTCCTGAAGACAATGAAATAAATAAAATTACACAGAATATTCTTGAAGGTAAACCATTAAGTTATATAAGCGAAGATGAAAACGGAGTACAAAATTACATATCATATGCTCCGATAAATGTAATATACACCAACACACCTTGGTCAATTGCTATATCTGTTCCGGTTGATACCATAATGAAAGAAGCAAATAGAAATTTCAGAATTTCTTTGCTCGTTGGTATTATCGGGATACTTCTTTTGGCTCTGGTTATTGCTATTATTAGCAGAAGTATTACCAATCCATTAACCAGAATTACAGATTTATTAAAACATATGGCAAAAGGTCGTATTGACGAAAATATGAGAATATCAATTGAAACTGGTGATGAAATTGAAGAAATGACAAATGCTTTAAACAGCTCTGTCGATGGATTAAATAAAAAAGCCGACTTTGCTAATCAAATCGGGAAAGGTGAATTAAATGTTGATTTTGAGGTATTAA
>JAHOYT010000073.1 GCA_019038645.1 Bacteroidales bacterium
TTGAAATAACAAAAAAAGGGAGCTATTTGCTCCCTTTTTGCGGTCTGGACGAGACTCGAACTCGCGACCTCCTGCGTGACAGGCAGGCATTCTAACCAACTGAACTACCAAACCGTTTGCATAATTGCGTTGCAAAAATAACTTATATTTTTAATTCACCAAAAGTTTTTATGAAATTTTTTAGAAATAAATATTCTTTTTTAGCTCTTTTCCTGATTCTCAAAAATACTGAAGTTTACACCTCCGTACTTTCTTAATTCTAAGAAACCTTTTTGCTTACTAAAGTTGGTTTTGCCACCATGTTCAACAATGAGCCAGCCATCTTTATTCAATATTTCATGCTTAAAAATGAAATCCGGAATTGAATCTATTTCTTTTAATTCATAGGGTGGATCAGCAAAAATAATATCAAATTTATCCCGGTATGATTTTACATATCTAAAAGCATCTGATTTAAAAGCTTTAACATTAGTTATGCCCAATTCATCAATTGTCTTTTTTATGAAAGCATGATGTCTGAAATTACTTTCTACCGATATTACCGAAACACATTCTCTTGATGCAAATTCATAAGATATACTTCCTGTACCTGAAAATAGATCCAGAACAGATAGTTCCGAGAAATCAAAATTGTTATTCAGAATATTAAAAAGATTCTCTTTGGCAAAATCGGTTGTAGGCCTTGCCCTAAAGTTTTTAGGAGCTTTTATATGCCTCCCTTTATATATTCCGCTAACTATTCGCACAACTGTAAATTAAACAAGTTGGTAAATGTATGCTCTGGTATTTTATTAAACGTATAGCTATACGAATAATCTTCCGGTAGTTTATCAAATCTAATATGCCTGATAAAATCCTTTAGTTCTAAGTAGAAAATTGATTTTTTATCTCTGTTACCGCTGATAATCAATTCGGTATTGTCAGTATTTAAATTGAGCTTATCATAAATATACATTGTAAAGTACATAAGATCATGATCGGTTTTATAACGGAAGTTGTTATAAAAAATTAATTTTCCATTCTCAGTAATCCCAATATCAATAAAATCCTCATTAATATGTACAAAAACTTTTTTTGTTTCAGAATGATGTTTGAATAGAATAGTATTAATAAATGGAATCTGCTGATTATAAAATGTTATATCACCAAATTTATTAATAAATAAACTCGCAAAAAGATTTGGTATGGTATAAACACTATATGAATCAGAATATTTCAGTTTTTTAAAATGAATCTCATCCAGTTCATCCAGTTTTTGGTTGAACTCAAAATACTTTTTCAGGTTATTTTCATCAAAGAGGATATCCGGAATTAATGTACATTTATCCGATAACCAAATAATTCTGGTGTTTTTAAAGGGTTTGTTAAGTAACTCATTGCTATCAATATATTCTTTTACATAATTAAGTAAATAATCAATAAATAAATCTTTTTCAAAATTTTTATGTGACAGGGCAATGAATTTATTTCTTACAGGATCAAGAATACAAAAAGAAAGTCCATTCAGGTTAGCCTGAATGGACAATTTATATGATAGAGTTAAATTTATATCTAATGTTTCATCAACAAAAGCAAATTCCTGCATGTTTTAAGTTTCTTATTCCCAGTTCCCTGAATTATTATTAGGCTCAACAACATCACCAACTTTTACTCCCGGAAAGTTATTTTGATTCTTCATTCGGTCGTTTAAGTTAATAACTAACTGACGATTCAATTCGTGAAGTAACACATTATTATGAATCTTTGCCTCAAATACATTTACATTTAATTTTGATACAATTAATTTAGCTGTTGCCATTTCAAATGATTCATTCTCAGTAAAAGGAACTTTCCATAAATCATCAGCATTAAAATCATCAGCGAATAAAGTGTCTATAATAGCAATTCTTATTGTATCACGAACAATTAATCCTTCTTTGACAGCAATTTCTTCAGTCCAGCCCATTTCTAATAATTCGTCAGAAACAGCACCTTCTGCTTTTACCAACTTCATAGAATCATTTTTAATGAAATAAATTAAAGTATCGAAGCTTCCTGTAAATTTACCGTACTCACTTTTATAGGCAATCTGTGCAGTTCTGATGTCTTTTAATTTCTGTATTGTTGCAGCGTATCGGGTATCTTTTTCTTTATTGAAACGAATAGGTGTCTGAATACTTTCCCAAATAAAGTATACTAAGACAAGAATTGCAATTGCTAATGCGATTTGAATTATTTTTTTCATTTTGCGTGATTTAATTTTATATGTTTGTTTGCAAATTTATAAGAAAAAATTAAATTTTAAATTTATATCATACATTTATTTACTGAAAATGTTAAAGGATCACATAAAAAACATAATTCTGGAAATGTTAAATCACAAACCGACTAAAGGTCAGACTGATTTAATAAGTGGTTTGTCAGAATTTATATTGGACGAAAATCATGATAAAATATTTTTGGTTAAGGGTTATGCAGGAACCGGAAAAACAACAATAATAAGTGCTTTGGTAAATGCATTCAAAAAGCTCCGGGTTAAATCGGTGTTACTTGCACCCACGGGTCGCGCGGCAAAAGTATTAACAGCTTACTCTAAGAAAAATGCATATACAATACATAAAAAAATTTACAGACAAAAATCATCGAAAGACGGATTTGGTGTTTTTGCACTGGACGTAAACCTTCATTCCAATACTTTTTTTATTGTTGATGAAGCTTCAATGATTTCGAACAGTAGTCCTGACATTTCTGTTTTTGGTTCCGGAAGATTACAGGATGATTTAATTAAGTATGTTTACAATAATAAAAAATGCAAACTTATTCTGATTGGTGACACAGCCCAATTACCCCCGGTTGGAATAAGTGTAAGTCCGGCACTTGATTCTGAGCAGCTTGCGAGATACGGGTTTCGGGTTATTGAATATAATTTAAAAGAGGTTGTAAGACAAGAAAAAAACTCCGGAGTTCTTAATAATGCAACAGAAATAAGAAACCTCGTTGCCGAAGACAGCAATGTTTTTCCCAAATTAAATCTTAGTAATGTTAATGATATAGAAAGAATACCCGGAGATGAGTTAATCGAATCGATTTCTGACTCATATAACTTGTCAGGATACGAAGGAACAATTATTATTACACGTTCCAACAAAAGAGCAAATCAATATAATAAGGGAATAAGAAGTCAGATTCTGTGGAGAGAAGAAGAAATTGAAAAGGGTGATTATCTAATGATTGTTAAAAATAATTACTATTGGATTGATGAAAATGATAAGATTGATTTTATTGCAAATGGTGATATTGCAGAAATAATTAAGATTAATAATTATACTGAACGGTATGGTTTTAGATTTGCCGATGTTGTGTTACGTTTTATTGATTATGATGATTTAGAAATAGATTGTAAAATTATACTTGATACACTGAATATAAATTCTGCATCTTTAACAGGCGAAGATAATAAGCATCTGTTTTATAACGTAATGGAAGATTATAAAAACGAAAAAACAAAGAAAAAGCAGTATGAAAGTGTTCGTAATGATGAATTCTTTAATGCACTTCAGGTAAAATTTTCATATGCAATTACATGTCATAAAGCCCAGGGAGGACAGTGGAAAAATGTATATATTGATCATGGATATATTTCTGATGATATGATGGATAAGGAATACCTGCGCTGGCTTTATACTGCATTTACACGCTCTGAAGAAAAGTTATTTCTTGTGAATTTTGACAAACGGTTTTTTAATTCTGAAAACTAAACGATCTTAATAAATAGCTGATTTTTTGGAACATGTATCCAGTTCCATCTGAATAGTTATATGATCTATTCCAAACTTAAGATGTAGAATGTTTTCCAGCTCAATTCTAATTGTGTCAATTTCATTAATGGGTAGATTGTTATTTACATCGGCATGGCACTGGAAATGTATAATACTGTCAGATAATCGCCATGAGTGAATATGATGAATGTCTTTTATTCCGGGATGTTTTTCCAGTGCTGTTTTAATTTCTTTAAGATCTAATCCTGTGGGACTGGCTTGCATTAATATTTCGATAGTTTCCTTTAAAATCCCCCATGTAGCCTTAATTATAACAATACCAATAATAACAGTTAATAAAGAATCTATCCAGTATATATTCCAATAATATATTAGTACTGAACCAATTATAACTCCAACTGAAGATAAAGTATCGCCGATTAAATGAAGATAGGCTGCTTTAATATTCAGATTATGTGAAGAATCTTTATGAAGTAATAGTACTGATATAAGATTACCTGCCAATCCTACAGAAGCTACAATAAACATTAATTTCCCTTTAATAGGTTCCGGATTTAAAAAGCGTTGGTAGGCTTCATAAAAAAGATATAATGAAATACTAATCAAAAGAAAAGCATTAAACAGTGCAGCAAGTATTTCAATTCGTTTATATCCAAAAGTATTTTTAGTATTCGATTTTCTTTTACTTGTTTTTAGTGCCACATAGCTTATTATTATGGCCATTGTATCACTAAGGTTATGAATTGCATCTGATAAAAGGGCAAGGCTGTTGGAAAGTATTCCTCCGATAAATTCGGCTAAGGTTATAGTAGCATTTAGTATAACACTAAAAAGTAGATTTTTTTTATTTGGTTCTTTATGATGATGACTGTGCGACATACTAAGATTTTAGTATAGAACAGGAAATTTTTGAAAAGGTTTAATAATAGAAATACAACATCGAAACTGAAACTCCGGATTGAATTTATTCTCCAATAATTTTAATTAATACACGTTTTCGTCTTTTACCATCAAATTCGCCATAGAAAATTTGCTCCTAGGGACCAAAATCCAGTTTTCCTTCTGTAATAGCAACAATAACTTCGCGGCCCATAATTGTTCTTTTTAGATGAGCATCTGCATTATCTTCAGCGTAATTGTGTTTGTATTGTGAGTAAGGTTTTTCCGGTGCCAGTCCTTCAAGCCATTTTTCAAAATCTTCATGTAATCCTGATTCATCATCATTAATAAAAACACTTGAAGTTATGTGCATTGCATTTACTAATATAATGCCTTCTTTAATTCCGCTTTTTGCAAGTTCCTGTTCAACAATCGTAGTTATATTTATATATTCCCGTCTTCGGGACGTGTTAAGCCAGACTTCTTTTCTGAATGATTTCATATTACTTTTTTCTCAAATTTCAGTTCATACTTCCGGAAGTAAATCCGGTAAAGCAAATTACAAATTTATTCCCAATGATTTAACAATATAATCAATCTTTTCATCAAGCAAATTGTTCATTTTGTCAAAATTTTCTCTGGTTTCTAAATTTTCATGTACCCCAAAATAGAATTTAATTTTCGGTTCAGTACCTGATGGTCTGACAGAAATTTTAGAGCCGTCTTTTAAAATGAATTGCAGAACATTCGATTTTGGAAGATTTATTTCATAACGTAAATGACTTATCTGGTCAAATGTTTTTTGTTTCAGAAAGTCATGAATTAACATTACGTTAGAATTATTAATAGTTTGTGGAGGATTGTTTCTGAAATTATCCATCATTTCCTGAATTTCTTCAGCACCTTTTTTTCCTTTTCTTACAACAGATATTAGTTTTTCTTTATAAAATCCAAATTCAATATAAATATCAATTAGTTCCTGATAAAGAGTTTTGCCTTTTTCTTTTGCCATTGCAGCAGTTTCTGCAAGTAATGCGCAAGACATTACAGCATCTTTATCTCTTACAAATTCACCTGCTAGGTAGCCATAGCTTTCTTCGCCTCCGCCTATGAATTTCTTTTCACCTTCTTTTTGCTTAATGATATCGGCAATATATTTGAATCCGGTTAATACATCATAACATTCCACATTGTACTTATCAGCTATATCTTTTAATAATTCGCTGGTTACAATTGTTTTAACAATATATTCTTTGCCTTTTAGTTTGCCAGTTGCTTTCCATTGCGAAATCAGATAATTTATCAAAAGTGCTGCTGCCTGATTCCCATTTAAAAGAATAAACTCGTTACTAATATTTTTTACTGCAATTCCAACACGGTCGCCATCAGGGTCTGTTGCCATAACAATATCAGCATCTATTTCCTTTGCTTTTTTTAAAGCTAATTCAAGCGCCGCTGGTTCTTCCGGATTGGGCGATTTAACGGTTGGGAAATTCCCGTCCGGTATTTTTTGTTCTTCGACAATTGTAATATTTTCAAAGCCGTACGCTTTCAAAGCTTTTGGAACTAATTCGACACCAGTTCCGTGAATAGGAGTGTAAACAATTTTTAAATCTTTTTGGTTTTTTATGACTTTCGGATTTAACGAAAGCTTAGAAAGTTCTTTTAAATATATCTTGTCAATTTTTTCTCCAATGATTTCAATATTCTTTAATGTGTCATCAAATTGAATATCAGCAATATTTGTAATCTTTTTAACTTCTTCAATGATATTTTTATCATGCGGGTTAATTATTTGTCCGCCATCATCCCAATAAACTTTGTACCCGTTATATTCTTTAGGATTATGTGATGCTGTTACTACAATACCACTCTGACAACCAAAATTTCTTATGGCAAACGATAGTTCCGGAGTAGGACGTAGATTTTCAAATAAATAAACTTTTATACCATTTGCAGAAAATACACTTGCAGTTTTTTCAGCAAAAAGCTTGCTGTTATTTCTTGAATCGTATGCAATCGCTACTTTAATTTGCTTTATGTCATCAAATTGTTTTTTCAGATAGTTACTTAAGCCCTGAGTTGCCATTCCAACAGTATAAATATTCATTCTGTTGGTTCCCGGACCCATAATGCCTCTTAAACCGCCTGTTCCGAATTCCAGATCCTTATAAAAGGATTCAATTAGTTCCGGTTCGTTATTATTAAGTAAATTTTCTATTTCTTTCTTAGATTTTTCATCTATATCAGAATTCAACCAGATATTTGCTTTTGATTGAACTTTTTTTAATAATTCATTATCAGCCATAATGTTTATTTTAACCTGACTGCCTTTTTAACTGTCTCTGGAAAGTCCGGTAAGTTGTAATTTATAAAGTTAATAAAATGATTATTTGAAAACGAATCGCAGATTTAATAATTATAAAACTTTAAAAAATTCGTTAAGACTATCCTGCCAGTGTGGGATTTCAATATTATAAACAGATTTAATTTTACTCTTGTTTAATACACTGTAAAATGGTCGTTTTACCGGTGTTGGATAATCTTTTGATTCTATAGGGTTTATTTTACAATTTGAATATGCTTTTTCTGCAATAATTTTAGCAAAATCATACCAACTACAAACTCCTTCGTTAGAATAATGATAAATGCCTGTGATAAATCGCTTATCTTTAACTGATTGTTTGATTATCAGAAGAGTTGCTTTTGCAAGATCATTGGCATATGTTGGTGTACCAATTTGATCGAAGACTACATTCAATGATTCTTTTTCTTTACAATACTTATGAATAGTTTTTGCAAAATTTTTACCATAAGCTGAATAAAGCCAGGACGTTCTAATAACAATTGATTTAGTAAAACTTAGTGCATATTTTTCACCATCAAGCTTTGAGTTTCCGTAGACTGATTGCGGATTAGGCTGCATTTTTTCAGAGTATGGAATACAACTGTTACCATCAAATACATAGTCTGTTGAAATATGAATGAGCTTTGTATTTTTATCAGTTATAGATTCGGTAATGTTTTTTACACAGTTTGCATTTACTTCAAACGCTTTTTCCTTTTCTGTTTCAGCTAAATCAACATTTGTATAGGCAGCACAATTAATAATAAAATCAAATGAATGATCCTGTAAAAACTTCTTTAAAAATATTTTATTTGATAAATCAAGTGTATCAATATCTGTGAATACAAAGTTTACAGGTTTTTCAAACGCAATGCTTTCATCTTTATAAATCGATCTAAATTCATTACCTAATTGTCCGTTTGCTCCTGTAACAAGTATATTAATCATATCAATCCTAATATTTAAAGTTTTTTTCTGATTCATTAAATGTTGGTAAAACTTTATCTTTTGATGATATTATTGCATTCTCAGTATTAATTTTCCAGTCAATTTTTAAATTTTCATCATTATAATTAATTCCTCTTTCAGATGCGGGGTTGTAAAATTGATCGGTTTTATAAAATACAACCGCTGTTTCACTTAAAACAGAAAACCCATGAGCGAAGCCTTTGGGAATAAAAAGCTGTCGTTTGTTTTCGCACGATAATTCAATGCTGTAATGCTTACCATATGTCGGTGATTCTTCTCTGATATCAACAACTACATCCAGAATTTTTCCATGTAAAACTCTTATTAGTTTTGATTGCGCGTATGGTTCCAGCTGATAATGCAACCCACGGATAGTTCCAAAAGCTGATTTAGATTGATTGTCCTGCACAAAGGCAGTGTTTTCAATTACCGTACCAATTTTATCTTTGTTATAACTTTCAAAAAAATATCCTCTGTTATCTTCAAAAATATGAGGTTTAATAATAATTAATCCGGGAAAATCAGTTTTTGTAACTTCCATTTTTAAATTTCGTTTGCAATTTTCAATAAATATTCTCCGTATTGATTTTTATTTAGCTCTTTGCCCAATTTAATGAGTTGTTCTTTATTAATAAATCCTTTTTTATAGGCAATCTCTTCAATGCATGCAATTTTAAGACCCTGACGCTGTTCAATAGTAGAAACGTAATTCGAAGCCTGAAGCAGACTTTCATGTGTTCCTGTATCAAGCCATGCAAATCCACGTCCTAATAATTCAACTTTTAATTTATTCTCATCCAGATACAATTTGTTTAAATCAGTAATTTCAAGTTCCCCTCTTATACCGGGTTTAAGATTTTTTGCTTTTCCAATAACATCATTTGAGTAAAAATAAAGCCCTGTTACGGCATAATTGGACTTTGGGTTTTCTGGTTTTTCCTCTATACTTAAAACTTTTCCTGATTCATCAAACTCCACAACACCATAACGATTAGGGTCGTTTACATAGTATCCAAAAACAACTGCTCCATCCTTAATTTTTGAAGCATTTGTCAGAATTTTAGTAAATCCGTAACCATAGAATATATTATCGCCTAACACCATACAAACGCTATCATTACCAATAAATTTTTCACCAATAATAAAGGCTTGAGCCAGTCCGTCAGGTGATGGTTGAATTTCATATGACAAATTAAGTCCAAGTTGTTTTCCGTTCCCGAGCAAGTCTTCATACAAATGAATATCTTTTGGCGTAGAAATAATCAGAATTTCCTGAATTCCGGCAAGCATTAAAACTGATAAAGGATAATAAATCATCGGTTTATCATAAATTGGAATTATTTGTTTTGAGATGCTTTTTGTTATAGGATACAGTCTTGTTCCTGCTCCTCCTGCTAAAATAATACCTTTCATTGTATGATTTTAATATGAATATCTTTTTTGTTATCAGGTAAAATTAAGAAAAGCTGATGTAATATTACACCAGCTTTAAAGATTTTATAAAAAAAACGAATTTTTATCTGCCAATTCCATAATATGTTCAGCCCCAATTTTTCATACCTTCTATCTCAATCTCTTGTATAAAGATCTCTTGTATATACTTTATCTCTAACATCTTCTAAGTCCGGGCTTAATCTATTACTTACAATTACACTTGAAATCTTTTTGAATTCCTTCAGATCTTTAATAACTCTTGAGTGGTAAAACTCATTTTCCTCTAGAACCGGTTCATAGATTACAACTTCAATACCTTTAGCTTTTATTCTCTTCATTAATCCTTGTATAGAGGAAGCCCTAAAATTATCAGAATCTGTTTTCATTGTTAATCTATAAATACCAACAATTTCAGGTTTCTTTCTAAGAATCATATCAGCTATATGATCTTTTCTGGTTCTATTAGCATCAACAATAGCTGAAATAATATTATTTGGGACATCATCATAATTTGCTTTCAATTGTTTTGTATCCTTTGGCAGACAATAACCTCCATAACCAAAAGACGGATTATTGTAATGATCTCCAATTCTTGGATCTAATCCAACACCTTCGATAATCTCTTTTGAATTTAATCCTCTTACTTCTGCATAAGTATCTAACTCATTAAAGAAAGCAACTCTCATAGCAAGATAAGTATTTGAGAATAATTTAACTGCTTCAGCCTCTGTTGAGCTAATGAAAAGTGTTTCAACACTTTCTTTTAACGCTCCCTCTATCAATAGATTTGCAAATCTTTCTGCTCTTTCTGATTTCTCTCCAACAATTATTCTGGAAGGATATAAGTTATCATAAAGAGCTTTACCTTCTCTTAGAAATTCAGGAGAGAAGATAATATTATCAATAGAAAACTTTTCTTTAACCTCTTTAGTAAACCCAACCGGTACAGTTGATTTAATCATCATAACTGCTTTTGGATTTATGGAATTCACGTCTTGAATAACTTTCTCTACACTATCTGTATTAAAATAATTTTTTTCAGCATCATAATCTGTTGGCGTAGCAATAATTACATAATCAGCATCTTTATAGGCTATATCTTTATCTAAAGTAGCTAATAAATTCAGTTCTTTAGTTTTAAAAAAATCTTCAATTTCAGCATCAACAATTGGAGAAACTCTATTATTAATATTATCAACTTTTTCCTGGTCAATATCTAAAGCCACTATTTCATGCTTTTGAGATAGTAACACAGCATTAGATAAACCTACATATCCTGTTCCTGCTATTGCAATTTTCATACTAAATGTATTTTAATTATAAGAAATCAAACTATAAAAAGTTTACGAACTTACTAAGAATTATTTTTATACTAAATTATTTCCCCATTTTTTAACATACTTTTGCACTTTAATTTTAATTAATGCTATTTAGTCAAAAATATTATAACTTTATCATAGAATAATTTAGTTAAATGAAAAATAAAATATTGATTATTGATGATGACATAATTTATCGAAAGATAATCCAAAAACTATTGTGTCAGAAGTATAATTTAATGTTTGCAGAAAGCTCTGCAGAAGCAATTGATTTAATTGATACAAAAAACATTCCGGACTTGGTAATAGCAGATCTTAATTTGCCTGGTTTAGGTGGTGTCGAATTAATAAGCATACTTAAGCATAAACTTAACAAGAGTAAAATCCCTATTATAGTAATTTCAGGTATGGATGACGATGAAATTAAAGACCAATTATTTCAAAAAGGAATTTCCGGATTCTTCACAAAACCTGTTGACAGAATAACTTTGAAAGAAAAAATTGCCGATTTAATTCTGCTTTAAATTGATCTATTATATAAGAAGAAAGTAACAGTTTGTTATTATATGGATTACTTATTTGATTAATATATGGTTTTTTTAGTATCTTTATTTTTAAATAATTAAATAAAAATTATACTTTTGCACACTAATTTAGTTTATAAATATAATGTCTAACTTACTAAAAATTAATTAATTTACTTAAATGACTGAAAAAGAGGCGAATAAATCTGTTGAGCAAACCGAGAATGTTGAGCAGAAGGAAAACGTGCAAGTTGAAGAATCTGTAAAGGTTGAGGAGACTGCCAAAGAAGAAAAACCTGCCGGTCCGGCTAAAGGTATTGAAAAGAAAGAAGAAAGATCTGTTGTTGAATTTGCTACTCCTGGTGATGAATTTGATTGGGATAACATTTCAAATGAAAAAGAAGCTGCTGAGTCTAAGGAGAGAGTAGAATTTGAAAAATTGTATGATGAAACGCTTTCAACAATTACTGAAAATGAAGTAATTGATGGAGCTGTTGTATCTATGAACAAACGTGAAGTTGTGATCAATATTGGTTACAAATCTGAAGGCGTTGTTAGTTTAAATGAATTCCGCTATAATCCGGATCTAAAACCTGGTGATAAAGTGGAAGTTTATGTTGAAAGTCAGGAAGACAAAGATGGTCAGTTAGTACTTTCTCATAAAAAAGCAAGAGCATTACGTTCATGGGATCGTGTAAACGAAGCTCTTGAAAAAGATGAAATTATTAAAGGTTTTATTAAATGTCGTACAAAAGGTGGTATGATCGTTGACGTATTTGGTATCGAGGCATTCTTACCTGGTTCACAAATTGACGTTAAACCAATTCGTGATTACGATGTTTATGTAGAAAAAACCATGGAATTCAAGGTTGTTAAAATCAATCATGAATTTAAAAATGTTGTTGTTTCTCATAAAGCTCTTATTGAAGAGGAACTTGAACAACAAAAGAAAGAAATTATTGCTAAACTGGAAAAAGGTCAGGTTCTTGAAGGAACTGTTAAAAATATTACTTCTTACGGTGTATTTATTGATCTTGGTGGTGTTGATGGATTGATCCACATTACTGATTTATCATGGGGACGAGTAAATCATCCTGAAGAAATCGTTGAATTAGACCAGAAATTAAATGTTGTTATTCTTGATTTTGATGATGATAAGAAACGAATTGCTCTTGGATTAAAACAATTGACTCCACATCCGTGGGATTCACTGGACAAGAAACTTAAAGTTGGTGATACCGTTAAAGGAAGAGTTGTTGTTTTAGCTGATTATGGTGCATTTATTGAAATTCAACCAGGTGTTGAAGGTCTTATTCATGTATCTGAAATGTCTTGGTCTCAGCATTTAAGAAGTGCTCAGGAATTTTTACAGGTTAATGATGGTGTTGAAGCACAAATACTTACTCTCGACAGAGAAGAAAGAAAAATGTCTTTAGGAATTAAACAATTAAAGACAGATCCATGGAGTAATGTTGATGAAAAATATGTAGCAGGAAGCAAACATTCTGCAACTGTACGCAACTTCACTAATTTTGGAGTATTTGTTGAAATAGAAGAAGGTGTTGATGGACTAATTCATATATCAGACCTTTCATGGACTAAGAAAATAAAACACCCTGCTGAATTTACTGCAATAGCTGAAAGTATTGAGGTTGTTGTACTGGAAATTGACAAGGAAAACAGAAGGCTAAGCTTAGGTCATAAGCAGTTGGAAGAAAATCCATGGGACGTATTCGAAACTGTTTTTACAGCAGGATCAATACATGAAGGTACAATAGTTAATATATTTGATAAAGGTGCAGTAATTGCTTTACCTTACGGTGTTGAAGGTTTTGTTACTCCAAAACATCTTGTTAAGGAAGATGGAAGTGCAGCAAAAGCAGAAGAGAAACTTGATTTCAAAGTTATAGAATTCTCTAAGTCATCAAAAAAGATTATCTTGTCGCACAGCAGAGTGTTTGAAGATGAAAAGAAAGGTGAAGCTGTTACAGAAAGAAAACAGAAATCTGCTGCTAATAAAAAAGCTGTAAAGAAAATCAAAACAAATCTTGAAAAAACTACTTTAGGAGATATTTCAGAATTAGCATCGCTTAAGAATGAAATGGAACAGGAGCAGAAGAAAGAGATAGCTGTGAAGAAAGCGGAAATGGATGCCAAAGAAGAAGCTAAAAAAGAGGACGTTAAAACAACGAAAACAAAGGCAAAACCAAAAGCTAAAAAAGAGGAAGCAAAAGTAGAAAAAGTTGAAAAGGAAGTAGCAAAGAAGGAAGTGAAGCCTAAAGCGAAAAAGGAAAAAAAGGCTGATAAGGATAGTGAAGAAAGTGCAACTGAATAACTCTTTTTTAAATTAAAAACAATTACAATGGAATTTAAGATTGAAAAACTCGAAAAGTACACTTTAATTCAGGTAATGGAAGAAAAACTTGATACGAATGTAGCTCCAAGTTTAAAGTCCGAATTAGTCCTTATTTCAGGAAAAGGAGAAAAAAATATTATTCTTGATTTAAGTAATTGCAGATATTGCGATTCATCCGGATTAAGTGCTATTCTTGTTGCCAATCGTCTTTGTAAGAATGCAAATGGAATATTTGTTTTAACAGGATTAAATGATGCTGTTGACAGATTAATTACCATATCGCAGTTGGATACAGTGTTGAATATTGCATATTCAACAGAAGAAGCAGTTGATATAGTTGTTAATGAAGATAAAGAAGGAAACAGTGATAAATAAACCATTTTAGGTTTGACTTTTGAATTAACAATATTAGGAAGCAGCTCCGCTATTCCAACTTCGAAAAGAAACTTAACCGCTCATGTACTTAATGTACATGAGCGGTTTTTTTTAATTGACTGCGGAGAAGGAACACAGATACAAATACGAAAAAATAAAATCAGGTTTGGTAAAATAGATCATATTTTTATCAGCCACCTTCATGGCGACCATATTTTTGGATTGTTTGGCTTAATTTCAACATTTAATTTGCTTAATCGTGAGAAGGATTTACACATTTATTCTCACCCGGAACTGGAAAATATTTTAAACGGACATCTGGAGTATTTTGAAAAAAACATTTCATTCAGTATAATATTTCATTTATTAAAACCAAAAAGAAACGAAATAATTTATGAAGATGAAAAAGTTATAGTTGAAACAATACCTCTTAAGCATCGTGTACCTACTTGCGGATTTAAATTTACCGAAAAACCACATTTAAGAAATTTAAGAAAAAATGTTGTTGAGAATTACAGGATTCCGATAAGCAAAATTAGAAGTGTTCAGGAAGGTGATGATTTTATTAACGATAACAATGAAATCATTTCAAATGAGAAACTAACCTTACCGCCTTATAAAACCAGATCTTATGCATATTGTACAGATACTGCTTATTCAGAGAAAATCATTCCTGTAATTAACGGTGTTGATTTATTATTTCATGAAGCTACATTTGGCATGGATATGAAACGTCAGGCGAAATTAACTACTCACTCAACATCCGAAGACGCAGCAAACATAGCAAAAAAGGCAAATGTTGGGAAATTAATTATTGGGCACTTTTCAGCAAGGTATAAAGATGTTGGTGTTATTTTAAATGAAGCCAGAGAAATTTTTCCAAATATAATATCTGCTGAGGATGGTGAAAAGCATAGAATAGAATTAACACGAGAAGAATAAAGAATGTAATTTTGGATCTTAAAATAATGATTAATAAATCTGTAAAATGAAAAAAATTGTACTGTTTTTGGTTGTTTTTGTATTAGTATTAAATGTATTAGCGCAGAAAAAAGATAAATCTGTTTTTGAAGAATATAAAGCAGGATTTTATCAGAATTTTATACTTAAGGATGTATCCGTTATAGAAGAAAAACTTAATCCTGAAGAAAAGGAGAAAAAGTTTATGATGGATCACTCAGGTCTTGATTTGCCTGATAAAGTTAGTTTATATAAAAGAGAATGGGCTAATCCTGTAATTTCACAGGGTAATGCAGCTTCGTGTTGGGCGTATTCAACAATTTCTATGTATGAATCTGAAGTAAAGCGTCTTCAGAATAAAGAAGTTAAGTTGTCAGAAATTTTTATTGTTTATTGGGAATACGTAGAGAAAGCGCAGAGATTTATACAGGAAAGAGGAAATTCGTTGTTTGATCAGGGTTCAGAAGGCAATGCTGTAGCCAGAATATTTACAAAATATGGTGCTGTTCCTACTGATGTTTATACAGGTTTATTGCATGAGAGAAAATATCATTCGCATGACGCTATGTACGAGGAAATGATGGGATATCTACAATCGGTTAAAGAAAATAATGTCTGGAATGAAAAAATAGTTTTAGAAACAATAAAGAGTATAATGAATTATCACATTGGAGAACCTCCAGCTGAATTTAACATTGATGGTAAAAAATATACGCCTAAGTCTTATTTAAAAGATTATTTAAAGATTAATCCGGATAATTATGTAGAGATACTTTCGTATAAACAAGAGCCATACTGGCAACAAGTTGAGTATAAAGTGCCGGATAATTGGTGGCACAATAAAGATTATTACAATGTACCTCTGGATGTATATATGGACATAGTTAAAAAAGCAATTAAAGAGGGATATACAATGAGCATTGGCGGTGATGTTTCGGAATCAGGATTTTCAAGAAAAACACAAGTAGCATTAGTACCAACTTATGATATTCCTTCAGAATACATTGATGAAGATTCCCGTCAGTTTCGTTTCTCAAATGAAACTACAACCGATGATCATGGGATGCATTTAGTGGGATATCTTGAAAAGGATGGAGCAGATTGGTTTTTAATTAAAGACTCAAGTAGTGGTTCAAGAAATAATGATCACGATGCATCTGAATTTGGTTATTACTTTTTTCATGAAGATTATATTAAACTAAAGATGATGGATTTTACAATTCATAAAGATGCTGTAAAAGACATTCTCAAAAAATTTAATTAATTTGATGAGTCCCCGCTTCGGGGACTTTTTTATTTAGTTTCGCTCAACCGGTAATTAATTCAATAATATTATCTTTGCTTAAATATTAATTTGAGACCAAAAAAATAAAAAGCATGCACGAAAAAATATTAATTTTAGATTTCGGATCGCAATATACTCAGTTGATAGCCAGAAGAGTACGTGAGTTAAATGTTTATTGCGAGATTCATCCTTTTAATAAAAATCTAAAACTTGATAATTCGGAATTTAAAGGAGTAATCCTTTCAGGTAGTCCATTTTCTGTTCGGGATGAAAACGCTCCGATTCCTGATCTATCCGAAATTAAAAATAAATTTCCATTACTTGGAGTTTGTTATGGAGCTCAGTTTTTGGCCCATAATTATGGTGGAGAAGTTTTACCATCAAAGCACCGTGAGTATGGTCGTGCACGCTTAAATTATATCGATAAGGATAATAAGCTTATGAAAGGTCTTGAATTAGATACACAGGTTTGGATGTCGCATGGCGATACCATTACCAGAGTTCCTGAAAATTACAAGGTTATTACAAGCACAAGCGATGTTAAGTTTGGAGGTTTCCAGATAACAGGAGAGGAGACTTATGGTATTCAGTTTCATCCGGAAGTTTATCATACTACTCAGGGAAAACAATTACTGAAAAATTTTCTGGTTAATATTTGTGGATGTAAGCAAGACTGGACTCCATCAGTTTTTGCCGATGATACAATAAAAGAGTTAAAAGAAAAATTAGGCAACGACAAAGTTGTTCTTGGATTATCAGGAGGAGTTGATTCTTCAGTTGCAGCGGTATTATTACATAAAGCTATTGGTGAAAATCTTACCTGTATTTTTGTAGATAACGGTTTGTTGCGGAAAAATGAATATGGGAAAGTCCTTGATTCATATAAAGATATGGGACTTAATGTAATTGGTGTTGATGCAAAAGAACAGTTTCTTGGTCAGCTAAAGGGAATTTCTGATCCGGAAGGTAAAAGAAAAGTTATTGGCCGTGAATTTATTGAAATATTCGATAAGGAAGCACATAAAATAAAAGGTGTAAAGTGGCTTGCTCAGGGAACAATTTACCCCGATGTTATAGAATCAATATCTGTTAATGGTCCTTCTGCAACTATAAAATCTCATCATAATGTTGGAGGTTTACCTGCAAAAATGAACCTGAAAATTGTTGAACCTTTAAAATTATTATTTAAAGATGAGGTTCGCAGAGTTGGTGCATCAATAGGACTAAAAAGAGAATTATTACAAAGACACCCGTTCCCCGGACCCGGACTCGCAATAAGAATTCTTGGAGATATAACACACGAAAAAGTAAGTATTGTACAGGAGGTTGATGATATTTATATTGAAGGATTAAAAGAATACGGATTATATGATAAAGTATGGCAGGCTGGTGTAATTCTTCTTCCTGTGCAATCGGTTGGTGTAATGGGCGATGAAAGAACTTATGAAAATGCTGTTGCGCTAAGGGCTGTATCTTCTACCGATGGTATGACAGCTGACTGGTCGCATTTGCCATATGAGTTTTTGGCTGATATCTCAAATAAAATAATTAATAAAGTAAGAGGAATAAACAGAGTTGTTTATGACATAAGCTCTAAACCACCTGCAACAATAGAATGGGAATAGATGTAAAAAGGGAGATTTCCCTTTTTTTATTTATCTCCCTGTTGATTTTTAGCAAAATATGGGAATAAGAAAAAATATTATCCCCGATTAACATTCGCAGAAACCGGATTAATAGGAACACCATGAATAAAACTGAATATTCCTTCCATAAAATTGACAATAAATTATTATATTTCACACTTGAAATAATCATTAATTTCAAATAAATAGCCTTCTTACATATCATGGAAAACCTATATATTGAATCAACAGAGTTTAGTCCAAAAATAATATTTGATGTTAAAAATCATAAATTTGATTTAATCGGAATTTCACGACCTGAAGATGTTGTTGCTTTTTACGAATCTGTTATATACAAAGTTGAAACTTACGTAAAAAAAATAACCCAAAATGAAAGTGATCTAAAAAATTTGGAGTTTCAACTAAAATTTGATTTAACTTATATGAATTCTGCATCCTCAAAATATATTCTGCAAATTCTGGATCTTTTTAAACAGCTTTTCAGTAAAGGAGCTAATATTAAGGTAGATTGGGTATATGATGATGTTGATGACCAGATATTTGAAGATGGCGAGGATTTGTCCGATGTAATAAAAATTCCTTTTAACCTTATCCCAAGATAACAATCCTGGATTAAAATTTGTTATATAACCTGGAACATAAATTTAAAAATTATGAACAGAATAAGGATCAGTCAATATATTATTATATTATTACTATTTATTTTTCCGGCAAAAATTTACTCTCAGTACTTAACAGAGGATATTTTTAAGTTCAGCAGAGCTTTAGGATATATTTCTTCGTATTACGTTGATTCGATCGATTCAAAACAAATTGTTGAGGATGTAATTATTGATATTTTAAAAGAATTAGATCCGCATTCAGTATATATTCCAGCTGATGAAGTTAAGGAAATGAATGAACCTTTGGAAGGAAATTTTGAAGGAATTGGAATTCAGTTTAATGTTTTAAATGATACAATATATGTGATTTCACCAATATCCGGAGGTCCTTCAGAGAAAGTAGGATTAAGAGCAGGTGACAGGATTGTAGAGATAGATAGTGAAAATGTGGCAGGCATTGAAATTACAACTACTGGCGTACGTGACAGATTATTAGGACAAAAGGGAACAAAAGTAATTGTTGGGATAAAAAGGAAATCTGTTAAGGATATTTTAAATTTTACTATTATTCGCGATAAAATCCCAATTTACAGTGTCGATGCGGCATATTTAGTGGGCGGTAATATTGCATATATAAAAATAAATCGTTTTGCAATGACAACCCTGGCTGAATTTACCGAAAAAATAAATATATTAAAGGAGCAAGGAGCAGAATCAATCATTCTGGACCTACGAAACAATGGAGGTGGATATTTAGATAAGGCTATTGATCTTGCAAATCAGTTTCTTGAAACAGGTCAGTTAATAGTGTACACACAAGGACTACAATCTCCCAGAACGGAAAGTAGGGCAAATGGGAATGGAATTTCTAAAGATGGGAATGTACTTATTTTAATCGACGAAGGTTCTGCGTCAGCAAGCGAGATTGTTTCCGGTGCAATTCAGGATTGGGACAGAGGAATAATCGTTGGTCGACGATCATTTGGAAAAGGATTAGTACAAAAACCAATGTTCTTGCCTGATGGGTCAATGTTGCGATTAACAGTAGCAAGATATTATACACCCACCGGGAGATTGATTCAGAAGCCTTATGAAGATGGAAAAGACGAATATGAAAAAGAATTATTTAATCGTTATGAGCATGGTGAATTTTTAAATAAAGATAGTATAAACTTACCTGATTCGTTAAAATATAATACCCTGAAGAATAACCGAATAGTATATGGTGGTGGTGGAATTATGCCCGATATTTTTATTCCTCTTGATACTACATCTGTTACAAAATTTTATAGTAAAATAGTAAGACAAGGAGTTTTAAACTCTTTTGTGTTGGAGTATATTGATAAAAACAGAAAAAAATTAACTTCAAATTATGCCGATTTTGATTCTTTTAACAAAAATTTCGAAGTATCAGATAAAATTTTAAATGACCTAATTGAATATGGTGCTGAAAATGAAATAGAAGCCAAAGAAGATGAAGTAGAAAAATCAGGGGAGCATTTCAGATTGATTATTAAAGCTTTAATTGCCCGTGATTTATGGGATATGAGTGAATATTTTGAGATTGTTAACGTTCGCGACAAAGGCTTCAATAAAGCTGTTGAAATAATGCAAAACTGGGATCATTATCAGGAGCAGGTTTTAAATGCCAGATAAACCAGAAATTTTATAATTAATAAGATATATTTGAAACGTTTTATAATTCTTTAAAATGTTACAGCAGGTTTTATTGTGGATTACTCAAAATTATATCGAACTGCTCGGTCTGTTTTTCGGTTTATTTTATATACTTTTTTCCATTAAGCAAAATGTATGGTGCTGGCCGGCAGGATTTATTACTTCTGCATTGTACATATATGTATTTTTTTCAACTAAGTTTTATGCCGATATGGGATTGCAGGTATATTATCTAATAGTAAGTGTTTATGGTTGGTATCACTGGATGTTTGGTGCTAAAAGTAATAAACAGGACGACCTGAAAATTTCCGGGACAGGAATAAAACTTGCTTTTTATTTATTATTAGCCACAACAATCCTGTTTATAATTATATCATATATTTTAGTGAACTTTACTGATTCAGAAATTCCATACTGGGATGCAT
>JAHOYT010000016.1 GCA_019038645.1 Bacteroidales bacterium
GCTTTTTTGGCAACTCCTCCTTTGTCCATATTAACACATGAAACAAATATCTTTCGATCTTTTTTATTCTTTTTTCTTAGCTCTATTATATCGTTAGGACATGCTTTTACACAAGCTCCACAAGCTGTACATGCATCATCAATTACTACCGGGAGCTCTGTTTCTTCGTCCATGTAAATGGCTTCAAAATCACAAACATCAACACAATCGCCTAATCCATGACAACCATATTGACATCCTGTTTCGCCTGAGTATAAAGCAGAAACAATGACACATGTTGATGCACCATCGTACTTATTTACTCTTTTGCGATGTTCAGGTGAACCTGAGCACCTAATAACCGCAACTAATGGATCTTTAGCCTCAACAGCTTTCCCAAGAATTTCAGCAGCCTCAGACATGGTATCATTGCCACCAACCGGGCAATAAAAATCTGAAATATCATCCGACTTAACCAATGCTTCAGCAAACCCACGACATCCGGGATATCCACATCCTCCACAATTTGCAGCAGGTAAAATTTCTTCAACCTGATCAATACGAGGGTCTTCAAACACTTTAAATTTCTGAGCTACGAAATATAAAATTAATGCAGCTGCCGCCCCAATCGCACTAAGAGAAATAATTGTAAACAAAATTGTTGTACTCATGTTTCCGAATTTTAATCTATTCTATTTATTGTAAATGTAAATTTCTTTCTAATCTTACTTTTTAATAAAAATAAAACCAGATAATAAGGAACCAAAACTACTAAAGCCCCAATCCCTGATATTGCTTCGTTATTTGTAATTATAGTAAGAATTATAAGGGTAAACAAAACCAGAATAAATGGTAAAACATAAGCTAAAAACAAAGCCCTGAATCCCAACGATTGCTTTAATGTTACATTAACCTCCTGGCCTGTTGTATACTGATTAGTATAATCGAAGACCTCAACGCTTTTCTCCTGCATATCAGCTGCAGAGCAAACACCTTTAGCATGACAGGAGGCACATCCGGACAATGCTAAGAAGCTTACATTGATTTTATTACCATCAATAGAATCAATACGTCCTTTATGCTCAATCGATTTAGAATTTGACATCCGGTTTTTTCAAAATTTTGAAATCGGATACAAAAATAACCGTATTTAAAAATTAAAAATTGCTTTTTGTCAGGTTTTTGAACATAAACACTTATTTATTTTAATTTTAAATAAGAAAGAGTGATTATATATTCTTTATATGGCACGATTTTTATGATATAATTCTTATGTTTATATTTTTAATACTTAAAGGTCTAAACATATTTTTACACTTTTAATATAATGGAATTAAGATATTTAAAAATCACTAAAAATAAAATGAAATGAAAAAGTTATTTATACTTGTTTTGTTTGGAATCATAATAATTTCGGCATGTGAGAGAGACAGACCAGGTTTATTTGTAGAAGAAGCAAATTTAAAAATCGAAAACACTTCTGAAACTAACTTTATAACTGGTGTTTATTATAGCACTGTTGGTTATGGCTCAAATAGAATTAGCACATATATTGGACCTGGCGAGAGTAAAATGTTTACATTAAATACAGAAGATGATGATGTTTACGATATAAAAGTAACATCTGATATGTCTGGTTCAGAAGAATTTATTGATGATCATCACGAATTCGGATGGGATGAAACTTATGTTATTGAACTAACCGATGATGGATGGTACACTGATGATGATTCGTGGTTTTAATTACACAAACAAATTAATAATTTTATTGACTGTATAATACGTTTCAAATTACTATAATTGTGCGCGTTTCTATACTCTTTTAAAATGTAGAAAACGGGAAACAAAATTTAATATTTTTTAATCATAGACTTTAATGGATGTTTTAATCCTTCGTATCCTATAAGTCGTGCTTTTATGGTTCCAACGATTATTGGACTTTCAATCCAGAGAGGAATCCGGTTTTCATCATCAGTTACCCAAATAGACAAATCTTCGCCACCTTTAAAAACATCACCGGCAACTAATGATCCTGTAAATTTTATTGTATTAAATTTACCTACGCCACGCACTTTTTTTACTTCTTTTCCTTTATACCGGATATAAACATCATGAATTTCATTATCCAGCAAAATTTTAAAAGGAATCTTTTCATTTTTTTTGTATTTCGAAAAATCAATATTTCGTGCCTGATAAATAACAGACATAACATCGTATGTACAAGGAGAAATTGCAACGGTATCCTGATAATACGGTTTTCGGGATTTTTTAACTTCGGAGTAGGCAAGTAAATTTTCAAAATCGTAGCGATATTTTATATCAATTATATAACCATCTTCATTCACATCACGGTGATAATATACGGGTAATAAATTAACGGGGTTTACCCATGACTGATAAACATCGCGAACCTGAAAAAACCAGTCATAAAAAGAGAAAGTGACACCTGTTCCTTTTAAATTCAATACTTCCTGATTAAATATTGTATCATCTGTAGCTTCAAACTCAACGCCTCCTACATCAGTCCAAACAAAAAACCAGTTATAAGTAATAACATAAGCTAACTTCTCGCCAGAATCAAATGCATCATTTTTTATTTCACAAGGATTATTATTTTGCGCATTCAAATAAAATGTACTAACAGTGAGAATTAATAGAAAAAAATATTTATGCATTTTTGAGATTCTTAAACGTGAAACTAATTAACTAATTACACTAAAATCAACTTTTCTATCTGAGATATTTTTAAGCTGTTTTGCTAAAATATAATTATCTGAATTTTTCAAATCAGGATCATTATCCAGAATTTCTTCAGCAATGTCACGAACGTACTGAATTAATTTCACATCCTGACCAAGATTAGCAATCTTCAGATCAAACGCCAGACCACTCTGTTGAGTACCTTCAATATCTCCCGGACCGCGTAGTTTTAAATCAGCTTCAGCAATTTCAAAACCATCGTTAGTTTTGGTCATGATATCGATTCGTTTTCTGGCTTCATTAGAAAGTTTAAAGGATGTCATTAAAACGCAATACGACTGATCTACATCACGTCCTACTCTTCCACGCAACTGATGTAACTGTGACAATCCAAACCTCTCTGCACTTTCTATAACCATAACGGAAGCATTTGAAATATTAACTCCTACTTCAATAACAGTTGTAGCAACCATAATATGTGTCTGGCCTTTCACAAAAAATTTCATGGCTGCATCTTTTTCTTCCGTTTTCATTTTCCCATGAACAACACTAACTGCATATTTGGGTGAAGGAAATGCGCGTGATATACTTTCATAACCATCTTCCAAATCTTTGTAATCCATTTTCTCAGATTCTTTTATCAATGGATAAACAATATATACCTGTCTGCCCATCTCAATTTGTTGTTTTAAGAATCCAAACATTCGTAAGCGTTTCGAATCAAATAAATGTGTTGTTTGAATAGGTTTGCGTCCTGGTGGTAATTCATCAATTACTGAAACATCCAAATCTCCATAAATTGTCATAGCCAAAGTTCGTGGAATTGGAGTTGCAGTCATTACAAGAATATGCGGTGGCTGATGATTCTTTTTCCATAATTTTGCTCTTTGAGCAACTCCAAATCGATGCTGCTCATCAATTACTACTAATCCCAGATTTTTAAACTGTACAGCATCTTCAATTAACGCATGCGTGCCTATTAAAATATGTAATTCGCCATTGAGTAAATTCTCATGAATTACTTTTCGGTCGGCAGTTTTAGTCGATCCTGTTAATAATTGAACTTTAACAGGTAAACTATCTAAAAATTCTTCAATAGTGTCAAAATGCTGATTAGCAAGAATTTCAGTTGGTGCCATAATGCAAGCCTGAAAGCCATTATCCAATGCAATTAACATGCTCATTAATGCTACTAAAGTTTTTCCGCTTCCAACATCTCCCTGAAGTAATCTATTCATCTGCTTGCCAGAGCCAATATCTTTACGAATTTCTTTTAAAACACGCTTTTGAGCGTTTGTTAATTCAAACGGAAGATTTTTTTCGTAAAAAAGATTCAGATGGTCTCCAACCTTTGAAAAGACGTATCCGATTGATTTATGAATGCGATAGCTTCTTTTCTGTAAAATATTTAACTGAATGTAGAAAAGCTCTTCGAATTTTAACCTGTATATTGATTTTTTAAGTAAATCGTCATTCTGAGGGAAATGAATATTAAATAATGCTTCCTGAAGTGAGATTAGTTTATATTCTTTCAATAAATAATTCGGTAATGTCTCCTGAATCTTATCTTTTACTATAATCAAAAGGTTATTCATTAGTTTCGACACTGCTTTCGAATGTAAAAAGCTTTTTTTTAGCTTTTCTGTTGTATTGTAATGTGCCTGCGACTCAGCGCTAATAACATTTTCTGTTTTTAAAGCATTCTCTACTTCAGGATGAATAATATTATATTTTCCACTAAAATATCCGGGTTTTCCAAAAACAGTATATTCAGTATTTAATAATAAATTTTTCTGAACGTAACTCAATCCTTTAAACCATAATAATTCAATTATACCTGTCCCATCGGAGAAAAATGCGACAAGTCGTTTTTTATTTCCACCACCGAGAGTATCGAAACCAGTTATTTTTCCTTTTAATTGTATATAAGGCAAGTTTGGATTTAACTCACTTATTTTATGAAATTTGGATCGATCAATATATTTATATGGAAAGTAGTACAACAAATCTTCAAAAGAGTAGATTCCCAACTCTTTATTTAGCAGCTCTGCTCTTTTAGGTCCAACTCCGGATAAAAATTTTACTTCTTGTTTTAAATAATCAGACATTTTTCAAATATCAAATACCAATTTCCAAAGACCACGCTATTTCTATTTTTATTTTTGATCAATGGTATTTGTAAAGGTTTATCTTTGTTTCACAATATTAAGCTTTTTTTGATATTTTAAAAATATGAATTCCCGAATACAATACACATTAAAGTATATCAAATATTGGCTTTTCGCAAAGCATAAAAAAGGACATGGAGTTCATTCACCATTTATTTACAATCTTATAATTAATGTGTTAAATAATAAAAAAAGTGATGAAGCTTTAAATGCAGTTTTTGATGTTTATAAAAAATATCTGAAATCGAAAGAAGTTTTGAAATTTGATGAGATTGGAGCAGGAACAAACTACAAAAAATCAAAAAAAATAACAATCGGGGAAATTATAAAAAGATCTTCGATCAATAGAAAATACGGGGAACTAATTTATAATCTTACTAAATATTTTAATCCGACAGAAATACTTGAGCTTGGTACATCTGTAGGAATTAGTACAGCTTTTATAGCACAAGCAGCTCCCAAATCTAATTTCAACAGCATTGAAGGTATTGAAGAAAAAATTAAAATCGCAAAAAAAATAGCATCAGAGCTTAAGCAACACACTGAATTTATTCATGGTGATTTTGATGAAATTCTGGAATCTGTACTCGAAAAATATGATAAGCTCGATTTAGTTTTTTTCGATGGGAATCATAAAAATACAAGCACTTTAAATTACTTTAATTCATGTTTAGAAAAAATTCAAAACGAGAGTATTTTTATTTTTGACGATATTCATTGGTCAAGTAATATGGAAGAAGCATGGGAAGAAATAAAAAATCACCCAAAAGTGAAAGTTTCCGTTGATCTGTTTAGAATGGGTTTAATCTTTTTCAGAAAAGAATTGTCTTATGAACATTATGTTATTAAATTTTAAGTAAAAAATTCTGGAATATATTAAAATTGCTTAAATTCGTATTTTCGTAATCATACAAGTAGCTAATAATGAGTAAAATAATAGAAATCAATAAATTAATAAAAAATTACCAGGTTGGTACCGAAACAATACGAGCTTTACGTTCTGTTTCATTATCAATAAATAAAAATGAGTATGTTGCTATAATGGGACCTTCCGGTTCCGGAAAATCGACACTAATGAATATAATTGGTTGTTTGGACACACCAACTGGCGGGGATTATGTTTTAAATAGCACCAATGTAAGTCAATTGGATGATGACCATTTGGCTGAAATCAGAAATAAAGAAATAGGTTTTGTGTTTCAGACATTTAATTTACTACCAAGATATACTGCTTTAGAAAATGTTTCTCTTCCGTTAATTTATGCAGGAACCAATAAAGAAGAAAGATTAGCTAAAGCGGGAGAAGTTCTTACAAGTGTTGGCCTCGAAGATAGGATAACTCATAAACCAAATGAATTGTCCGGAGGTCAAAGGCAAAGGGTTGCTGTTGCCAGGGCTATGGTAAACTCACCATCTATTATTTTAGCCGATGAGCCAACCGGAAATCTGGATTCAAAAACTTCAATGGATATTCTAAGTTTATTTGATGAAATTCACCGAAGAGGTAATACGATTATTATTGTTACTCATGAAGAAGATATTGCAAAACATGCACATAGGATTATTCGGTTAATTGATGGTATGATTGAATCGGATGAAGTAAATCCGAATCCTACAAAATTTAATTAAGTTTTTAAGAAATTTTTGAACAAAATTGAAATAGATTCGTACTTTCACTAAACAGAATTTATGGACTCAAAAATATATACTAAAACAGGTGATAAAGGCGAAACTTCACTTATAGGTGGAACTCGTGTTCCAAAGTATCATGACAGAATTGAAGCTTATGGAACCGTTGATGAGCTAATATCATATATCGGTTTAATAAGAGATCAGAAAATTGATGATAAGACTATTTTGGTACTGATCGAAATTCAGGACAGGCTAATGACTTGCGCTTCAATTCTGGCAACAGATTGTGAAAATTGCAAAGTTAAGATTCCTGAAATATACGATAGCGATATTGAAACTCTTGAAAAGGAAATTGATAAAATGGATAAGGATTTGCCACCTTTAAGATCATTTATTTTACCCGGGGGTCATTCAATTGTATCTTTTTGTCATATTGCCAGAAATGTTTGCCGAAGGGCAGAGAGACTCTCGATAAAAGTTCAGGACCAGTTTAAAAATAGCGATAAGGTTATTCAGTATATGAATCGCTTATCAGATTATTTATTTGTACTGGCACGTAAATTGTCAATTGACTTATACGCTAAAGAAACACCCTGGAAACCGAGAGTTTAATAAAAAAAGTTTTCTTTCTCAATTTTATTTTTATATTTGCAAAATTTTAAGACTATAATTAAAATCTAGTTATATGTATTGGACACTAGAATTAGCATCAAAACTGGAAGACGCACCATGGCCAGCAAGTAAAGAAGAACTTATTGATTTTGGTATTCGTTCAGGTGCACCATTAGAGGTAATTGAGAATCTTCAGGAAATTGAGGATGAAGGAGAAATTTATGAAAGCATTGAAGATATTTGGCCGGATTACCCTAGTAAAGACGATTTCTTTTTTAACGAAGATGAATATTAAATAAAGAAGCTGCCTTACTAAAGGCAGCTTTCTTATTTAAAACCATTTAAAAATATCACCTTTCGATTTTGGCCTTAGCTTTTCAAGCCACTGAAATCCTTTTAATTTTGTTTCTTCGAGTTCACCAATTGGATACAATACTCCTTCAGGGTCATTTATCATATTAATCCTGTCCAACTGACCATTTTTCATATAAATTGTCAAATTACTGCTTTCAGCAGAATTAACGCCAATAATTTCTTCACCATCCTTAGTAAAATAAATTGTTTGTCCGTTACCAAAAACATCTATTTTGTGTAATTTGCTGTTCCTGATATAACCAATCATTTCTTTGCCTCTTATTTGATTATATCTGGAAGTATCCTCCTGTGAAACAATAAATGCTGTATTTATTAATCTGAAAAAATCAATCTTACTATTTTTAATCTGAATTTCAACCTTCAGCGAAGTCATCTGTCTTCCTTCAGACCACAAAATAGGTTCAGTATACATTGTGATAACCGAATCCTGAGTATTATAAACCATTGAATCGCATCTTCCCTGAAAATCATCTCTGTAAATACTTACTTTATTAAATGCTTTAAGGATTCTGTATGTTCCTGTAGAATCATAAACAGAACTTATTGTGTCTGCATGTAAAAATAAGGAATCACTTATATCAGATACCTGAATAAGGAATGCGCTATCGGTAATAAAAAAACTTTCGGGTTCTTCGTTGTAATATGCATAGTTTCCTTTTAAAATCAAATTATCAGTAGTATCCGTCATTTCAACATTTCCTGTTGCAATACCAATTCCTTTGAGCTTATCAAAATATAAGTTGTCTCCTGTCAGGATTTTTTCTTTGTTCTGATATCTTGCATTTTTTCTAAATCTGTATTTCTCTTCCTGTGTATTGTACCAACCATTCTCTGCATACAAATGATTATCCTCATTATAGATATTAGTCGGGCCAATAAAATAGGCAATTTTTGCTTCAGTATTATATTTTAAAGAATCTGTATAAATAATAATATCTGGAGAATTTGCAATTACGCTATCTCTGAAAAAGAACAGATCGTCATTACCGTAGTAAATACCCTCCAGACTTGTTAATTCACTGCTATCGGAATTTATAATTTTACCACCTTCAAAATAATTTGCTATGTTGGTAAATGTATTAAAATCAAGGGAGTCGGTGTATAACACTGTTTCTTCATCTTCTAATCTAACATTGTTTCGAAACTTTCCAATATCAGTATTTCCATTGTACAACATAAAATCGCCATAAATGTGCATAGTGTCACCGCGACTTACATGAACATTACTAAAAGCATGTATGAAATTCTGTTGACTGTATAAATACGCACTATCGCAATACATAGTAGCGTTGTTATGCTCAAAAATTACATTTCCAATAAATCGCCTTACTCCTTCACCTATACTTTTGCTGTATTCCAACGAATTAGAGTTAAGGATATTTATTTTTTCTTTTCCCTGTGAATATGTTTCCGGCGATAACAAAATACCGGAAAATAAACAAAAAAGATATATGAATTTTCTCATTAATATTTAGCTCTGTAATTATTTGATCCAGCCCTCTTTCAAAAATTCACATTTCATGAAAGATTTATCGATATGAATGTATGTTTTCTTCTTCTTTTCGTTAATCCAGGTATTAATTACTTGCTGTTGCTCTTTTGCGACAGCCATTTTCTCTACTAATTCATAATCATCTTTTAAATTTGCTCTGTGTGAATCAATAACTTCTTTTATCCTTACAATTTTATAAACTACTTTGCCATTCATGTCTGTAGACTCAAACGGTTCAGAGATTTCTCCAACTTTAAGATCTTTAATTACATTAAACTCCTGTGGAGGCAGAACATCGGGTTCAAATCTGGTTGAAGCATTCATTGGATTTACCATTAATCCATCGTTAAGTTTTGATTGATCATCCTCAGAGAATCTTAATGCGGCAACTTTGAAACTTATACTATCAGTTTCAATTAATCCACTAATACTATCGAGTTTATTTTTAGAAGCAATTCTTTGCCGGATATCTACCTTTGGTATAACCAAAATATGACGCACATTTACCTGATTACTTTCTTTCGAAATAAGCTGAATTATATGAAATCCAAATTCTGATTCTACGATTCTGGAAATACCTCCATCGTCGTTCAAACGAAATGCAGCTTTTGCAAATTCAGGGTCAAGCTCATCTCTTGATCTAAAGCCCAACTCACCTCCTCTTTTTGCGGAACCAGGATCTTCAGAATATAAAACAGCTAATGTTGAAAATCGTTCGCCGTCAATTATTCGTTGTCTTAAATTCAATAATTTTTCTCTTGAATCATTTCTTGCTTCTTCGTTTTTAGGAGGATAAATTAATATTTGGTTAATTTCGTATTGGGTATTAACCAATGGAATACTATCCTCAGGAATGCTTTTATAAAATTTCTGAACAGCTTTAGGTGAAGCACTAATATCAGCAACTATTGTGCTTTGCATCATCTGTGTTTTTAACTGTTCTTCAATCAGAGGTCTGAAATCTTCCTTAATTTCCAACATTGATTTATTATAAAATTCTTCAAGTTTTTTTTCTGAGCCAACCTGTCGTACAAAATACATTAAACGTCGGTCTAATTCAGATTCTATTCTGTTTATACCAACCTCAATACTATCGAGTTCTGCTTGTGTTAATAATAATTTTTGGGTCATTAACTCTTCTAAAACATCACATTTTAAACCTTGAGAAGAAGGATAACCCTGTGATACTATCTGAAGTACTTGATTCTCAATATCTGATTGTAAAATCATTTTGTCGCCAACGGTTGCCACAATCCTGTCAATCATTAATTCCTGAGCAGCTACATAATTAAAAGTAAAAATTAGTAACAGGCTAATAGTTATTTGTTTGTAAAAAGAAATCTTCATTAGTTTTTAATTTAATAAATAATAAATTCGTTATGATTAAGAGCATCATTATATATAGTATTCTCCAGCTCATCAATAAAAGTAAATTTTCTTTTATTCAGGATGATACTTTTTATTTTCAATCGCGCATATTCAAGAGGCTGCACAGTACTTTTGAGGCTATACTCGTTAATTTTTACAAAATAATAAAAAAGATCATCTTCAGGTTCAATATATTTATTATATCTCAGATACCTTTCCTGATCATCAATATTTACCGGAATTTCAATCAATAAATTATTAAAAGGAATCCAGGCATTGTCAAAATCATCAAATTTTGTTGCATATTGGTAACAATAGTCTTCTAATCTTGATAAATCTTCACTATCGCTGGATTTATACCAACGCTTTATTTTATCAATTTCTGGTGCTTCCTTCGATATTTGGAGATATAAAGCCTTTACAATATTGTGATTTAAAACAAAGTTTGCTGAATACTCCTTATAATAATTTTCAATTTCCTCATCGGTAACAATAGTATCCATTTTCTGTTTTATAAGCTCCTGCTTATATTTAAAAATCAACAAAGATGAGCGGTAATCTTCAATTTGCTTTTCAATATCTTTACTTTCTTCGGTTAAATTTATCTCAGCTTTTTGCAGCATTAACTGTTTTTTAATCCAGTCGTTAATATAATTTCTTGCAATTGTAACACTATCATCTTTAGAAACATTATTAGTAAAAAGACTTTTTATATCCGATTCATAAAGATATTTATCATGCACTTTTGCAAGAGTTATTTCGCTGTTCTCAGTGGTAGTATTATTACATGATATTAATAATATTAATACAAATATTGACAGAAATCGTATATAGCTTATCATTTTAATTTATTTTATAGATGATAAAACAGCGTTATTAATAGTTATATTGTATTTTTCCCTTAAACTTTTTATCCATTCTTTATCCAGATAATCCTGATAATCAGAAATTACCAATCCTCTACACTCGCTAAATGACTTATACTCAGGAATTAATTTATTACCTTTATGCAGTAAGTATGGATTATTTTCCAGATTATTTTTCTTTTCCCATATAAGATTATCAATTATATTATTTTCTCCTTCCTCAAAAATTCCTGTTTCAATCTTTAAAACTTCTTCTTCAGTATTTAATTGTTTAATCAGGTCATCATTAGTAAGGGTCTTCCCGAAACTCTTCTTTTTAATAATTTTTGACACTTTTTTATAAACCTGTTCATTTGAACAATAGTAAACTGATCCTTCCCAACGCTCATCCCACATGTAATTACTTTTATTATTATCATAATAATTCTTCAGACCTACTGAATCTTCAGTTGCTTTTGACCATATTTTCTGATCTGTAATCTCAAAAAGTAACATTCCGTCATGATATTCTTTTAACAGGTACTTATATTCAGGGTATTTTTCTTCAAGTCTCGATTCTTCTACTTCCAGTATTTTATTATCAACAAACTCCTTATACAACATCATATAGTCGTAAGGCAAGAGTTCTTTTTTGCTTTTCTTATTTTTTACGTAAGCCGCAAAATCCTGTTCAAAAAAGAGCTGATCCAGAAAAGAAAATAATTTTCCGTCCAGTTTCGAATCCCTGCTTAAATAAGCTTGTTTTAACACATGTGTATTTAAAGTAGTATCGTATTTTACAGGAATATTTTCTTCAACCTGTACAAAATTATATTCCTGCTTAAGGTTATTTATTAAAGCATCACGTGCTACTAAAGCCCTTTGATCTTTTCCTACTTTTCGTTTAATTTCAGGTAATGATTCTTCAAAAGACGGAATATCTTTCCTGTCAATTCTTTTAATTATATGCCATCCAAATCCAGTTCTAAAAGGCTGAGATACTTCTCCGTTAGAACTAAGTTCAAAAGCAGCTCCCTCAAATTCCTGAACCATACGACCTGCCCCAAACCATGGCAGCTCTCCACCTTTACTTGCAGAACCTCTGTCTTCTGAGTATTCCATGGCCAACTCATTAAAATCTTCCCCTTGCTTAACCTTATGATATATATCGTTAATCAGCTGTTTCTTTTGTTTTTCAGTATCAGCAGTAGTACCACGTGGAACTGTCAGCATAATGTGTGCAACTTTTATCTGTCCCCTGGCTTTTCGCTTATCTGTAACTTTAACAATATGATATCCAAATCTTGTTCTTACTGGTTTGGAAATTTCTCCGATCTCAGAATTATAAACTGCATTTTCAAATTGATAAATCATCTGAAAAACAGTAAAATATCCCAGATCACCACCATTATTCTTAACTGAAGGATCACCAGAGCTACCTTTTGCTACTGCCTTAAAAGGCTCTCCTTGTAATAATCTCTTTCGAATTCCCATTGCCTTCTCATATGCTATTACAGTATCCTCAGGTGAAAAATCAGGAGCTAATTTAACAAGAATATGGCTTGCCCTCATCTCATATTGCATTCTTTCATAAGCCTCTTTAATAACTTTTTCATTAGCCTTTTCATCAATTAAATAAGGATTGGCAAGTTGTCTTTTATATCCTTCAAATTCCACAATAAAAGATTTAACGGTATCCAATCCACTATTTTCAGCTTCAGTAACTTTAAGCTTAAAATTTATAAAAAGATCAAGATATTCTTCAATTGAAGTTATTTCACCTGTGGAAAAATTAGTTTTATTCTTATTGTAAATTCGTGAAAATTCTTCGCTGGTAATCTTATTATTATCAATAGTCAATAAAACTTCATTATTTTGCTCCTGAGAAAATGTATTATTTAATAATAAAACTGAGCAAATTATCAAGCAAATCTTTTTCATGTGCTTAAAGTTTAAATAAGAGTATATTTATTATATTTAAAATTGTCTGCTATAATTAGGAGCCTCTCTGGTAATAGCTACATCGTGAGGATGACTTTCAGCAACTCCTGCATTTGTAATTCTTACAAATTTTGATGTCATCAAAGTTTTAATATCTGAAGCACCGCAATATCCCATTCCTGCTCTTAGTCCTCCAACCAACTGATAAATAACTTCAGCTAAATTGCCTTTGAACGGAACACGTGCAGCAATACCTTCCGGAACTAATTTGCTGATATCATCTTCCACATCCTGGAAGTAACGATCCTTTGAGCCCTGTTGCATTGCTTCTATAGAACCCATACCACGATATGATTTAAATTTTCTTCCATTGTAAATAATTGTTTCACCCGGTGATTCCTCAACACCTGCAAATAATCCTCCGGCCATAATTGTATTAGCTCCGGCCGCAATTGCCTTAACAATATCACCGGAATAACGCAAACCTCCATCGCCAATTACAGGAACACCAGATCCTTCAATAGCCTTTGCCACCTCGTAAATTGCTGATAGCTGAGGTAATCCAACGCCAGCAATAACTCTTGTAGTACATATAGAACCTGGTCCAATTCCTACTTTTACTGCATCAGCACCTGCTTCAACCAAAGCTTTAGCAGCTTCTCCTGTACCAATATTACCTACAACCACATCAATTTCCGTAAATTTTTTCTTAACGGATTTAAGCATCTCGATAACACCTTTTGAATGTCCGTGAGCTGTATCGATAACTATGGCATCAACACCTGCTTTTACTAATGCCTCAATCCTGTCGAATGTATCAGAAGTAACTCCAACACCAGCCGCAACCCGCAATCTGCCTTTAGTATCTTTACATGCTAAAGGATTATCTTTAACTTTTGTAATATCCTTGTACGTAAGTAAGCCTATTAGTTTATTCTTATCATCAACAACAGGTAATTTTTCAATTTTGTGTATTTTTAAAATTTCTGTCGCTTTTTCCAAATCTGTTGATTTGTGTGTAGTAATGATGTTTTCTTTTGTCATTACTTCATTAATTTTCAGATCCATTTGTATTACAAAACGTAAATCACGATTTGTAACAATTCCTATTAATAAATTATCAGAGTCAACAACAGGAATACCACCTATTTTGTATTCTTTCATTAAGTTTAATGCATCTGCAACAGTATTCTCTTTTTTAATTGTAATCGGATCATAAATCATCCCATTTTCTGCACGCTTAACAGTTTTTACCTGTTTAGCCTGCTCTTCAATCGACATATTTTTATGAATAACTCCAATACCACCCTGGCGTGCAATTGCAATAGCCAAAAACGCCTCAGTAACAGTATCCATTGCAGCCGAAACTATCGGAATATTCAGTTTAATATTTTTTGAGAAATAGGTAGAAACATCTACATTCCGGGGTAAAACTTCCGAATACTGAGGAACTAATAATACATCATCAAATGTAAGTCCTTCCATTGCTACTTTATCCTGTAAAAATGACATTTTATATATGTTTATTTTGTATTTTTAAAATTGTGCCAAATTACGAAAAATTAGTGTAATATCTGGCTAAAATCTGATAATATCAATACATATGATTTTAAAGCGTTATTTGGATTATCACAAAAAAATTGTATCTTCTGCTAATCAATGAACAGGTACGAACAAATATTAATTAAATACTGGGGCTACTCAAAATTCAGACCTTTACAGGAGGATATTATCCATTCTGTTATGGAAGGAAAAGATGCTCTTGCATTAATGCCTACCGGTGGAGGAAAATCTATAACTTTTCAGGTACCTGCAATGGCTAATGAGGGTATTTGTATTGTTATTACTCCTTTAATTGCCTTAATGAAAGATCAGGTTGAAAATCTACATAAGCGTGACATAAAAGCTATTTCTATTTATTCAGGAATGACAAAGAATGAAATAGATATTGCCCTTGATAATTGTATTTACGGTAATATAAAATTTCTATATATATCTCCCGAACGAATTGGCACAGAAATCTTTAGAGTACGTGTTAAGAATATGAAGGTTAATCTAATTGCAATTGATGAAGCACATTGTATTTCGGAATGGGGATATGATTTCAGGCCGGCATACCTGAAAATTTCAGAACTGCGTGATTTGGTTCCTGATGTTCCGTTTCTGGCCTTAACAGCAACTGCAATACCCAAAGTAGTTGATGATATTCAGGAAAAACTGAAATTTAAAGAAAAAAATGTATTCCAGAAAAGTTTTGAACGTAAAAACATTATTTACCTTGTTCGTGAACTTGAAGACAAATTAAGTTACCTGATAGAAACAATAAATAAAGTTAAAGGAAGCGGGATAATTTATGTTAGAAACAGAAAAAATACAAGGGAGACAGCACTATTGCTTATTAGGAATAGTATTTCTGCGGATTACTACCATGCAGGATTAAAACATGAAACGCGCAGCACAAAACAAAATGAATGGAAGGTTGGAAAAACAAGAGTAATGGTTTCGACAAATGCCTTTGGAATGGGTATTGACAAATCTGATGTACGCTTTGTAATTCATCTGGATTTACCGGATAATATTGAATCATATTTTCAGGAAGCAGGGCGTGGAGGTAGAGATGAAAAAAGGGCAGTAGCTGTACTATTATATAATAATTCTGATAAACTAAAGGCAGAACAAAGAATTACAACAAGCTTTCCTGAAATAAAAGAAATTAAAGCAATTTACCAGGCTCTAGGTAATTATTTTCAAATTCCATATGGAGGAGGAAAATATATGTCTTATGATTTCATGATATCAGACTTTGCAAAAAATTTCAATTTTAATATTCTTACAATAAATAGTAGTTTAAGATTTCTGCAAAGGGAAGGATATATTGAAATTACTGATGAGTTAAACAGTATGTCAAAACTTCATTTCTTAACCGGCAGAGATGATTTATACAAATTTCAGATTGCCAATGCAAAATTTGATGGATTTATAAAACTAATTCTAAGATCATATACCGGAGTTTTTTCAGATTATATTAATATCGATGAGAGCTCTCTTGCTAAAAAAGCTAATATAGATGTCGAAATTGTATATAAATATTTAAACAATTTAAATTCGTTGGGAATCCTTAATTATATACCTCAAAAGAAAAATCCGTTTATATTATTTACAGAAGAGAGGCTTGAAGACAAATCGTTACACATTTCAAAAGAAAATTATGAGTTCAGAAAAAAACGTTATATTGAAAGGATAGAATCAATTTTGCACTACGCCTCGTCTGGAAATAAGTGCAGAAGCCAGATTCTACTAAACTATTTTGGTGAAAAGAACCCCGATAGATGCGGACAATGTGATGTATGTACACGAAGAAACGAGCTTGATTTAAGCAAGTACGAATTCGATCTTATTCTTGATAAAGTAAAGAAAAAGCTTAAAGTTAATCTGATTTCAGTGGATGAACTGATGCAGTCTTTAGACACGAAAAAAGAAAAAAACCTAAAGGTTATTCAATGGTTACTTGATAATAATAAAATTATTAAAGACACGAATGATTTGTTAACCTGGAACCTTGAAGAATAGCAGTTTCCGGATTTTTTATTCTATCTGGAAAATAACAATACCGAAATTTTTATTTCCATCAGCATATAAAGCAAATAAATTATTGTTGAGAATCTTTAAGCTACTGAATTCTTTATTCTTATCATTATATTCATGTGTTTTGACAGGTTTTTCAGGTTCTCTAATATCATAAACTTCAATGCATTTGCCACAAGCAACATACAAATAATTTCTGTCGATAGTTAAGTCTGTTGCTTTACCGTTGGTTTTTATGATATTTACTTCAAGAGGATATAATGGTAAACCCATATTTAAAACAGATAAACCTCTATAGTCATTAGCGAGATATCCGGTTGATCCCTTTACAATAATTTTATTTGCGTCGTTATCCGATAAGTGTTTTTTTGTAAATTCAGCCTGCTTAAAATCTGTAAATGGCTCCTTAAATTTAAAGATTCTCAACCCTTTTCCTCCTCCGGAAATTATAATATATGGTGGAATAATCTGAATATTTTTTACTGAGAAATCCTTTATATTATTTCTGGAAACCATATCTATTTTATCCAAATTGTTTAAATCCACAATTTCCAAACCCATTCCAATGTATCCAAGCATAGCATAATCTTCAAATATTTCGTTGCAATAAACATCCTGATATCTATAATATCCTCCAATTGGATAAGGCATTGATGGATCCGTAACATCCAGAATTTTTAAACCAAGTGCACCAAAAGATAAATATGCTTTATTATCGATAACGTTCACGCAATAAGCTGTTCCATATACCTTCTTTTTCGAACGCTTTTCGTATTCTGAATAAACTGAAACCTCCTTAATATTACTTAAGTCAGAAATGTCCAATATATGTAAACCACTTTCTCCTAAAGGCAGATAAAGAATTGTGTCCTTAATATCGAAATTTGAAAGTTCGTAACTTTTCATTTCTGATGAATACTCAGATAATGGATATATATATTGGGCAAGTGTTAATTTGGACAGGAAAAACAATGTTATAATTAACAAACTTAAATTTCTCATCTTGTTATTTTCATTTTAAGAAATGTAAAGATAACATAATTAAACAATTGTGTCGTTATTCAACGTACAAAACCAAACCTTTCAGATATTCTCCTTCAGGGTGATAAATATTAACGGAATGATCTACCGGTTGGCTCAACTGATGTAGAATTCTTACGCTCCTTCCTGTATTTGCAGCAGCAGCAAAAACACTTTTCCTGAAATTTTCTTTACTTACAACCTGTGAACAAGAGAAAGTAAAAAGTATACCTCCTGGTTTAATCTTTTCAATTGCTTTAATATTTAATTTCTTATAACCTTGCAGAGCATTATGTAACACATTCTGACGTTTTGCAAATGCAGGTGGATCAAGAATTATCACGTCATATTTATTATTAATATCATTTAAAAACTCAAAAGCGTCAACCGCAAATGCTTCATGACGGCTTGTATCTTCGAAATTCAGACTAATGTTTTCGTTTGTGAGGTCAATAGCTTTATGTGAGCTGTCAACCGAATGTACTAAGTTTGCTTCTCCCTGCATAGCGTATACCGAAAATTCGCCGGTATAACCAAAAACATTAAGTACATTTTTTCCTTTTGAATAATTTGTTAACAACTTCCTGTTTTCACGCTGATCAATAAAAAATCCAGTTTTTTGACCATCTTCCCAGTTAATTTTAAATTTATTGCCATATTCTACAACAACTGTTTCTCCCAATTCTCCATACAGATATCCATTTGTTGCTTTAATCTCTGATTTAAACGGAATTGTGGATTCGCTTTTATCATAAATAGCATTTAATTTGTCGCCATATATTTCTTTTAAAGCATCAGCTATATTTTCCCGGTTTAAATACATTCCTATTGAGTGCATTTGTAAAACGATCGTTCCATTATAAAAATCAATGATTAATCCTGGAAGTCCATCTCCCTCTGCGTGAACCAGACGGTATACATTACTATCAACGTTTTCTGCTAATCCAAATTCTTTTCTCAACTTATAAGCCTTACTAATTTTATCTTTCCAAAAATTGCTGTCAATCTCTTTTTCTTCAAATGAAA
Source organism: Bacteroidales bacterium (assembly GCA_019038645.1). GTDB lineage: Bacteria > Bacteroidota > Bacteroidia > Bacteroidales > UBA12077 > UBA12077. Next base: position 18,744 of record JAHOYT010000016.1, read on the forward strand.
GTACCCGAACAGCTATTGAACCAATCTGATAATGTCCTATGGCCAAAAATTCATCTTTGTTATCGGTAACATAAACCACATCACCTTCATTTACAGTACCAATTATTTTCTTTATTGCTCCTGAAAAAATCCAGGGATGATAACGTCTTAAAGATTGATCTTTTCCTGATTTTAAAATAACTTTTGGATAATTCATTCTTATAATTCTTAAAATAGTTTATTCAATTTTCTGTATACCTGAAGACAAGCCCAGGCATCTGTTGCGGCATATATTTGTTGTGCCTCAGTAAGCTCCTCTTTTTCCCAATTTGTAACCTGTTGTGATTTAGATATTCTTTTATCCAGTACTATTCCGGTAATTTTTTTTAAACTTTTTGCCTTAATCCCAAAAGCTTCAACATAATCCTGTAAATCAATAAATCCCTCAGGTTTAAAATCATTTATTTCACGTAATATTTTTATATCATCTTTTATTGCAAGGCCAATTTTTTTAATATCAGGATTTGCCAGAATTGTTTTCACTTCTTCGGGCAAACCAATTTTATTAATTCTGAATAAAAAAGCTTCATTTGATGTAGTTATCTGCAACAATGATACAGGATTTACTTTCCCCTTTTTAAATGATGGTCGTGTTTCGGTATCAAAGCCAAGTACTTTCTGACCATTTAAAAGCGAGAAAAAATAATCCAGTTTGTCGAAAGTATCAATTACAAATATTCCACCTTCGAATTGATACAATGCTAAATCATTAATTTCCTCGTTTGACAAATTTTCTGCAAACATACCCTACTCTCCTTTATTGAAATCAGCTTGTCTCTTTGTTAAAATCCAGTTCGTTGTATCAATTTCATCACCCTTATCATCCTTTTCTTCATCATTTTCTTCTTCATCAAGGCTATCCTCTCCAAAATATACAGCGTGAATCGCTTTTAGTGCGTTTAATAATTTTTGTCCCCAGAATTCCTCAAAATTCAGCTGACATTCCCATATAGCATCATTCATCATTTCTTCAGTTCCAATACCATAAAGCGATATGAAATTTTTTAGATCCTGATAAATATCGGCCAGATTATCTGAAATTAATGCAGTACTTTGCTCAAGCTGCTCATGAGTTAAAGGATCATAAACTTCGGCGTATTCATCATGATATCCGAGTTTTTTTTTAACCGACTCATTCACCATCTCCCATTCCTCTTCTGATACAAACTTTTCGTTTTCATCCTCGAAAACAGATTCGAATCCAGATAATAAAGAACCTTTTAAATAGATTAATGGAAGTAGTTTTCGTGCTTTATCCAAAAAGTCTTTTTTACTGAATCTCAACGTATTTTCGACAAACCCACAATATTCTCCCGCAACAGTTACAAACTCTGTTACATTCTGTGAATAAACCAAATTGTTATCAAATTCTTCTGCCATAACTTCTTTAATTTCTGCGCAAAGTTATAAAAGATATTATTATTTAATAATTATTGACATTATGATAATAATTATTT
>JAHOYT010000081.1 GCA_019038645.1 Bacteroidales bacterium
AAAGAAGTTTTAGATAAACTATTTTAAATGAAAAGCAGAACTAATTAGTTCTGCTTTTTAAATTAAACTGATACATAATAATTCCTACTCGTATTTTAACGTTTCTGCAGGATTTCTGCGTGCCGCTGTAAAGGATTGAATACTTACCGTTATAATTGTTACCAATAATATTATTAAGGCTGCAATGATAAATGGTATAAAACCCAAATTAATTCTATAGATAAAATCCTGAAGCCATCCTCTCATTAACAAATATGCTACCGGAGAAGCAAATATTATTGCCAGTAATACAAGGCGAAGATATTCATGAGATTGGAGTAAAATCATTTGTTTTGTTGTTGCACCAAATGTTTTACGCACCCCTATTTCTTTAGTTCTTTGTTCTGCTGAAAATGCTGCCAAACCAAATAATCCGAGAATTGCTACAAAAACAGAAAGCAAAGTAAACCGCAGAAACATTCTTGAAAAATCTTCTTCTTTTTCAAATAAATTTCGAAATGACTCGTCATAAAAAGTATATTCAAAAGGAATTCCAGTATTAATATCATTCCAGACATTTTTCATTGCTTCCAAAGTTTCTTTTATGTTATCCTCAATAACTTTAACAGATAAAACTCTGCTAGCTCCCGCTCTGTAAATCATCATAATAGGTTCGATTTGATGACGCATAGAAGTGAAATGAAAATCTTCAACCACACCCACAATTTGAGTTTCTGTTTGACCAAGTCCAAGTGATTTATTTAAGCCTGATTCCCAACCAACAGCTTTTATAAGCGATTCATTTACAATTACAGGTAAAGGTTCGTTGCTCATATCCTGACGAAAATTTTCTCCATCTATTACTTTCATATCCATTAAAGGAATATAGTTTTCGTCCATGGACATTATGCTTACAATCCAGTTTTCCTCTTCGTTCGATCCTTCCGGTTGAATTCCGGTTCTTCCAAATCCTAATCCTGGCATTGAACCGGAATTAGCAATCATCTTTATTCCTGATATTTTCTCAAATTCTGTTTTTAACGCTTCATAATTTTCGCGAACTTCCTGATTATCTAACTGGACATTTACTATCTGAGAATCGTTAAACCCCTTATCCTTATTTAAAGTATATTTAAGCTGTGTTACAACCACAATTATCCCAACGATCATAATAAATGTGGCAACAAACTGAATTGTAACTAAAAAGCGACGTAACAATAATCCTTTCTTCCCTGTTTCAAACTTACCTTTTAAAACAATTTGGGGTTTATATCCACTTAAAATCATTGCAGGATATATTCCTGACAATACTCCCAATGTAATAACTAATGCTGCCAGGTAAAAAATGCTTTTCGGATCATTCATAAAATACCTGAAAATGGAGGTGTTTATAACGTGATAATAACTATTTATTAACTCAATTACTGCTAATGAAACAACTAATGCAGCGAATACCTGTAATATTGCTTCTGATAAATGCTGGAAAATTAACTTTTCACGACTTGCTCCTGCAGTTTTCCTAATACCAACTTCTCTTGCCCGTTTGGCTGAACGTGCGGTTGATAAGTTCATATAATTAAAACTTGCTATTAAAAGTATGATGATCGCAATTAGTGAAAGAGATTTAATGTATTTAATATCTCCTTTTTCTCTATTAAATCCGTCAAATAAAACATCATTTGAATATAAATGAACTTCTTTTAGTGGCTGAAGAGTTGCTTTCCAAAATTCGGGTGCATCATGTCTTCGTAATAAGGAATCCATTTCAACTATAATTTCTTCTTTTTTGCTCACATCTTCTAACAACACATACTGCAACTGTGATATATTTTGCCACGAGCTTAAATAAGCAATACTATTACTATCCGATGGCGATGGATTAATAGATATAATCATCTCATATTCAATGTGACCTGGATTATCCGGATCTTTTAGAATACCGGTTACCTCCAAATTATCAGAGCCATCTGCTGAAAATATTTTACCAATTGGATCTTCATCATGAAAAACTTTTCTGGCCATAGTTTCTGTTAATAAAGCTGAAAATGGCTTTTCCAAACAAGTCTTCGGATCACCTTTTGCTAACTTAAAATCGAAAACCTCAAAAAAAGCAGGGTCGGTATAAATTAATCTTTCAGTATATAAAGAATTATCCTCATATTGAACTAAAGTTTTACCAGCACCATTTATTCGAACTATATTTTCTATACCGGGGATTTCGTTTTTCATACCAGAGGCTAACGCAGGTATTGTAATTCCAACAATATTATTATTAACTCCAAGTGCTTCATCAATAGATAATACTTTAAAAATTCGGTCGGCTTTTTTATGGAAACGATCATAACTTAATTCATGATTCACATAAATAAATATTAGTAAAGTACTGACTATACCAACAGTAAGTCCTAAAAAGTTTACAATTGATGTAGTTCCGTTTTTAAAACTACTTCGAACAACGATTTTTAAGTAATTTATAAACATTATATTTTAGTTTAATTTGGACAATTGTATTATTAATGCACACTTCATGCCACTATCCTTAAAGCACTGTTAGATTTGTTATTACCAGCATTAATCCAATTCATAACAGATAAAAAAACGTACGAATCAGGTCAAATACGTCCGTTAATGGGCATTTCTGAATTTGCTAACAAATATAGTTTATGAGTAAAAGTAATTTTTCAGTAATTCTGACAAAACCAATATTAAATTCTAAACAAATATCTATTTGTAAGGTTTTAGATAACAAAACGTCTAATCGTAAAATAAAACTATAAACATGGAACATTCTATTAAAACAATCCTGATATACTTTAAGTTTTTACTCAAAGAATTGATTAGTCCTTTAAATTATTTTATGGCATTTTTAATTGGCGTTGTTATCAACTATTTTCAGGGAATTGGAATCTTTTCTTCTCTTGTTCCTTTCTTTGTACCTATTATAGTGCAATCCATATCAAAGGCATCAGTTAAATTTGGGAATAGAAACCTGAATTTACTTGTTCGTCTTCCAATGGAAAAAAAAGATCCTGCTTTTGTAATTAATACAAATGGAGATATCGTTGCTTCGGAAGGAAAAACAAAAGATATTTTCTCAAAAAATAATATCAAAAACTTTCAGGATATATTTGAAAACCAACAGGTAAAAATAATAAAGAGCCTTATTAAGGAAAGTTGTATTACAAATGAGCATACATCCGAGGAATGGTACTCGCCACGGGTAAAAAAATGGTATTCTATAAATATGAAAGCCGATAATTATAGTGACAATATTTTAGTGTGGCTTGATGATATTAGCTTACGAAAAAAGCTGGATGAACGCTTAAACAAAGTACGTAATTTTAGTACACAAATGATGCTTAGTATTGATGAACAGTTAAAATTAACAGACAGTTATGATCGCTTAGCACAATTTGTTTTAGAGCAGGGATATAAAGGTGTATTTATTACAAATAAAGAAAAGAATGGTAACTTAAAAGGTTTTGTTTATAAACTAATGAATGGTAAAATTATTAAATCTAATGATATAATAATCCCAAAGGATTCTGAAGCTCCAATATGGAAATCGAGGCGTAGTTTAGGAATTGTAACCGACAACATAAAAAAATATAGTGATCCTGAAGTATTTTATCAGAATAACCGTTTTGATCCACGTGTACTGGAATTTTTTGATTTTAAAGCGGAAAATTTTATAAATTATCACGAAGAGGATATATCAGTAATCACATTTAACAAACATTCTGAAATTACCCAACAGGATTTAACTTTAATGGAAGGAATTGTAAACTCAGCCTTTACAATTAATTACCTGGTTAATATTATTAATAACTGTAAATAATTATGGTACAAGAGATAAAATACACTCACGGTGAAATAAAATCAATGGCTTTATTTGCCAAATACAACCCTGCTCCCGTTTTTAGATTCGATAAAGTCGGAAATATTCTACAATCAAATTATGCTGCCAGTGAAATGTTTTCTAAAGTAATCTCAAAAAGTGGTAAGGCATTTGAAATGATAAAAGGGATTGACCCAAACAAAGTAGAAAAATGTATTCGCGACGGTGATATTCTGTCATTAGTTGAGAATATTAATAATAAAAATTTTCGATTCGAATTACGCGGTATTCCTGAGTTGAATGTAATGCAGGTTTACGGAGCTGATATTACTGAAATTGTGAGTACACAGTACGAAAACGACAAACTATCCACAGCAGTTTCTCAAACATCAAATTCGATTATTATTACTGATTTACAAGGAAATATTGAGTTTGTAAACGCAGCGTTTGAATTACATTCAGGTTATAAAAGAAAAGATGTAATTGGTAAAAATCCACGAATTATAAAAACCAATTATCTTTCGAAAGATATTTACAAAAAGATGTGGGAAACCATTTCATCGGGGAATGTTTGGAAAGGCGAATTTCATAATCGTCGTAAAGATGGTTCGACCTATTGGGAAGAAGCAACTATTAGTCCTGTACTTGATAGAAATGGAACAGTACAAAACTACATAGCTGTAAAAGAAGATATTACAGAACGAAAAAAAGTAGCTGAAAAATTACACTCCATGGCTTTGTTTGCCGAATTAAACCCTGAACCTGTCATACGATTTGCTGATAATGGATTAATTCTTCAATCAAATACTGCGGCTAATGACATTTTTAGTAAAGAAACCTTAATTGGATTTCATATTCAGGATTTAGTTGAAGAAACCCAATCCATTGATATTAACGATTTCATAAAAAATAATCAAATTCAAACGATTGATACTCAATTCAGAAATAAACATTATCGTTTTATTTTTAAAGGAATAGACGAAATAAGTGTGTGTCAGATGTATGGATCTGATATTACCAGCCGTATCGAAGCTCAAAAAGAAGCTGACTCAATGGCACTTTTCGCAAAACTAAATCCTGAACCCGTTTTTCGGTTTAATAAGGAAGGGTATATTTTACAATCAAATCCTGCTGCAAATGATGCTTTTTTGTTAGAATCAATAGTCCAAAAACAAATTAGAGAACTTATTCCTGAAATTTCGGATATCAATTTCAAAGAATTTATTGAACAAAATAAATTACTTACTATTACTGCCGAAATCGGAGATAAAATAATGCGTTTTATTTTGCGTGGACTGGATCACATAAATGTATGCCAGATATATGGCTCTGATATTACAGAGAGAGTAAAAGCGCAACAAAAAATTGAAGAACAAAAGAAATCCATTACGGATAGTATACAGTATGCCAAACGAATACAAAATGCTGTTATGCCTTCTCAAAAAATAATGGATAAGTGTTTTACAGATCAATTTATTTACTTTAAACCAAGGGATATTGTTAGCGGTGATTTTTACTGGATGACCAAAAAAGATGATAAACTAATTGTTGTAGCTGCTGATAGTACAGGTCATGGTGTACCAGGAGCATTTATGAGTATGCTGGGAATATCTTTCCTTAATGAAATTGTAAATAAACAAAGTTGCGAAAAAGCCAGTACGATTCTTGATGAACTGAGGAATTTAGTTAAATCAACATTAGCACAATCAGGAAAGGCCACAAATGACGGGATGGATATTGCACTAATTATTGTTGATAAAAAAAATATGAAGATTAATTATGCAGGTGCTTATAATCCCTTATATATAATTAGAAATAAAGAATTACTTATTACTAAAGCAGATCGAATGCCTATTGGCAATTATATAATTGATGATAAACCTTTTACAAATCATGAAATTGACATTCAAAAAGATGATTTCGTTTATCTTTTTTCTGATGGTTATGCTGATCAGTTTGGAGAAAAAACAAATACCAAATTCTCCACAAAAGCATTAAAAAAGTTGTTGTTAGAGATTAGCGATCATTCAGCCAAACAACAATATGAAATTCTTGAGCAAAGATTTCAGGAATGGAAAGGTAATGTTAAACAGATTGATGATATACTAATTATTGGAGCTAAAATATAATGAAATTGAGCAACATGCAATACTTAATTAACATTTAAGGCGTACAAAACTTTAGCTTCTTATCTCAATATCTTTGATCAGATCTTTGAATATAATAGCATGAAATGGTACAAAAAAGTACCAATATAAATATCCTGCAAGTCCTTTCGGTTGAAAATATGCAGTTACAGATATCTGTGTATCCTCATCCTGACTGGATATATTAAATTCAAGCCAGGCTTTACCTGGTAATTTCATTTCAGCGCGTAACAATAATCTTTTATTGTCTTGTAAGTTCTCAACGCGCCAAAAACCAATTACGTCATTAATTCTGAGCATTCTATTACTTCTTCTTCCCCGTGAAGTACCAACACCCATCAATATTTTGTCAATCGCACCTCGTAATCGCCACATCCAGTTATTCTTAAACCATCCTTCCATACTTCCAACGGTACATATTGTTTTAAAAAGAGAAGTAGCAGTTTTTTTTGATTTGTGCGAATAAGTACTTATAAATTTAGGTTTTTTTAGTTCAGATAGTTTAAGTTCTAAATCATGTGTTGGTGGATAAGCATCTGACCACCGGGTTCCGATCTGATCCTGCAATTCAATATCCTGGGCCAAAATTATAGCTTCGGAATAGCCCAAAGGTTCAAAATTGAGAACTTTGGTAATATCTTTATTTATACAAATAACTTCGTTCTTCATTCCTTCAAATAAAGCCATCACAACTGGTGCAGGAACAGGTGTCAATAAACTTGCGATGTAACCGAAAAATTTGTAGTCAGAAATAAACACATTAATGTAGACTTTTTTCTTACCAAGCAGTCGGGAAAATAATTTTATCATTTCTGCATATGTATGTGTTGTTCTACCACCAATATCATATGTTTTCCCGGTTGTAGCCTCAAGTTCCAGAACACCTACAAGGTATTTAATAACATCCCGTATACCTATTGGCTGACAATAAGTGTTTGCCCAACCTGGTAATAACATAACAGGTGCATTCTTTACTAAATTTTCCAGAATCTCAAATGATGCACTTCCTGAACCAATAATTATTGCTGCCCTTAGAATTGTTACTGGTACTTTTCCTTTCCCCAGTTCTTCAGCTACTTTGTACCGACTTGTTAAATGAGTTGATAAATCGCAGAGCTTATCACCTAATCCTCCCAAGTAAATTATACGTTCAACTCCGTTTTCTTCAGCTGCCCTTCTGAAATTTAAGGCTGCTTTAGTTTCTATTTCTTCTAAGTTCTTTGTACCGCCTAGTAATGAATGAATAAGATAGTAGGCTACTTTTACACCTTTTAATGCATTATGCATGTTTTCGTAATTCAGCGCATCCCCAACAAATATTTCAGCACCTGGCCAACGCATACTGTGATCCGGGGAATCAGACCTTACTAATATTCTGATCTCATATCCCCTCATCATTAATTCTTTAACCAGCCTGCCACCAATATAACCGGTAGTGCCGGAAACTAAAATCTTTCCTATTTCAGGATTTGGAATCGTCTGTAAATCTATACAATAAGATGTTTCTGCTTCAGTCACATACATATAACATTTATATTATGTTAATGTTTATATTCAAATCAAACTTATATTTAATTTAAATACTCTAATTAAAAGTTTTAATGAATGTTACTGTTAAAAGTACAAATAGTAGAGATAAAAATCAATTCTATAAAATATGCTATTAGAAATTAGCAAGGTCCTCAAAAAACGCAATATGAAATTCCTGAGCAAATTCCTGCCTGCCAGCCGGCATCGAAGTATCTATGTTTATAGAATTAGATTCTTCACTTCGTTCAGAATGACATCCATTAAAATTGTCTTATTTTACTTTATCCGTGCCTTACATTTCTTAGATTCAAAGAAATTACTATCTGATTTTATATTATAACCTGGGAGTCCATCGCCGTACTCTTTTCATATAATTTGCATAATCATCACCGAATTGATTAAGCAATAATTTTTCTTCGTGCCGGGCAATCAAATTATAAAAAATAAATGCTGCAATAAAAATAATAAAAAGTGGTAACGAAAGCATCAAAACAGTTATTCCTAAATAAAATAGTAAGGCTCCAAGATACATCGGATGTCTGACTTTGTCATAAACTTTCTTGTTAATTATTTCAGGCGTGTTACGTTTTGTACCAAAAACCATTTTCATACTTTTTCGGGCTAAATAAAAGCCATATAACAAAATAACAACTCCAGGCGGAATTTGTATCCACAAAGATATTTTTAACTCAAGATAATCAGGCAAGCGAATAAAAAATATATCAGCAATCCAAACTATTAAAAAGATAAGTAGAAAAATCAACTGCCCCAAATCCCCAAACGGATGTTCACCGGTTAAGTCAGGCCTTTCTTCATGCCTTTTTACTTTCATATTTTTGTTTTTCATCATTCTATATATTATTAATTAACTGGTGGTGTCATGCTGAACACCTGCCTGATAGCCAGCAGATGTTCAGCATGACTTTATATGATTCCTTTTGAATACTTCAATAATTTATTACATTATTTTTGATCTTGTTCTTTTTTTCGTTCTGTATAATCATTATAAGCCTGCTCACCTTCATCACACCAATAGTTATCGAAATACTTCCAATCTTTAAACTTTCGTTCTTTTCTTCCCTTTTCACACCAGTGATCAAAAAACTTCTTTTTGTGAAATTCGCTTTTCGTGTGACCGGGACCATGCTTAAATCCACCGAAAATTAATCGTGCCAGTAACACAATTCCGGCAGCCTGCCAAAAAGTTATTGCTGTTAATCCAAATAATGTAGGGATTAACCAATTCCATAACAGCATTACAAAATATCCAAAAATAAATGCAAATCCTGCTGCTGCCATTGCGCCAAGAATTATAAATCCGAAGAATCTTAATCCTCTTAAAAAAGGATGCGTTCTGTGTTTGTATACTCTTTCCATAATATCTAATTTTTATGTTTATTTATTTTTTATTTTTATCAAATCACTTTTGTAGAATAAATCTAATTTATTGTAAAGTTTTATACTGCATGATTTGTAATCTATTCATTGTTAATTGTTAATTATTAATCATCATTTTCTCTGTAAAAATCATCAGGCCTGATAATTTCTTTTAATTTTTTAACTCCTCTGTGTTTCCACGACAAAAGAGTGCCTATAGGTATTTCTAGTTGGTCCGATAACTCATCAAAGGTATAACCATCAATTTCTGTTGCAACAAAAACCATTTGCTGATTCGGACTTAATTGATCCAACGCTTCCTGAATAGAATCGTAGAATTTTTCATCATCAATTTCTTTTAAAAATAGATTCCCCTCATCAGGAATATTTTTAGAAAAATACTCTTCACCATCTTCATCAGTAAATTTTTCAAAAGAAATTTCCTTTTTCGATTTTCTCTGAAAGTCTGTAATTCTATTCCGAATCGATCTGTAAACATATCCTGCAATATTTTCCAGATGCTCGTCAAAATCGAGCTTAGAAAAAAGATTAACAGCCACATCCTGAACAATATCCTCAGCACTAACATCATAGTATCTTTCATTAAAATATCTGTGTACGTACAACACCAGGTTCCGATATTCAGATGAAATAAATGATCTTAAGCCTTTATGTTCTTTTTCGACTTTCATACTTTATCTGACGTGGTAATTTTAAATTATTGCACTTATCTCCTAAAATATTTAATTTTATATGTAACTAAATAAAGATAAGCTCGTCTTATTTTTAATTGCAGCTTTTCAGTTACAATTTCGTCATTAGTAAGATACTAATTTATAAATAAATCCAATTATGATTAATAATATATTTAAACACAGCATTAGAGCATTAAACAGACAGAAAGGTTATGTTCTTATTAATATCATAGGATTATCAATTGGAATAGCCTGCAGTTTATTAATCTCATTATTTGTTATTAATGAACTTAGCTATGATCAGTTCAATACTAAAAAAGACAGAATCTTTAGAGTTGTGTTACATGGTAAATTAGGTGGACAAGAAGCTCATGTTTCGTCAACAGCTTCGGTTATAGCACCAACCATGATGCAGGAATTTCCTGAAATGGAAGACTTCTGCAGAATGAATTTTTGGGGAGAAACTGTAATAAAATATGATGAACAAGTTTTTACCGAAAGTTCATTTGCTCAGGCAGATTCAGCTTTTTTTAAAATCTTTTCAATTCCTTTAATAAAAGGAAACATTGAAACTGTATTAAATGCACCGCACAAAGTGGTTTTATCGGAATCAACTGCCAAAAAGATTTTTGGTAACGATGACCCAATTGATAAAATGATAAGAGTTGGAACTGATTCTTCTTTATATAAAATAACGGGTGTAATGCAAGATGTCCCGGAACTTTCACATTTTCATGTAAACATGCTTGGATCTTTTGTTACAAATCCAAGAGCTAATGAAGGTCAATGGTTATCAAACAGCTTTTCAACATATGTACTACTTAAAGAAGGTGCTTCTCAGGAATCTGTTAATGAAAAGTTTCATCCAATGTTAGTTAAATACGTTGGACCCATGATGCAACAAATATTTGGAATTTCTTTTGATGAATTTTTAGATAAAGGGAATCAATATTCATTAGTATTGCAATCTCTCACCGACATACATCTGGATCCGGATATTGAGCATGAAGTAAAACCTGCAAGCGATCCTAAGTTTTTATACATCTTTGGAAGTATTGCCCTGTTAATCATAATAATTGCGGCCATAAACTTCATGAATCTTTCGACTGCTCAGGCCTCAAAAAGAGCTAAGGAAGTTGGAATTAAAAAAGTTAGCGGATCATCCAGAGGAATGCTTATCCGCCAATTTTTGACTGAATCATTATTCCTTTCTTTCCTTTCTTTGATTTTTGCAATTTTTATAATTGAACTTTCTTTACCATACTTTAATAATCTATTAAATTCAAGTCTTAAATTAGACTATACAGGAGAATGGTATACAATACCTGGTTTGGCAATAATTTCAATCCTGGTAGGTATACTTGCAGGTAGTTATCCTTCCTTTTTTCTCTCATCATTCAAGCCGGTTTCTGTATTAAAAGGGAGTATAAAAGACAGCATGAAAAATGGAAAACTTCGTAGCATTTTAGTTGTTCTTCAGTTTAGTATTTCAATTATATTAATTGTTGGTACGTTAATCATATTCAAACAAATCAATTTTATGATTAATAAAGACATGGGATTTAATAAAAAACATTTACTGGTTATAAGACGAGCTTCAGTTCTTGGAAGTAAGATAAAAACATTTAAAGATGAATTATCGAATATTCCAGGAGTAATAAATGTAAGTGCATCAACTGCTGTCCCTTCTTATAACAATAACGGAAATGGATACACAATGGAAGGTCGGGACCAGGAAACATTTCTGTTAGAGACCAATTGGGTTGATTATGACTATTTTGATACTTATGATATAAATATTTCATTGGGCAGAAAATTTGGTATGGAATACGCTACAGATCAGGAAGCTTGTATAGTGAATAATAGTGCTGTTCAGAGTTTTGGTCTTGACAAACCATTTGAAACAAGATTTAGTATTCCTGATGATAACCCGGAAGCAGAAGCGCGTTTTATGCCTGTTATTGGTGTAGTTAATGATTTTCACTTCAGATCATTACACAGCAGAATAGAACCATATATGTTCAGATTTAAAAATGATGATATTTTGTGGGGTTATGTTAGTATTAGAATAGCAGCAGATGCTTCAAAGGGTACTTTAAAAGAAATAGAAAGTATTTGGAAAGATTTTACATCGAATGAGCCAATGCAATATTTCTTTATGGATGAAGATCTAAAAAGGCTTTATAAGGAAGAGCAGCAAAACGCTAAATTATCGATTGTTTTTACAATTATAGCAATAGTTATAGCGGCTCTTGGCTTATTTGGGTTAACATCATTTACAGTTGAACAAAGAACTAAAGAAATAGGTATTAGAAAAGCTTTGGGAGCATCTGTTGGAAATATTTATTATATCATTTCAAAAGAAATTATAATTTTGGTTTCTATTTCAACATTACTTGCCTGGCCTGCAATTTTCTTTATTGCACGTAATTGGTTACAAAATTATCATTACAAAATAACTTTAAATGTATTTGATTTTTTAACCGGCTTTTTAATAGCATTAACAATTGCTGTATTAACTATAAGTTATCGGGCTTTGAAATCAGCAGGATTAAATCCGGCAGAATCATTACGTTACGAATAAGCAAATAATGTAAACATAAAAAAAGCGAAGTATAAAACTTCGCTTTTTCATTATATTAAAAACTGATTACTTACTAATAGCTTCCTCTAGTAATTCTACTGCTGTTTTTACAAAATAAGTACATTTTTTATTAAAAACATCTGCTTCTTTTGCCTCTGCCATCCCTTCTTCAGAGTTAATATCAAATTTAATTAATGCTTTACAATTTATACTTCCGTATTCTTTCGTAAATCGTTTAGAAAATTCCTGAATTAACCTATTAGTTTTTTTATTAGCCTCATCATCTCCTGTTTTATATTTGCCTCTTAAATAACCTATCACCATAAATGCTCCGGTTACAGCACCACAAGTTTCCTGTAAACGGCCCATTCCTCCACCAAATCCGGCGGCCATACGTACAGCTGTTTCTTCATCAACTTCTAATATATCTGCAAAGGAAGCAATAACGGATTGTGCGCAGTTAAAACCTTTGGAATAATAATCGAGTGCTTTTTCGGATTTGTTCATATAAACTTAAGAAGCAAATTTCTTTCGGTTAACAATCTGGTTAAATTTTTGTGTAAAGCTGCTGTTACAATTAACCAAATTATATTTTGGGACAAATTGTTCTGTAAAATCAATTTCAATTTGTGCCCCGGGATTAGTTTCCAGGTAACCTATTACTTTTAAATAATCTCTAATAACGTCATATTCTATATAATCAAGATCCAAAGGATCTCTGAGTGTAATTTCTTTTCCGTTTTTATAACAAGTAAGTTTCATGTTGAAAGTATTTTTTTCTTCAGATTTGCAAAAACCAGACCAAAATATTTGAATACACTAAATTAAAGATACAAAATTATTTTATTAACCCGAAATACGTTGCGAGATATATTAATCTGATATTATTTCCCCATTTAATAAGTATCATTTCTATGATGCCATTATTACTCATTAAGTTGCGTTATTTCTATTTTTTTAATAATTAAATGTGTAAACAAGCCCTTTACGCTTTTAGTTTCCAAAGTAAATAATTTAACATGAAGCGAAAATGAATTTAATAAAATAACAGGGTCGGGTATCAAGTCTGAGTTTATCATTAAAATGTGTATTTAGGGCTATTGGAGAACTTGATAGCAAAACCCGGAATTTATGGTGGAGTACAAAATATAAAATAGAGGGAGCTAATTAATAATTCTCAGGTTTCTATTTAAATTATTCATCTGAACTCTCCCAACAAAATCACTACCTGATACAAAAGAAGTTATTGCTATCTAATTTTAGGTAATAAAAATCACCTTTTGATGATGATATATCTCACCAGTATTTTTTTTTATTCATTTCTTAAAAACAATAACTTAACTCAAATTTAAAAAGATGCAATTATATATTCAATTTAAAAAATTAACACTATGAAATTCAAAAAATTAATCCCTATTTCGTTTGTATTAATAATGATTGGCTCAAATTTACTTTCTGCGCAAGAAAGTAAGAATCTCGATGAAAGTAAGAAAATGTATATTTCTGAAGATGGAAAAGTGTATTTTCAAAAATCAATGAAAGTTTATTTATGGGTATCTCCATCACCAGATAGTCCTGCAAAAGGGCATAAACTTGAAACAGATACCGATAGTATCGATTATATCTTGCTTGATACTGAAGGTAAGAATACAGTTAGATCTCCATGGCTAATTAATCCGGAAACAGGAAAATATTTTGATCCACGCAAGGAAGTAATATTTGATTTATATGCTGATGGAATTGCTCCTACAACAAAAATTAGTTTCAATAATACTCCAAAATATTATAGTAATTCAGCATTATATTATGGAAAAGGATTAAAAGTTGATTTATCTGCTACTGATGCTGTTTCCGGAATTGAATCAACATATATTTCAATAAATAATTCAACAAATTATAAGAAATACGAAAATCAAATTAATATTGATAATGAAAAAGAAAACGCAGTAAATTATTATTCAGTTGATAATGTTGGAAATATTGAAAAGAACAAATCAAAAAAATTTATTGTCGACTTAACTCCTCCAACCAGTAAATTTGAATTAGATGGTAAAATAGAAAATAATATACTTTCTCCAGGTGCTCAAATAATACTTAAAAGTGAAGATAATTTGTCGGGAATAAAGAATATAAAATATAAAATTGGTAATGGCGATTATGAGATTTATAAAAGCCCAATTAAGTTAGCTTCAATTCCAGATGGCGATATTGAGATTTTCTTTTATGCAACAGATAATGTAAATAATGCAGAAGAAGAAAAATCTACAAGTTCAGGAAATGGTGATTCGGGATCAGGATCAGGATCAGTATCAGTATCATTAACTAAACTATATGTAGACAAAATAGCTCCTGAAGTTACTTTAAACTTTATTGGCGATCAGCATAAAGGAAACTACTTATTTGTATCTGAAAGAACAGAAGTTGAATTAAGTGCTTCAGACAATAAATCCGGAGTTGAAAAAATAACCTATGGTGTAAATGTAAAATCAAGAACTTACGAATACAAACAACCTTTTAAATTATTACCTAATTCAGGAGTACAATATGCTAATTACAGTGCAGTTGATAAAGTAAATAATTGGGCAAAAGCAAAAAGTAAAACAGTTTATTTAGATAAAACAGCTCCTTTATCAAATGTTAAATTTTCCGGACCAAAATTTAGTAATAGAGATACTCTTTTCATTACAAATAATACTAAGATAAAATTTTATAGTCATGAAAATGAGTCTGGTTTAAACACTCTTAATTACTCAATTAATACTGAAGCTGAATTGACTTATTCTGAATCTATAACAATAGATAAGGATGGTTATCATATAATAAAGTATTATGGTACAGATAACGTAAATAATAAAGAAGAAATTAAAATAACTGAATTTGTTATTGACAATTTACCGCCTCAAATTAAACACTCATTTAGCGTTGAGCCTTTAGGTAAAGTAGATATTGAAGAAATTACGTATTTAACATTACCTTCAAATACTATAATTTTCTTAGGCGCTACTGATGCCGTTTCTGGAGTAAAAGATATAAAATATTCAATAAACAAGGGAGAATGGAAAAGTAAAAATATTATTCAATATTTTAAGCCCGGGAAATATGCTATTAATATTGTTGCTACCGATTTTCTGGGTAATAGGTCAGAAGAGGAAGTTTATGTACAAATACTTAAGTAAATGACTTTCAAAAACTAAATTACATTATAAAAAAGGAGCTAAAAATTAGCTCCTTTTTTAAACTACAATATATTATTTTTTAAGAATTTTATGCGTAAAGGATTTTTCACCCTGAATTATTTTTAAATAATATTTCCCTTCTGTTTCTTTTGAAAAATCAATATTTCCGTTATAAGAACCGGTAAATTTCTTAATCTTTTTTGAGAAAACTACTTCTCCAATATTATTATATACTTTAATTAACGTAGTTTCCTTTTCTTCAAGCTCAAACTTAATATTAAAAATTCCATCTGACTTATTAAATTTTATTTCAAGCTTTTTTACGTCCAGTTTAACTTTATCATTTAAACCCAATTTTTCTAACTCTTCTTCATCTGTTTTTGTACATTCTTCATCAGAAATTACAGCTTTAACTACAATCTTTCCATCATCAGTTTTGTACTTTGTTATTTTAACATTTCCTTCGATTTGGCCTAATTTCTCTTCTAATTCAATAACTTTTACCTCTGAATCTTCCCCATCCTCATTAATATATAGTTCAATTGTTTTAGCATTGCTATCGCCTTTTTTTAAAATTATTTCTGAAGTTGAAGTAATATCTTCATCATCAGATTTTGTAATAAAAACATTAACAGTACCTTCTTCGCCTTTTTCAAGTTTCATATCTTCTGTAATAGTTATTACTTTATGGTCTGCACTATCGGTTGTCCAAACATATGAATCAGATTTACCTAATGATTTTATTATAACTTTTTTATCGCCTTTTTTTGTGACGTAAATATCTTCTCCTTCAGAGTTAACAATGTACTCTTTAACAATCTTTACAGAATCTGAACCTAATAATGTAAAATGATCAGTGCAATCTATAATTTTTGCACCATCACTCATTTTAACTATTACATGTTTCCCTGACTTTCCGTCTTTTACATGCACATCAGAATCTACACTTACCCAAATATGTTTAGCAGAGTCTGTGTTTATTTCACCATCTTCAAAACTTAGTACTTTAAATCCATCCATATCTTTTATATCAAACTTTTCTAAAATACTATCTAATTTAAATTCTTTTAAGTCTTCATCTGAAAAGAAATAAATTCCTTCATGTTCAGATCCTTCAAAAACAGTATCGATTTTAATAGTTTCTCCATCAATATTCTTTAATATTTTTACATGAACTTTTTTCTCTTCTTGTGCATTTAAGCATAATACAGATAAAAGAAGAATGATTGTAATTTTAAAAACTTTGTTTTTCATAATATGATTTTTAGTTAAATTCGTATTAATTCTTTTCAAAAACAAAACTACAAGAGATTGGTTTTTAATACTGTTAAGAGCTGGTTAAAAAGAGTTAAGAAAATGTTAAAGTAGTAAAAAAGGCCTTATTTATAATTATATTTGAAAAAATATCAGAATGAAAAAGTATCTGCTTCATATTTTAGTCATTATCATGACTTTCTCTTTAATTGGAATAATAATAGTCCAGCTTTTTTGGATTAGCAATGCTATAGAAGTTAAAGAATCTGAATACGAGGAGAATATACGCGAAGCTTTAGAGAATATAATTAGTAAAATTGAACGAAAAAGTGCTGTTATATTCATTTCTGAAAATCTCGATGCTATAAAGATTAAAAAACCGGACAACTCAGCTTTTATTAATAAGCAGCATTTTATTGAATACTTTCAGGAAGACAGTATTCATCATATTAAATCCGATTCTGTTAATTTCATTTCAGAGAGTAAAATAAGACTCAATGTTATTTCATCCGAAAAAGATTCCGGAGAAAAAGAATATGTAAAGCTTATTGAAGAATCACATGATAATAAAGTAACCGCTTCAGTTCACTATACGGATAAAAATGCTAATGAATTTATTATTTCAAAAGATACAGTTTATAACCCGGATTTGAATAAAAAGAGATCATTAACCACCGATATATATGTTAATGTATTGGATGATATGCTTATTGAATATGGCGACAGAAATAGCCCGATAGATCAGAAAATTGATCTTGCAAAACTGGATACTTTATTAAAGAAAGAAATTCTTGAAAAAGGTTTTGACAATGATTATGAATATGCCATTATTGATTCAAAAACCGATACACTTCTTAAGAAATCAGAAGGATTTGACCTTAACTACATTGATAAATCATTTAAAGCCGGATTATTTCCTTATGCCTTAGTCGATAAATCGATTTATTTGTATTTATACCTGCCTGGCAAAAACAGCTTTATTTATAACTCTATTTCATTTATGCTGCTAGGGTCAATCTTTTTCACTTTTATTATAATACTTATCTTCTTTATTTCAATCCGGATAGCTTTTAAGCAAAAGAAAATTTCTGAAATAAAGTCTGATTTCATTAATAATATGACGCATGAATTTAAAACTCCGATTGCAACAATATCTTTAGCTGCAGACTCAATCCGTAACTCAAAAGTTATTCATGACGAAAACAAAATTAATCATTACACAGGTATTATTAAAGAAGAAAACAGAAGAATGAACAATCAGGTAGAGAGCGTTTTACAAATGTCATTACTTGAAAAAGAAAAGTTTAAAATCAACTTGTCAGAATACGATATTCATGAATTAATTGAAAAAGCTTTAAAAAACATTCAAATACAAATTCTTCAGAAAAATGGAAAAATAAATGTTGCACTGCACGCAGAAAATCCTTTTGTAATGGTTGATGAAACACATTTCTTAAATATAATTCACAACCTTTTGGATAATGCAATAAAATATTCAAAAAAAGCACCCGATATTGTCTTAACCACAAGAAACCAAAATGGAAATATTATTATCGTTGTTGAAGATAATGGAATTGGAATAAAGAAAGAGAATCTTGTTCGGATTTTCGACAAATTTTACAGAGTTTCTACGGGCAATATTCATAATGTTAAGGGTTTCGGGCTGGGTTTAAGTTATGTGAAAGCTATAGTTAATGAATTTAATGGCAATATTAATGCTACCAGCGAATTTAAAAACCTGCCCACTGGACAGGCAGGAGGATCGCGTTTTGAAGTTAGTTTACCTGTAATTCCCGTTAACAATGGAAAATAATAATATATTTCTTGTGGAAGATGATGAAAATTTTGGCTCGGTTTTAAAATCGTATCTTGAAATGAATGATTTTACTGTATCGTGGACAAAAGATGGTGCAAAAGCAATACAAAATTTTAGTTTGCAAAAATTTGATATTTGTATTCTGGATATTATGTTGCCGAACGTTGATGGATTTAGTATTGCAAAAAAGATTAAAGAGTTGAATCCTGAAATTCCAACAATATTTCTTACAGCAAAAACCTTGAAAGAGGATATTCTTACAGGATTTAGAATTGGAGCAGACGATTATATAACAAAACCGTTCGACTCAGAAGTCCTGCTCTATAAGGTCAAAGCAATTATTAAAAGAAATCAAATATCAGGTTCCGATGTAAAATCATTCAAAATTGGCAAATACGAATTCGATTCCGATTTAAGGATTCTAAGTTTTAATAAAGACACTGTAAAGCTATCTCCAAAAGAAGGTGAGCTTTTAAAAATGTTATGTTTGCACGAAAATAAAATACTCGATAGAGATAAGGCTTTGAATAAAATTTGGGGCGAAGATGGTTATTTTACTGCCCGAAGTATGGATGTTTATATTACAAAACTGAGAAAATATCTACGTAACGACACTTCTATCGAAATAGAAAACATTCACGGCAGTGGTTTTATACTTAAGGTAACAAATTCAGAATAAATTAACTACAGAATTATTGTTTACAAACCACAACCCCCTGATGCTTTATTACTCGCTGTTGGCGTTTGGTCTGGTTCTAATCAATTTTTTTAAATGTAATTTCATCTATCCATGTATTCTCCATACAGGAATTTATAAATAATTTAGCTGTTTTATAATCAGAGCTGTTAAATGTTCCGGTTAATTGAGTCCAGTCAACATCAATTCCATTCCCTGTATATCCAGTATATTCATTACCAATACTTGATCCTGCTGTCCATAAAAAATTATTGTCTTCATTGTAAAATCCAAGCATTATTGGATAATCAGGAGAGTATTTATAACCATTATATTTGTACCAAATTGAAAATTCATATGTTGTATTGTTTTCAATTTCTATATCGTGATGATCAAGTTCGATCCAATAAGCTTGTTCAATATTAATATATAATGATGCATTCCCAACAAGCATTACATTATTATCAATATTAATGCTTCCATTTGTAAACAGAGTATCATTCCAATAGTCTAATGAGTTTGATAGTTCAAACCCACCATCAGGAATTAATCCCCATGGACTATATATTTCTATTGTTCTTAAAGCTGTATCTGTTTTTTCTTTATTAATTGCAATTAGTGATATTGTAAATTCTCCAACATTTTTATATATGTTTATCGGATTTTCTTCAAAAGAATTATTGCCATCGCCAAAATTCCATATATAAGCATTTGCATCTTCAGAACAATTTATAAATGAAATTGTATCTCCAATAGTTGCTTCTACTGTAGATATTTCAAAACAGGCAGTTGGAATAAATAAATTTTCGTTATCATCATTACATGATATTGTAACACAAACTCCTATTATTACAGTTATCAAGTATTTAAAATTCTTCATTACTTAAAAGTTTAATTATTAATATTTCAATAAGATAAAATTAATTTGTCACATTACTAATGGTCTTGGTTTCAAGTTTCTATTGCAACAGTTGTTAATTTTATTACTGTATCAGAACG
>JAHOYT010000010.1 GCA_019038645.1 Bacteroidales bacterium
ATTATCATCTGTTATGGCAATATTTTGTGATTGCACACCAACTGAAAAATAACAAAGTACTGAAAACAATAATAACGCTCTTACTATTGATCTCTTAAAAGTAAATCTACGTTTCATATTATAGAATATTTTGCGATTTATAATAATAAATTAAATTCAGTAATCAATTTCCGACAATTAAAATATAAATTCAAGTCGTTTATCAACAAAATTTAACTGCTTATAAAATAGAAGTTATCTCAAAAGTCCTTTTTTGTCATCTCCAACTTGATTGGAGATCTCATAAATAATTGTATAAGGGTTAAGTATAAGATTCCCTTTTAACTCGACTCGCTCATGAGAAAAGTTCAAGGGAGCGTTTACCTTCATGACTGAAAGGAATAATGACAATTTTGTTACTTTTGAGACAGCCTCTATTCGAAAATTTAAAATATTATTTTTCGAATAATTGATTTACCAGTCTTTCAAGCTCAATAAGTCTATTCTTTAATTCCTGATTTTCGATTATTAATTCTTGTACAGCCTTAACAGTAACTATCTGAGCATTATAAGAATCCAGTTGAAGAATCTCGTTTGAATCTCCTTCAATATATTCTCCACTACCTTTAACTGATTGCGGGAAAACCTGCTGATATTCCTGTGCAATAAAATTGTAATAATATTGATCCTTTATTGAAGAATGCTTTGATCGCCAATAATCGGTGTATTTAAATTTTACGGGTCTGAGTTTTAAAATTGTTTCGAAAGAATTTTCTATATCAAGGATATCCGTTTTTATTCTTTTATCTGAATTTGCAAGCCAGTCACCGGCAGTAGATTTAGATGCCGTTCCCTGAACTTCTAATGCATTAACATTTGGATTTCTGTTTACACCTAATTTTTTATTTATTCTTAACCACTGCTTATCAAACTGCCCATAAATCAGTGCCAATGTAGAATCATCATAAGAATGATTTGCGATGTATAAACGTTGTGATGATTCTTCACTAAATCCGGCATTATAACCGATAAATACACTACTATCACCTAATGCATTCATTCCTGCTGCAACACCAATATACGTATTACGGCTTCCATAACTCCAACCTCCTGCATTAAATCCAAGTGACACGTTCTCACTTCCTGTATCATTTCTATTTGATGCTAATCCTCCAATATAGGTGTTTTGCGATCCGGCAGTATTTCCTAATCCGGTTCGATTACCTAAAAATGTATTTTCAGTTCCGATCGTTAATTGCTGACCTGAATAAGATCCTATTAAGGTATTATCAAGTGCAGATTCAACAAATTGCCCTGTACGCTTACCTATAAATATATTTTCGCTTCCATCAATATTACTAAATCCTGAAAGTTCCCCGATAAATATATTATCGCTTCCAATCGTATTAGCGCGCCCTACTTTATTTCCAATGAATGTATTCCTTATTCCGGTAGTATTGCTATATCCCGATTCAAAACCAACAAATACATTATCGTCTCCATCAATATTTGAATAACCACTCATACTTCCTAAGAATACATTATTAAGACCTTCTGTATTGGTATATCCTGAACTACTGCCTATAAAAACATTATCGTAACCGAGTGTATTATTAAAACCTGATTCAGCGCCAATATAAACATTGGTCATTCCGTGTGTATTCGCCTGTGCCGTTTTATATCCAATAAAAACATTTTTTAGTCCTGTTAAATTCTCCATTCCGGTTTGAAAACCCAGGAACACATTATAATTCCCAAAATCAGGACTATCTAAAGTTTTCTGACCACTTTGATGACCTATAAAATAGTTTACTTTTGATATGTCCATAAATTTTTGAGTTTCTCCTTTAGTCGGACTTCTACCACTAACAGCAAATCCTCCAACACTTCCTTTAGAAGAAATAGAATCATTTACGTAAATACGAGTACTATCCTGATTCGTGATAAAGTAGTTATTTATTATGTTACTTTTCGTAGGTGAACGGCCGCTTACTGCAAAACCACCAATACTTCCTTTAGTAGAATCTTCTCTAATCCAAATCCTTGTGCTATCTGGTGTAACTTTAAAAATATCTTCTTCCTCATCTTTTGTTGGCGATCGCCCACTAACAGCAAAACCTCCTATATTCCCTTTTGAGTTATCGTTAACATACACTTTTGCTCCATCGGGGAAAACTGCAAAAACAATATTTCCATCACGATCCTTCACTGCAAAAAGTGTATCTGTTTCTGTAAAATATAATACTTCATTTTCGATGTTTTGAGCTTTATTTGCAAACATAGCATAAGGCACAGTTAATAATTCAAATGCTCCCATATCTACATAACTTTCTCCACCTGCCTGATCAATCTCAACTTGTAAAAAATAACTATTTTCGCCCCAGGTAATTGAACCTAAATCACCTGAAACAGGTGTTCCACTACCAATTTTAAGATTACATAGTCCGTAACTATTAGATTGATTAACATGTTTTTCTACAAAAACCGGAGAACCTGATGCTGAACCTTCAAGTATTGTAAATTGAAATCCAATATTCTGATCTTGAATTAATTCACCTGAATTATTTCGTACCACCACCTGATAATTAAAAGAATCAGGAGACTGCGCAGTTACATTTACAAAATTAATACATAAAGAAACAAAAAACACAAGTATTTTTTTCATATTCCCTCCTTATTGGTTTAGTAATTAATTATTTTACATAAAAATATAAAATAATTTTTCATATTGAAACGTTAGGTTTTTTTAGGAAAATTATATTCTAACTAATTTTTGCCCAGCCCTTGAACAGAAAGTCCTCCCGAAGCTTTAGTTCCTGATCTATTTTATCATCACTCAGAAAAACAAAGACTGCTACTTCAGTAGATTTGTTTACACTTATTGGATTTTTCGGAACTTTCGCTCTAATTAAAATAAAACGTCCGTTAAAGTCAAGAATTTCTTTTTTATTCTCTAATTCGAAAAGATACCAATCGGGATTCTCTGAAACTGTTTCACGGTTAATTACTTTTCCTTTATTAGGTAATAATCGTTTCAAATCCCGGTTTTTTGAAATTGCTTTAATTTCATATTCTTCACCAATTATATCGTTGGGGTTATGCTCCAACTTGAGTGTGAACTTAGGTAATTTAATTTGTAATGGTTTCCACTTACGATGTTTAATACTTATGGTTCCTAAATTTGCCGAAATAAATATTATTAAATAGCCACCGGAAATTAGTGAATTTTTCAAGCTACTCCATCCATCGTCATGACCAAACTTAAAAGATATTGCAAGATACTGAAACATTAAAACTAACGTCAGCGTGTAAATGAGGTAATTCTGAAGCTTTCGTCTGTTCAAATGGATATCCTCATCGAAAAATTCTGAATTACTTAACGAATTAGATATAAGTGTATTAAAAAAAGAAAAACAGAATACTAAAATTACCATTGATAACAATGCAAACCGGCTTGCTGTTTGGTTAATTAACCAAAAATCATATAATCCATGAATAATTGCTGCTAACAGAAAAAACTTTGTAAAATCTGTTAAAATACCTTTGCCTGATTTGTATTTGTTTAGCATTAAACCATATGCTGCAAGTGAAGTTAAAAACATATGTAAGATCACAGCTGTTAATGCCCTTCCCATTATTATTTGCGGACCATAACTATTAAAATAAAGCAGATTCTCGGCAAAAGCGAAACCCAATGCTGATACAGATCCATAAATCAAATAATCAACGGGTTCGTTAATTGCCCGTGTATATTTTAATATTAAAATTACGGGAAGAATTTTAACCAATTCCTCAATAACGCCAATTCCAATAATACAATAAAACAGATCGTTTAATACGCCACCATTCAGGTTAAATCCTGTAAACATGGAGTTTAAATCACTAAGCAAAAAAGTAAATTCAGAAAAAATTACACCAAGAATAAATACTAAAAATATGTGTTTCCATTTTTCAGGTTCGTAAATATCAATCCTACGTAAGTAAAAAAGCCAGCTTAACATTACTAAAAGCGCACCCAAAAATCCCACTAAGTTCTGATTACTATATGTATGACTAAAAACCGCTCCGAAATACCCTAAAATATTATATTTAGATAAAAACAAGGATCTTTTAAGATGTGAAGGGAAATATTTTCTTGCATCACGATCCTTCAGTAATGTATACAAATTATCAATTCTTCGCTGAGAATAATATAAACTGATGAGATTGGAATATGCTCCTTCAACATTCCCTTCAATATAAATTGCCTTGAGATAATATTTTTCCGCTTCTTCAAAATCTTTTAACTCAGAATACAATCTGCCAATTGAATTATTTAAATATTTTAAATTATCGTTCGATACCTGCGTATAATAAATGAGTGCATTATTATAATCCTGTTTCATGGAAGAAATTAAACCCAAACAATAATAACCGATATCGTTAGCGTGTGTATTAGAATAATCAGTATAGTTCCAATAAATATCAATCAAATCTTTTTCATTAATTACCCTGTCATTTGGCCTGAACGAAAAATAATTAGTTATCAAACCATAGTGATAATCAATATTGAGCGAATCTTCAGTTAAAATTTCCAGATAAATTAAATCTAAACGATCATCTTGTTTTTCTTTAAGCACAAATTCCAGTTTATCCTTTGGATTATCAAATACCGGAGCATCGACAAACTGATTAATTAACAGTACAACAATAACAAAACTTACAATTACAATAATTAATGTTTTCCTCATTTTGATTTTGTTAGATATGGTTTTTGATTTTATCTTACTGAGTTATCTGAAATAACCCGTGGTATTTTGTGTTCCAACAACATTAGATCTGCTAATACTATTGCTGTAACCGCTTCAAGAACTACAGGAACTCTTAAAGCTATACATACATCGTGTCGGCCTTTAATTTTTATTTCTTCAGTACTACCTGTTTTAAGATTAACTGTTTGTTGCGACTTTGATATGCTTGAAGTTGGTTTAACAGCTACTCTAAAAACCAACGGGTTCCCGTTTGTAATTCCTCCATTTATTCCTCCGGCAAAATTAGTAACTGTTTTTCCTGATTCATCAATTAGTTGATCGTTATGTTCGCTACCAAACATTTTTGCAGCCTGAAAACCCGATCCAAACTCAATTCCTTTAACTGCGGGAATTGAAAACACTATATGGCTTAGGATGGATTCTACTGAATTAAAAAATGGTTCACCCAAACCAACCGAAACATTTTCTGCAACACATTCAATAATTCCACCAATTGAATCTTCATTTTTTACTGCATTATCAATGGCTTTTTCAATATCATTTTCTCCTCCTGCTTCAATTAGTTTTGCCTTAACTGAAACCGGATTAATTAATTTTTTAGCAATAACACCGGCTGCAACTAAACCAAGTGTTAACCGACCCGAAAAATGACCTCCTCCACGATTATCATTAAAACCTCCGTATTTCATTTTAGCCGTAAAATCAGCATGTCCCGGACGCGGGAAAGTAAATATATCTTTATAATCTTCTGATTTGCTATTCTTATTTTGGAAAGATATTAAAAGCGGAGCTCCTGTTGTAAAACCATTAAAAACACCTGATTCAATGTTTGGTTTATCTTCTTCAATTCTTGGTGTTGTTCCTTTCGCACCACTTTTCCGTCGTAAAATATCTTCTGTAAAATCATCTTCTGATATTGCAAGTCCTGCAGGACAACAATCAATTAATACACCAACCTGATTTCCGTGCGATTCGCCATAAATACTTATTTTGAATATTGTTCCAAATGAGTTCATAACAAAATATATTTAAGGAAATGAAAATACAGAATATTCTGCGATGAACAAAATTTAGTTTTATTTGAAGAACAAATAGTTCTGTGTTAATTTGAAAGCAAAGACGTATTTTGCCTCAATTCATTCCCATAATCATTCCACCTATATAAGGTATTAACCAGATTAACCATACAAATAAGCTGTATGAATGAAAATTCCTGCGTAATTTGGTTTTGTTTTTACGTACAACAGCTGTTGCCCAACTGGCATGAGCCAGCATTAACCAAAGTGCAATTTGCCCCGTTAAGGTATGCATATCGGTAAAATCGAAAGGTTTATCGGAAATATAATGCATTGCTAAAGTACCACATACATCAAAAGTAAAACCTATCCAAAAAACGACAACATGCCATGCTTTAAGATATTTAGTTATGCGCTCAGCCCAAACACCTACTGTGTAAAATATTAGTGCTAATGTTATTGTTATCGACGAAAATATTAGAATATTTGACATTTAATTAATTGAAGGTTTTATTTAATTTGTGATTTAAATTTTACAAATTCAAAAAAAACAAATATAAACTTTCTAAACAAACTCACTTAATTCAAGCCAGCGATCAGATTTTTCGTCAAGCAGCTTGATTATTTCTCCAATTCGATTTGATTTTTGGATTAGATCTTCTGTATTTAAAGTTCCGGTGCTTATTTCTTTTTCAAGGATTTCCTTTTCATTTTCCAAATTAGCAATATCGTTTTCCAGTTTTTCAAATTCGCGTTTTTCGTTAAATGAAAGTTTTGTTTTAGGCACATTCTGCCTGCTGGCAGGTTCTTTTTTTATTGTTGGCTCTGTGTCCTTTTTTGATTCTTTTTCGATTTTGTTTAACCACTCGCGATAATGCGAATAATTCCCGGGGAAATCTTTCACCTCTCCATTTCCCCGAAAAACAAATAAATGATCTACAACCTGATCCATAAAGAAGCGATCATGCGAAACCACTATCACACAACCATCGAATGTTGAAATATATTCTTCGAGTACAGCCAGCGTCATGATATCCAGATCGTTGGTTGGCTCATCGAGAATCAGGAAATTAGGTTTTCGCATTAATACAGTAACTAAATATAATCTTCGTTTTTCTCCTCCACTTAGTTTCGAAACAGGTGTATAATGCATATCATAAGGGAACAGGAAAAAATTCAGAAATTCTTTTACTCCCATTTGCTGTCCGTTACCCAAAGTTACAACTTCAGCAATTTCCTGAACAATATCCATTACCCGTTGATCTTCTTTATATTTTATTCCCTCCTGTTTATAATATCCAAAAACGATGGTTTGTCCAATATCTACAGTTCCTGAATCGGCAGGAGTAATTTCTGTAATCAGATTTAAAAAGGTAGATTTTCCGGTTCCGTTATCACCAACAATACCAATCTTTTCTCCACGTGAGAAATTATAGCTAAAATCTTTTAAAATAGTAAGATCATCAAATTTTTTATTCAGATTTTTAACTTCTATAATTTTCTTACCCATTCTGGAAGACTGAACACTTATGCGCATTTCTTCTTCATGTCTTCCGCCGGAAGCCACATCTTTCAAATTGTAGTAATTATCGATTCTGTATTTCGCTTTGGTGGTTCTTGCTTTTGGCATCCTTCGCATCCAGTCCTCTTCTTTTCTTAAAGTGTTTTTCGCTTTTTCAACCAAAGCTTCTTCGGCATGTAATCTTTCTTCCCGTTTCTTTAAAAAATATGTGTAATTTCCTTTATACGGATATATAAAAGAATTATCCATTTCAATTATTTCATTGCAAACACGATCGAGAAAATAACGATCGTGGGTTACCATTAATAAAGTTGATCTTGTATTTTTCAGGTAATTCTCAAGCCATTCAATCATATCAAGATCAAGATGATTGGTTGGTTCATCAAGCAATAGCACATCAGGTTCTTCAATTAAAACCGATGCCAGTGCAACACGTTTTTTCTCTCCGCCAGATAAGGTTGATATTTGTTGGTTATATCGATCAATTTTAAGTTTCGTTAGAATTTGTTTTACCTTAACTTCGTAATCCCAGGCCTGCAAATGATCCATCTTTTCCATTGATTTTGCAAGCAAATTCTTATCGTTAGTTTCTATTGCTACATTGTATTCCAGAATAGCATTTTTAACATCTGCAGATGAGTGAAAAACTTCATCAATAATATTATTATTTGAATTTAATTGTTGGATCTGTTCTAAAAACCCAATCTTTATATCCCTGCGAAAGGTTATTTTTCCAGCATCCTGAGTATCTGTTCCAGCAATAATATTCAGCAACGATGTTTTACCGGTCCCATTCTTAGCCACTAAAGCCACCTTTTGACCTTTGTCAATTCCGAATGTAATTCCCTCAAAAAGAACTAAATCTCCAAAAGATTTCCTTAAATTCTCAACCTGCAAATAACTAACCATTCTTCTGTTTTTATTTGAATACAAAACAAAACAATTCATCAAATTATTAAAAATATTTTCAATGTATTTTTGTTTATTAATTCACAATCATTATATTTCAACACTTTTACTTCCAAATATGAGAAACTATTTCAAAAGCATCACTACATTTATCATCATTATATTATTATTTGTCCCGGCATTAAATCTTATTGCTGATAACGATAACATTAATACAGATCCTAAAAATGTAAAAAAACAGATTGAAATAATCGACAGTGCGTTAGCTTTAGTTATTAACAATCAGGGTTTTAACAATGACAGTTTTCTTATTTTGGCAAAACAAACCTTAAACCAGGCTAAGAAATATAAATATCAAAAAGGAATTAATCAATGCTATTTTTATATTGCCAGAATTTTTGATATAAGAAATAACACAGACAGTGCTACACGTTATTATGTTGAGGGTCTTGAATATGACATACATAACAAAGATTTATATGCTGATTATCTTATTCGTTTAGCAGGTCTATACAGAATAACAGGAAACCTGAGTTCATCGCTGGAAAAAAGCTTAACACTTAAAACACTTGTTGAAAGTAATCAGACAAAAAAATATGCATATTCAGTTTACAATTTATTGGCTTTATGTTATCTGGGCCTAATGGAATATGATCTGGCTTTTGACAATTTTGCGAAATCAGCTGAGTTAGCTTTACAGCATGATAATGAAGCATATGCAGGTGTAGTATATTCCAACATTGGTAAGTTGTTTTATGATTTGTATAAGCTAAATGAAGCCCTGGAATATTTTGAAAAAGGTGTCAAACTGGAAGAAAAATACAAATTATACTCCAGTGCTGGAAATTCCTTTAATATCATTGCAGATATATATCTTAAGCTGAACAATCAGGATTCTACACAGTTTTATTTAGAAAAAGCAAAAGCGAACAATCTAAAGTCAAATAATTTAAGAGGACTTGCTAATACATATTACGGATATAGCAAAATTCATATCAAAAGTTATAAAAGTGATTCTGCCATTTTTTATTTAAGTAAAACAATTGATCTGGCAACAAAGCTTAATTATAATTCTGTTCTGAAAGATGCCTATTTATCTCTTTCGAAAATTTATTCGAATAAGAAAGATTTTGAGAAAGCATATTATTATCATGATCTTTTCTTCAATATTCATAATAAAATTTACGATGTAGAAAAAATTAATAAAGCAAAAGCAATTGAACAAAGGCTTATACAACAAAAAAAGGAAAGTGAAATTATTGAACTACAATTAAAAAAACAAAAGACAGAAAACAGGCTTCTGTACACAGTAGTGATTTTAGGATTCCTGGCTGGAGTAATAGCAACAATATATCTTATATTGTTTAAAAAAATTAATACGAAATTAACACTTTCAAAAGAAAAGGCAGAAGAATCTGATATGTTAAAGAGTCAGTTTTTACAAACCATTTCGCATGAAATTAGAACACCATTAAATGGTATTATTGGATTTTCTGAGATGATTCTTTCAAAAAGTCTTAGCGATGATGAATTAGCTCAAATTAATGATCTTATACTTAAAAACAGCGATGACCTTATTTCAACTATTGAAAATCTGGTAGATATTGCACATCTTTCAACAAATCAATACAATATTAGAAAATCAAAATTTGAGCTTACAACAATATTGGATAGTGTAATTTTCCAGGCCCAAAACAATGTCGTTTTTAAAAACAAAAAGGATTTAAATATTCAGATCAAAAAGAATGGTGAAGTTAAACTTTATACTGATAAAACAATAATCTTAAAAATAATTCTGCAACTTGTTAAGAATGCCATTTTATATACAGAAAAAGGCACTATAACTCTTGGTTACAAAGAAGGAAAGACAAATGTAATTCTATATGTAAAAGATACCGGAATTGGCATTTCAAAAGAAAAAATTGATATTATTTTTTCACCATTCAGGCAAGCTGATGAAAATATTAACATTAAAGTTGGCGGAACCGGATTGGGTTTAACCATTGTAAATGAATTTATACAAAAGCTTGGTGGTAAAATCTGGGTGGGCTCTGAACTCAAAAAAGGCAGCACTTTCTTTTTATCATTGCCTTTAAAATAAGTTAATGTTTTCTTCTAATTTTATTTATTTTTGATTTTCATTTTATTTTCTGAATATGACCAAAAAAGAACGATTCGAAAATATTATTGAATACTTTAAAAAAGAACGTCCTGAAGCAGAAACCGAATTAGATTATGGAACGCCTTTTGAATTATTGGTTGCGGTTATTTTAAGCGCTCAATGCACCGATAAAAGAGTAAATATTATTGCTCCATCTCTTTTGGAACGATTCCCTACAGCTTACGAAATGGCACAGGCATCGGTTGAAGAAGTTTTTGAATATATAAAAAGTTGTTCGTATCCGAATAACAAAGCAAAACATCTTGTAGGTATGGCAAAAATGCTGTATAAAGAATTCAATGAAGTTGTTCCGGATGATATTGATGAACTCCAAAAATTGCCAGGTGTTGGTCGAAAAACTGCAAATGTAATTGCTTCAGTAGTTTTTAACAAGCCAGCTCTGGCAGTTGATACGCATGTATTTCGTGTATCAAAAAGAATTGGGTTAACTACAAATGCCAAAACACCTTTAGAAACCGAGAAACAACTGGTAAAATATATTCCGGAAGAACTTATTCCAATTGCACATCACTGGCTTATTCTTCATGGCCGCTATGTTTGCATTGCCCGAAAACCCAAATGCGAAAGTTGCGGGGTTGCTCAATATTGTAAGTATTTTAATAATAGTAAGATTTGAGTATAAAGTATCAAGAATTGAGTACAGAGTTTAAAGTTTAAGGTTCAAGGTTCTGAGTTCTTAATTTAAAGACTATTGTTAATTATTCATTATAAATCATTTCATTTCCAACTTTTACAGCAGGATATTTATGCCAATTTGTTTTAGAATCATAATTTTCTACAATTGACACAAGAAAAATAGAAAGGATTAATACTAAAAAGGCAAATCCAACATGTACTAATTTAACCACTATCTTCATCTTTTTTATAAATAAATAAAGCATTAAAATAGTAAATACTAAAGTGAAAATAATTATAGAGAAACTTGGAAGGTTCAATAAATTTTGTGCGTAAATAAACTCTGTTTTGTCGGTCCCTTTAATGATGAATAATGCATACATTATTTGTACGATAGAATTTCCATAAAAAAGCGCTTTTAAGAAATAAACAATTGAATGCTTTCCCCGCTTATAAAACCATATTGTAATAAAATAAAGCAACACAAGAAGTAACCAATTAAAAACTATTCCACCCCATGAACCTATAGCATATTGTGTCACACTTAAATCCTGAAGAGGAAATTCCTTTACCCAACTCATGCTACAAGGTATACCTTGCATCCAATAAAATATACAGTGTCCAAATTCATGAAATAAAATTGAACTAATGAAGCTAAATAAAATAACAATAATTAAAGTAATTGATTCACCTAACTTTTTCATTTTCTAATTTATTCGTATTTAAGACTCTCTACAGGATTTGTTCTTGCCGCTTTAAAGGATTGATAACTTATGGTGACTATGGCTATTATTAATGCAATTACTGATGCAATTAAAAAATATCCTAAATGAAGATTAATTTTGTAAGCATAGTTTTGTAACCAATTATTCATTGCATAATAAGCAATTGGCCATGCAAAAAGCATTGAAACAAGTACTATATTAATAAATTGCTTCAGAATTAACTTATTGATACTAAAAGCTGATGCACCTAGAGACTTTCTTATTCCAATTTCTTTTGTGCGTTGTGTTGTTATAAAGGCAGTTAAACCAAATAAACCCATGCAAGCAATAAAAATAGCCAATGCAGAAAATGCTAATATTATCTCACCAAATTTTGCATCCGTTTTATAAAGTCTATCGTGTATATCGCTAACA
Organism: Bacteroidales bacterium; assembly: GCA_019038645.1. Lineage (GTDB taxonomy): Bacteria > Bacteroidota > Bacteroidia > Bacteroidales > UBA12077 > UBA12077. The sequence goes on from JAHOYT010000010.1 coordinate 12,114, forward strand.
AAATAATATTTAAATGTATTATCACCAGTTAGCTTAACCCATTCATTCTCCATGTATTCAAGAGTCTCTTTTAAATTATTATCCTTTACTTTAGAAATGATCATTGATTTTTGGGGCTTCATAGTAATAATTAATGGTGCAATTACTTGATTAAGCGTAGTAAAATGAAAATCTTTAACAACACCAATTATTTCCTGTTTGCCGTTTCGCTCAATGTATTTTCCAATTGGATCGTCCCAACCCATTTCATTTGCTAAAGTTTCATTAATCAGAAGTTTATCTGCATCAGTGGGATGATCATGGTTAAAAGATCTACCTTTTACTATCTCCAATCCTAAGGTATTTATGTAGTTAAAATCAACATAAAGGGCATGAAACATCATCGACAGGTCTGATCCTTCAGGTCTATACCCATTTTGAGTTAATCCATTCGCCGGAAAAGCAGATGCAACAGTCGAATTTATAATATTTGTATTTTGAATAAATCTATCCCGAATTACATCACTATTCTCAACACTTTTTTCACTATGTAACGAAACTACAAGCAAATTTTCTTTATTAAATCCCAAATCTTTATTTGTCATATAATTTATCTGAAAATAAATTATAGTTGTTGAGATAATGAGAACAATTGAGATTACAAATTGAAAAACTACTAAAATATTCTGCAAACTGAATTTACTTTTCCGATGGATTATTAATCCCTTCATAAGACTAACAGGTTTAAATCCCGACATAATTAATGCAGGATATGAACCCGAAATTATTCCAAGAAGTATTACAATAACAGGTATACTTACAAGCAAATCAATATTTGATATAGTATATAGCCTCAATTCTTTATTAAACATACCATTAAAACCTGGCATAAAAGTTTCTATAAAAATTAAGGCAATGATTAGCGCTATAAAACTTATTAATATTGATTCATTTAAAAACTGTGCAATAATTCGTCTTCTTGAAGCACCTATAACTTTTCGAACTGCAACTTCTTTAATTCTTTTAATCGATAAAGCTGTTGTTAAATTCATAAAATTAATACCAGCTATAAGCAATATAAAAATAGCAATTGCAATAAAAATATATACCATTTTAATATTACCGGTTTTGCCAATATTATATTGAAGCTCTGATTTTAAATAAATGTCTTTTATCGGCTCCAAAATCGGCAATATTTTCCATCCCATTGACTCAATATGTATATTAAGGTTTTCATAAAAAACATCTTCCATCTTTAGCTTTAATTCATCCATATTAATGCCATCCTGTAATTCGAGATAAGTGTAGTAGCTAAAATTACCATCCCATCTACCATAAAAGCCCTCTTGTTCCGAAAATGTATTAAATGATAATAATGCATCAAATGTAAAATGTGAATTTCCAGGCGGGTCTTTTGCAACACCTGTAACCATTAAATTCATGTCACCATTATAAATAAGTTGCTTCCCTACCGGATTAACATCTTTGAATATTTTATTGGCAAGTGACTCTGTTAAAACAATTGAATTAGGAGATTTCAAAACCGACTTCGGATCACCCGTTAACAGATCAAAAGAAAATACCTCAAAAAAAGTAGAATCTGCATAAACTAAATTACGCGATTCATAATTCTCATCATTCAATGTATATATACCACCTCCAGATGAAAATATCCGAACAAATTTCTTTATTTCGGGAAGTTCCTTGCTTAAGTCTGGTCCCATAGCGGGACTTGTTATAGCAATAAATTCAATATTTTCTCCCTGAGCCTGACTAATTCCTAAACGATAAATATTACTGTAATTATCATGAAATTTATCGTAACTCAGTTCGTGCTTTACATACACTAAAATAATAATACTTACAGTAAGACCAATTGCTAAACCAAAAATATTTATAAATGAAAAAACTTTATTTCTGGAAATATTTCGAAAAGCGATTTTTAAATAATTTCTAAACATTGATTTAATTTTTAATTTCTTTCCAAAATCCAATTCTTATGCCATTAACTATAAAGCGCTGTTCTTCTACCACTTAAACAAATAACCGTTATTCACACACCACACAAAGCTGTTCCTATTCGGAACACAATTTGTTTCAATTACGAACACTTATTAAATAAGTTTTTGTACTTTTAATCATCTAAATTTAATAGATTTATTATGATTGAAGGCAAAATTCTTGTGATTGATGATGATGAAGACATACTTTTATCAACAAAAGTAATACTTAAGAAAGAGTTTTCGAAGATTAAAACCATTTCTGAACCTAGCGATATTATTCCTTACATTGAGAAAAAAATATTTGATGTAATCCTGTTGGATATGAATTTTACAACAGGAGCAACCAGTGGTAAAGAAGGTTTGAATTGGCTAAAGCGAATTTTAAAGATTAACCCCGAATCTGTAGTTGTAATGATGACAGCTTACGGAGATATAAATCTGGCAATTGAAGCAATGAAAAATGGTGCCGTTGACTTTGTTGTTAAACCCTGGGAAAACAAAAAGCTTTTGGCTACAATTCTTTCAGCTTTCAATCTAAGCAGATCGAAACAAGAAATTGTTCAGTTAAAAAGTAAACAGGAAATTTTAGTTAAAGATATCGATCAATCCTATACAGAAATTATTGGCGAATCGAATAATATGCTTGAACTTTATGAAATTATTAATAAAGTAGCACCAACTGATGCCAACATTCTTGTACTTGGTGAAAATGGAACCGGTAAAGAAGTTATAGCAAGAGCAATTCACCGGAAATCAAACAGGTCTGAATATCTTTTCATAAATGTAGATTTAGGCGCTATTCCCGAGAATTTATTTGAATCGGAACTATTCGGACATGTAAAAGGTGCTTTTACCGATGCCAAAGAAGACCGTGCCGGTAGATTTGAAATTGCGAATGGAGGAACCTTGTTTTTAGACGAAATAGGAAATCTTTCTTTACCTCTTCAATCAAAACTCTTAACCGCTATTCAAAAAAAAGAAATTACCAGAGTTGGTTCAAATAAGTCAATTTCTGTTAATATCAGGCTTATTTGTGCAACCAACATGCCATTAAAGGAGATGGTTGATAAAAACGAGTTTCGGCAGGATCTGTTTTTCAGAATAAATACCGTTGAAATTCATGTTCCGCCTATAAGAAATAGATTAGATGATATCCCGTTAATTTCGAATCACTTTCTTGATATTTATACAAAAAAGTATAATAAACCTTCGATGAAAATTAGTATCGAAGCATTTAAAAAGCTTAAAAAATATAACTGGCCCGGGAATATCCGTGAGTTACAACATATTATTGAAAGAACAGTAATAATGAATAATGGTAATATTCTAAATGCAAGCGATTTTGTTTTGAATATATCAGAAAGCACATCGATGAATAAAAATAATTTAAATTTAGAAAAAGTAGAAAAACAAACCATTGAAAGAGCTCTAAAAAAGCATAACTATAATGTAAGTTCTGCAGCAAAAGAATTAGGTTTAGGAAGAACAACCATGTACCGTAAAATGACAAAATATGGGTTTTAAGAATTTCAGATTAGGGTTAGTTATCAGAACAATAATGCTTGGTACTGCTATTTTCTTTGCAGTTTATTCTGCATATCAGAATGAATGGTATGTAACAACTATTGTATCTTCTGCAATTTCAGTTATTTTTTTAATTGAGATTATTCGATATTCAGAAAAATACAAACGTAGTTTAACGGATTTTCTTCTTTCAATAAAATCAAGGGATTTTGTTAGCTCAGCAGTTACAATCTCAGATAAAACAACAAGAGATATTTTACACGATGCTTATAACACAATTCTTGATGAATTTAAGAATATAAGAATTGATAAGGAAGTTCAGTATCATTATTTAAAAACAATGATAGAGCATATAAAAATTGCTCTGTTCAGTTATGACGAAACCGGTAATATTCAATTCATTAATAAAACCGCATCAATTCTATTGAATGTAAATCAGAATCAAAATATTAAAAAAATTGAATTTAGCAATGCAAACCTTTATAAGCTTATACAAAATTTAAAATCGGGAGAAAACGAATTAGTGAAACTTAAATTAAACGATGAACTATTACACCTCTCGGTTTATGCAACTGAATTAAAAATTCAGGCAAAATCGATTAAACTAATTTCATTACAAAATATAAAACAGGAGTTGGAATACCAGGAACTTGAATCCTGGCAAAAACTGATTCGCGTTTTAACACATGAAATAATGAATTCTGTTACGCCTATATCATCGCTAAGCAATGCTATTAATGAGACACTTGACGAAATAAATGGGAAAAAATCAGAGTTGTTAAAAATCTCTGATGATGATTTTGAGGATATTCTTACTAGCTTAAGAACAATCGAAAACCGAAGTAAAGGACTTTTGAAATTTGTATCATCGTATAAGCAATTAACCCGAATTCCAAAACCTGATTTCAAAGATGTTAATTTGGTTGAGCTTGTAAATCATTGTACAACTCTATTAAAACAAAAGTTCAAAGATTTGAACATTCAATGTACATTAAATTCAAATGATGAAATTATTAATTGCCTTGCAGATTACGATCAAATTGAACAAGTAATTATTAATCTTTTAATAAATGCAATCGAAGCAGTAAAGAATCAGAACCAACCACAAATTTTTGTAGAAATAATTAAGAACGAATCAAATAAACACAAAGTCTTAATAAAAGATAACGGCAAAGGAATTGATCCTGATGAAACTGATAAAATTTTCATTCCTTTTTATACAACAAAAAAAGAAGGTTCAGGTATTGGACTAAGTTTATCACGGCAAATAATGCATTTACATAAAGGTACTATTCAGTTAAATTCCGATCCCGAAAGATTTCGGGAAGGAAAAGGAACTGAATTTATTTTGGAATTTTAATTTTTTTGGACTTATTCCTGATTAATACTGAACCTTTTTGTAAATTTTACACTTTATTAAAATAGAAAAAATGAAAATATATCTTGATTATAATGCTACAACACCTATCGACAAGGAAGTGGCACAGGCAATGCAACCTTATTTAGCAGATTATTTTGGCAATCCATCAAGCTCACATAGTTTTGGAATTGAAACCAAAAAAGCCGTTGAAAATGCGCGTAAACAGGTGGCTAATCTGATTAACTGTAAACCAAACGAAATTATATTTACAAGCGGAGGCTCAGAATCAAATAATTATGCAATTAAAGGAATAGCTTATGCGTATGAAAACAGAGGAAATCATATTATTACCTCAACAATTGAACATCCGGCTGTAATTGAAGTATGCAAATATCTCGAAAGAAAAGGATTCAGGATTTCATATATTCCGGTTGATGAAAAAGGGGTAATCGATATTAACAAACTTGAAAAATCAATAACAAAACAAACCATTTTAATTACTGTAATGCATGCAAATAATGAGATTGGTACTATTCAGCCAATTCCTGAAATTGCAAAAATTGCTGCCGAAAATAATATTTATTTTCATACAGATGCTGCCCAATCTGCAGGGAAACATCCTGTTGATGTAAAAGATCTTGGAGTTGATTTACTTACATTAGCCGGCCATAAATTATATGCACCAAAAGGAATTGGAGCACTTTTTATTAAAGATGGTATTAAGCTGGAAAAATTGATACATGGCGCTGATCATGAACAAAACAAAAGGGCCGGAACCGAAAATGTTCTGGAAATTGTAGGGCTTGGGAAAGCATGTGATATAGCTCATCGTTATTTATACCGCAATATTACACATATGCAATCCTTACGAAATTTGCTTTATAAAAATCTAAAAGAAAGTTTGCCGGATATAAAACTAAATGGTCATCCGGAACACGGATTGCCAAACACATTGAATATTAGCTTTCCCGGAGTTGAAGCCAATATTCTGTTAAACGAACTGGAAAGTAAAGGTATTGCTGCATCGGCCGGAGCAGCATGTCATACTGATTCTATTGATATATCTCCTGTTTTAACAGCAATTAAGCTTAATTCAGAATATGCAATGGGCACAATTCGTTTCTCAGTTGGGAAATATACTACCGAACAGGAAATAGACAAAGCATCGCAAATAATTTTGGATACTGCCAAACAGTTTTATTCAGAAGATAAGGAAATTAATATTAAATCTGATCAGGATTTTTCTGATATTAAATTAACAAAGTATACACAAGGCATGGGATGTGCTTGCAAGTTGAGGCCTCAGGAACTTGAAAAAATTCTTAAAGATTTACCGCCTAATAACAATCCACAAATATTAATTGACACTTCGAATTCTGATGATGCTGCTGTATATAAAATAAATGATGAAACTGTTCTTGTTCAGACTGTTGATTTTTTTACTCCTGTTGCTAATAATGCGTATGATTTTGGAGCAATAGCTGCAGCAAATGCCTTAAGTGATATTTATGCCATGGGTGCAAAACCTATATTTGCGCTAAACATTGTTGGATTTCCTTCAAACAGGCTTCCTATGGATGTTCTGAAACAAATTCTGAAAGGAGCTCAGGATAAAGCAACTGAAGCTGGCATAAGCATAATTGGAGGACACAGCATTGACGATCCGGAACCAAAATTCGGAATGGTGGTTAATGGATTAGCTCATCCGGAAGAGATTTTAACAAATTCAGGAGCAAAAGACGGAGACGCCATAATACTTACAAAACCAATTGGAACAGGAATAATAGCCACTGCTTTAAAACGAGGATTGGTAAATAAAGAAACGGAAAAATTTATTGTTAAAATCATGTCTGAATTAAATAAATATGCAGCAGATATTCTTAAAGGTTTTAAGGTAAATGCCTGTACAGATGTTACAGGTTTTGGTCTTCTCGGGCATTTAAGTGAGATAAGCCTTGCCAGCAAAACAGATGTTGAAATTATTGCCGGTAATGTTCCGGTTATTAAAGAAGCACGTGAGTTTGCAACAAGCAATATTGTTCCGGGCGGAACAGTAAATAATATGAATCATTTTTCAAAATATATTGAATGGGGCGATAATATTGCTGAAATAGATAAACTGATCTTATGTGATGCGCAAACATCGGGAGGTTTACTATTTACAATTGCACAGGAATTTAAAGATAATGTAATTAAAAAGCTGAAAGATTCAGGAATTGAATTTGCTACACATATAGGAAATTGTATTTCAGAAGGAAACGGTTTAATTTCTGTAATTAAAAGCTAAAGTTCTTTGTATGTCTAAAAAGTAACCTTTCAATATTCAAATGTCATGTTGAGCCTGTCGAAACATCTCTTTTTTTTGAAGTAGATTCTTCGACTTCCTGTCTGCCATCAGGCAGGTGCTCAGAATGACAATTGTCCGATCTTTTTAGACAAACACTAAATTAATTACATTAAAAAGGGTTTTAACCCAAATGAAATTATTATTTATGACAACAGGCTTCTTAAAACATTTCAATGGATTTTACGTTTCCAATTTAAATACAAATTTTGGGATCATGAAAATATTCAAAAACCTTACATTATTAATACTTATCGTATTTACTAACAATAGCTTAAGTGCACAAAATAAAATTCCTCAATTAAATAAAGAGATATTTAAATATGTAAAATCTGTTAAAGGGAAAAAAGTTGATCGTGGTGAATGCTGGGATTTAGCAAACCAGGCTTTATTATTTGTTAATGCCGACTGGAACAAAATATATGTTTACGGAAACAAAATAAACCCTGAAACAGATCAGGTATTTCCGGGCGATTTAATTCAGTTCGAAAATATCAAAATTACTTATACCGAAGGCAACACAACCTATACTGAATTAATGCCTCATCATACGGCCATTGTTTATAAAGTTATAGATAAAGGC
>JAHOYT010000012.1 GCA_019038645.1 Bacteroidales bacterium
TATTTCCTGCATAATATATTTATTATGTAAATAATGATCCAATCTGATATATTAAAAAAGACATAAACCATGCTATAAATGTTGTGTAAAGCATAGTGAAAACGGCCCATTTCCAGTGCCCTGATTCTTTGCTTATAGCTACAATTGAAGCAATGCACGGGAAGTAGAGAAGAATAAAAATTAAAAAGCCATAAGCTACAAGAGGAGTAAAAATGTAATTTCCGTTTTCATCTTTCTCGTTTTGTAGCCTGCTTATTAAATTATTCATACTGTCGTCGTCTTCGGTCTGGTAAAGAACACCCATTGTACTCACTACTATTTCCTTCGCAACAACACCTGATAAAATACTTACACTCATTTTCCAGTCAAATCCAAGTGGTTTCATAACGGGTTCAATAAATTTCCCGACTCTGCCGATATATGATTTTGCTTGTTTTTCAGATTTCTTTTCAGATTGTATTTTACTTATAAGTTCGTTTTTATTAGCTGGATTTTCTTTTATAACTTGCGAAATTTTCTGATCGTAATCAGCTGAATAATTAATATTTTTGGGATAATAACCAAGTGCCCATATTAATATTGAAGCTACGAGAATAACACCTCCCATTTTTTTCAAATACTGAGCTCCTTTAAACCACATATGCCTTGAAGTATTACGTAAGGTCGGTATACGATAGGGTGGAAGCTCCATTACAAACGGAATTTCTTTGGACCGGAAAATTGTTTTCTTAAAAAGAATAGCAACAATAGCAGCTACAGCTATACCAATTATATATATAGAAAACAGAACTAATCCGGGTCGTTCAATAAAAAAAGCTGAAATGATTAAAACATAAACAGGTAAACGAGCACTACACGACATAAACGGATTAATAAGCATTGTAAGGATTCTGTTTTGCCTGTTTTCGATTGTTCGTGTTGCCATTATTGCAGGTACATTACAACCAAATCCCATAATAAGAGGAATAAATGACCTGCCGTGCAAACCGATTTTATGCATAATACGGTCCATGATAAATGCGGCGCGTGCCATATAACCTGTATCTTCCATTAAGGATATAAAAAAGAACAGGATTAGAATATTAGGAAGAAAAATTATTACGCCACCGACACCTCCAATTAAACCATTAATAAGTAAATCTTTTAATGGTCCGTCGGCCATAATATTATGAATCGATTCGCTCAGCAGGCTTACCAGATAATCGATCCATTCCATTGGGTATTGCCCTAATGTAAATGTCGACTGAAACATTAGCCATAAAAAGAAAATAAAGAAAGGGAATCCCAGATATTTATGTGTTAGATATTTATCTATTCTTTCAGTTTTTTTCCTTCTGGTGTTTATATTACCCTTATAAGTTTCTTTTAAAGCTCCGGCAATAAAACCGTATTTGGCATCAGTTATTATTGTTTCACTATCTTCAATAATTAATGATTCAAGTTTTTTTATTTCTTTCTCAGAAACCTGCTTAATGCTTTCATAATTTCCCCACTTAGATAAGGTAAAATTTGCAGATGCATCTTTTTCCAAAAGTTTTATTGCATAAAACCGTGATGATACAACATCTGTAAGTTTCTTGTTTTCCCAAATCTGATCCTGAATAATTTTTATTGAATTTTCAACGTCTTTTCCATAATTAATATGAATATGCCGTACCGTAGGGTCATTATCCTCGTATACATCAATTGCTTTATTAAAAAGATCTTTAATACCAAATCCTTTTGATCCAATGGTCGGAATAATAGGTATCCCAATCATTTTTCCAAGTGATTCAAAATCAAATTCATCTCCCTTTTTTCTAAGCTCATCGTACATGTTTAAAGCAATAATAACTTTAATATCCATGTCGATTAATTGTGTTGTAAGGTATAGATTTCGTTCCAGGTTGGAAGCATCAACCACGTTGATAACAACATCTGGCATTTCACCGAAAATGAATTTTCTAACATATAATTCCTCAGGAGAATAAGCTGAAAGTGAATATGTTCCGGGTAAATCAGTAATATTTAAAGAATAATCGTTGAATTTGAATCTGGCGCTTTTAGAATCTATCGTTACACCACTGTAATTTCCAACATGTTCTTTTGAACGGGAAGCGTAATTGAAAAGAGATGTTTTCCCTGAATTAGGGTTTCCAACCAATGCTATCTGAATTTCTTTCCCTTTTCTGTTTGCTGATGTTTTTAAAGCTTCATCAGTTATTACTCCATTATACTTATTAATTTCCAGTTGTTGTGCTTCTTCTTTTGTAATAACTTCTATTAAAGAAGCTTCGCTTCTGCGGAGTGAAACTTCATAACTCATTATACTATATTCAACCGGATCCTTTAAAGGAGCATTTTTAATTACAATAATTTTTTTTCCTTTCACAAACCCCATCTCAGTTATACGTTTACGAAATGCACCACGTCCACGTACTTTAGTAATAAAACCTTCCTGGTTATCCTTTAATTGTGATAGTCTCATACTGTAATAATCACTCTTTTCTTATTTTGAAATATGGCTCAAAAGTAGTTTTATTAATATTTTCATACAATACCATATATCAGGTATTTTTAACATTTATTAAAAGGTTTTGTTCTAAACAGAAAGCTAATAATTTTTTAATGCAAGTAAAGAATCGAATTATTAAAGAAGACTATATTTATGAGGAATATTTATATCAAATGTACGGATAATAGTATATAGGATTGTTTTTTTTAGATTATAATTGCGTGGTGTTTAGATAGTAAGCGTTGAAAGGTTGATAAGGTATCAGTAAACTATCAAAGTATTAGTGTCGGAGAATAAATAATACTAATTAGAAAAAATAGCAAAGTCACTATCGAAAAGAAAATATATATAAAAGTAAAAATAAAAAAGGCTGACAAATTTGTCAGCCTTTAATTTTTATTCATTTTTGTCACCCAGATCGTCAAATTCTACATCTGAAGAATATCCTTCTGTTTTTGTGGTTTCTAACTCAGAAGAAGCTTCTGAAGTTACTTCATCGGCAATTTCAACATCTTTAACATCTTCAACAGTTTCCGTAGTTTTATTTTTTTCAACAGTTTCAACAGCTTCATACGGTTCCGGTTCGGGAGCATTTTCTTTTATAAAGTCAATTACTTCCTTCAGATTTTCACTGAATTTATCAAAATCTTCTTTATACAGGAAAACTTTATGTTTTTCAAAATAATGTCTTCCGTCACGATTAAACTTTTTCTTACTTTCAGTTATTGTTAAATAATAATCGTTTCTTTTTGTCGCTTTAACATCAAGAAAGTAAGTTCTTTTCCCTGCTCTTACAACTTTAGAGAAAATTTCTTCACGTGAATTTCCACTGCTATTGTTCTCTAATCCTTCATTTTTGTTGTATCCGTCCATTTTAAAATAATTTGGTTGTATTTAAATTATCAATACCCAAAAGTAAAAAAATATTTAATAATTCATTAAATAAACGAATCTTTTTAAAAAATCTATCAAAACTTATCTTGATTTATATGATATATATTGAAATAACAGAGATTTATACAGCTAAAAATATATTGTGTGAAATATTTTAATAAATCCTGTTATTGATAGTAAAAAAACATTTACTTTGCAGGCTCTAAGACTAAACTATAAACATTTTAAGAAGTTCTTATAAAATGGTAAGCAGAAGATTATTACGTATTAAAACTCTTCAAATCTGTTATGCATATTTTAAATCAAGCGAACAGTCTGTAAGTCAATCCGAAAAAGAATTGCTTTTTAGTATTCAAAAATCATACGATTTATATCATTATTTGTTATTATTAATAATTGATGTTGTTCAATTTGCCGGATCAAGAATTGATTTAGCATTGCAGAAACAAGTACCAACAAAGGAAGATTTAAATCCGAATACAAGATTTATTGATAATCGTTTAATTAAGCTTTTGAATGATAATACGGATTTAAAAAAATATTTAAATGATCAGAAATTAAGTTGGGTTAATTATCCTGAATTGATTAAGAACTTATATAATGAAATACGTGAATCAGAGTCGTATAAAAATTATATGTCAAAAGAGAATTCCGGGTTTAATGAAGATAAAAAGTTCATTTCAGACGTTTATTCAAAAATTATAATCAATTTCGAACCTTTATATCAGAATCTTGAAGAGCAAAGTATCTTCTGGAATGATGATGTTGAGTTTGTTATTAGTATGATTATAAAATCGTTCCGCTCTTTTAAGGCTGCCAGCAATGAAGAGGTTAAGTTAATGCCCTTGTTCAAAAACGAAGAAGACAAGGATTATGTAAAGAAATTATTCAGAAAAGCAATCTTAAATCATAAGGAATACGAGGAGCTTATTTCAAAGTTTATTAAAAACTGGGATGTTGAGCGTGTTGCTTTTATGGACATTGTTATAATGAGTCTTGCAGTTTCTGAAATGGTAGAATTCCCTGAAATCCCGGTTAAAGTAAGCCTCGATGAATATATAGAAATAGCAAAATATTACAGTACTGAAAAAAGTAATATATTTATCAATGGAATCCTTGATAAAATTGTTGGTCATTTAAGAAAGGATGGGAAAATTAAAAAAACAGGCAGAGGATTAATTGGAGAAATTGATAAAGAAGATTGAAATTTCTGATAATATGATTCAAAGAAAAGAAATATTATTTATTGCTCTCATTATTAATATCATATTTTTATCCTGTTCTGGAAATCAGGAAAAACAAATTAGTGTATATCAGGTAAACAATAATGAAGGTTTTCCTGAAATTAGGTTTGATACAACATATCATGATTTTGGAACCTTAATACAAGGCGAACAGGCAGCCTTTACTTTCACTTTCATGAATACAGGCACTTCGGATTTAATTATTTACGATGCTTTTTCAACTTGCGGATGCACTGTTCCGGAATACAGTAAAGAGCCAATTTCATCAGGAGAAGAAGGCAAAATAGAAGTAATTTTCAACAGCGAAGGGAAAAGAGGAATTCAGTATAAAACTGTAACACTAAAATTAAATACAAAAATTAAAGAAAAGACATTGTCAATAAAAGCGAATGTGTTAGAAAATAATTATAAATCTTAATAAAAAAATCATCATGAACAATTTATTGTACGTATTGCTAATGGGGCAACCTGCTGAAGGTCAGAGTCCATATTCATCATTTATTTTTCTATTATTAATTGTTGTAGTATTTTATTTCTTTATGATTCGTCCACAAATGAAGCGTCAGAAAGATTTGAAAAAATACAGAGAGGCCTTACAAAAAGGTGATAAAGTTGTTACAACTGGTGGTATTTATGGAAAAATAAATGCAATAAAGGATAATCACATAATTGTTGAAATTGACGACAATGTGAAAATAAAAATTGATAAAAGTGCTATTTTAAAAGATTCTTCCGATATTAGTGCTGCAAAATAGTTTAACATAAAAGCGTTTAATTCTATTTTGTATTAAACGCTTTTTTTTATAAAAATCGTGGTTGCAAAAAATATTGAAGATAATATCAGAAAATTTCTGGTTAAAAAGAACATTAAGGCGGACAGACGGCTTATTATCTTTTTATTTTTTGTTGTGTTATCAACAATTTTCTGGTTTCTTAATCAGCTGGAAGAAGAATATGTAACAGAAATTTCACTTCCGGTAAGGTATACCAATATACCTTCCGAGAAAATTCTGGTAAATGAGCTTCCGGATCATTTTGATATTCGTGTACGTGCTCACGGTTATAAACTTCTGGAATATAAAATCAGTAATAAATTTCTGCCTTTTCAGATAAATGTAAATTCAATATCATTGAGATTGCATTCAAAATCGGGCTATTCAATGTTTTACTCTTTAACCCGATTTCTGGATAAAAAAATAGAAAATCAACTTAGTTCAGAACTTGAAATTGTTTCAATTTCACCCGATACTTTATATTTTCAGTTTGCAGAACGCATTTTTAAAAAGGTTCCGGTAATTTCCGGACTTAAAGCTGCACCGGCAACACAGTATATGATCCGTGGAGATATCACGTTTAACCCTGATAGCATAACAATTTCAGGTGCCGACCCAATTATCGATACTATCAATGAGGTATATACTAAACAAACGGAATTAACTGAGCTGGAAACAAATTATAGTGATGATATAAAACTGGAAAAAATTAATAATGTAACGTTATCTGAGGATAAAGTTGATGTTACAATTAATGTGGAAAAATTTACAGAAGGCTCACAAAAAGTAATGTTAAATATTATTAATGTTCCTGATTCATTGGTTATTAGAACATTTCCAAAGGAAATTACGGTTACATATTTTGTTGCGTTGAGCGATTACGAAAAAGTATTACCACAATTATTTGAAGCTGTAGTTGATTACAATGAAACTGCAAATCAGGATAATAAGTTGAATATATCTATTCACAACTCCCCTGATTATATACAATCGTTGCGATTCAATCCAAAATCAGTCGAATATATTATCGAAAGAAAATAATGATTAAGATCGGTTTAACAGGAGGTATCGGAAGTGGAAAAACCATCATTAGTGAAGTTTTTAAGCGCTTGAGTATTCCTGTATTTAATGCTGATAACGAAGCTAAAATAATTCTTAATACCGATAATGAAGTTATTCAGGAGGTTAAAAATAATTTTGGCGATATATACAATGAGCAGGGAATTAATCGTACAAAACTTGCATCAATAATTTTTAATGATAAGAGTGCATTAGATAAAATGAATGCACTTATTCATCCGAAAGTGCTTGAAAGTTTTTATTCATGGCTAAATAAGCAAAGTAATGCTTTATATGTAATTAAGGAAGCCGCAATATTATTTGAAAGTAGTGCATATAAAGAGCTTGATTTTACTATAAATGTGCATGCCAGTGAGTTGATAAGAATTAACCGGGTTATTAAAAGAGATAATACTACAATTGAAAAGGTAAAAAGTAGAATGAAGAATCAGTTGAGTGATGATGAAAGGATTAAACTTGCTGATTTTACAATATATAATGATGGTAATAAAATGATATTACCTCAGATTTTAGAAATACACAACAAAATCTTAAATAGTAAGAAATAAAATGGGAAAATTCGGGAAATGGATTGCAGGTGGATTAGGCTGGGCTTTGTTTGGGCCAATTGGCGGAATATTAGGTTTTACCTTAGGGTCATTATTTGAAGCACCTGAATTTGCAAAAACAAAAGGATATTCAGCGACCACAACCGGAAGTTTTGCCATGACATTGTTGGTTCTGATAGCTGCCGTAATGAAAGCAGACGGGAAGGTTTTAAAATCAGAATTGAATTTTGTTAAAAAATATTTTGTACAATCTTTTGGTGAAGATTCTGCAATTGAAGCCATTAAAATGCTCCAGGATATTTTAAGCCAGAACATTCATGTACAGTCAATTGGCGTTCAGGTAAAGCAAAATATGGATTATTCTTCCAGATTGCAGTTGCTACATCTGTTATTTGGTGTTGCCCTGGCCGATGGGAAAGTAGATGTTTCTGAGTTAAATACCATTGCCTCAATAGCTGGTTATATTGGAATTAGCTCAAAAGATTTTGAATCTATAAAATCAATGTTTGTTGCTGATGTAGATTCCGCGTATAAGATTCTGGGAATTAACAGAAATGCAAGCGACGATGAGGTGAAAAAAGCTTACCGCAAAATGGCAGTTAAATTTCATCCCGACAAGGTTAGTCATTTAGGTGAAGATTTTCAGAAACAGGCAAAAGAGAAATTCCAAAAAGTAAGCGAAGCTTATGAGCAGATTAAAAAGGAAAGAAATATAAATTAAATATTTTTTGTAAAACTATTTTTGAATATTGATTTGAATTGTATTTTTGCAGTGCAATTTATAAAAAACAAAGTTTATGTTAAAAGATATTATGTCAATTTCAGGTTACGGTGGATTATTTAAATTTATTTCACAGGGAAGAACCGGTGTTATTGTTGAATCGCTCGAAGATAAAAAGCGAATGAATGCAAGTGCTACTGCCAAAATTAGCGCGCTTGAGGATATAGCAATTTTTACGGAAACTGAAGATTTACCTTTAAAGGATGTGTTTAAAAAGATCTTTGAAAAAGAAAACGGTGGGGTTTCAATTAAACATAAATCATCGGCCGATGAATTGAAAAGCTACTTTGCAGAAGTGTTAGCGGATTACGACAGAGACAGAGTTTATGTTTCTGATATTAAAAAAGTAGTTAACTGGTATAATATTCTTCATAAATTGGAATTATTAAATTTTGAAGAAGAGGAAGAGAAAAAGGACGTAGAAATCAAACTGGAGAAATCTGCCCGCTCGTCTATTGATAAGGCGGGTTCGGCAGGTGGGTCTGTAGAAAAAAAACCGAAGCCAATGGTTGAAAAAAAGAAACCTGAGACTATGAAAAAAGTGGTGAAGAAGGAAGGAAAGAAAAAAGTGTAAGTATTTCTAACAAATAACATATATTTAAAATCCGCTTTATTGCGGATTTTTTATTTAATCATATTTCTTTGCAGCTTCCCAAACAACATTCATCTCATCTAAATTCATGTCTTTTAACGAAACACCTTTTTTTAGGGTTTGCTCTTCAAGATAATTAAACCTCTTAATAAACTTCTTATTAGTTCTTTCTAATGCAGTTTCCGGATCAATGTCATATAGTCGGGCAGCATTAATTAACGAAAAAAATAAATCTCCGAATTCAGCTTCTGTTTTTTCCTGATTTTCAGTCTCAACTTCCTGCTGTAACTCATTTAATTCTTCTTTTACTTTATCCCAGATCTGACTTCTTTCATCCCAGTCGAAACCAACACCACGAACCTTCTGTTGAATACGGTTTGCCTTTACCAGTGCAGGCAATGATTCAGGAACACCCGATAATACAGAGTTATCTCGGCCTTTTTCTTTCATTTTTATTTCTTCCCAGTTCTCTTCAACTTCTCTGTGATCTGTAACCTCAACATCACCAAACACATGTGGGTGTCGATGAATAAGTTTTTCATTTATTCCGTTGATAACATCAGTTATATCAAATTCATTTTTTTCAGAACCAATTTTTGCATAAAAAACAATATGTAGTAATAAATCGCCCAGTTCTTTTCTGAGCTCGTTCATGTCATTTTTTATTATTGCATCGGCAAGTTCATATGTTTCCTCTATTGTGAGTGATCGTAATGTCTCAATAGTTTGTTTTTGATCCCACGGACACTTAACTCTTAATTCATCCATTATCTCTAATAAACGATCAAACGCTTCCAATTCCTTTTTCATGTATATTCCTTTTTCAAATTATTTTTTAATAGCCAGGGCTCAAAAGTCAAAAGCTATTTCTACTGAAACTTAATTCTAACAGACGAGTTCGTATCTAAATTTAGTAGTTCAGCGGCATTTCCACCATTAATAGCAATTTCAAGTAGATTTAATGAATTAAATATTGCCAGTATTTCTCCCACGGTAGTTTCCTGGTATGATTTATTTAGTTTAGAAATCACATAATGATTGCTTTGCACATAAATCTTAAATGATTTTCCTTTACCAACACGGTCAAATAAATCTTTTGAAATATTTGTAATTGCGTTCTGGAACGAATCAATATAAACAACACTGCCTGTCAGAATCTTATCTTCGATTGTAGCCCGTAATGGAACTCTTCTGTTTATAGCTTCCGCTTTTGTTCCTAAAGATTCCGTTTTTTCACCTTGTATTAGTTTACATGCAACTTCTGTAAAAACATTCAGAGTCGGGAAGCTGGATTGATCTTCATCTTTAAGAGCAAAATAATCAACAGGATCGTCATCTTTAAAAAGTAAGCTAAAAACACCATTATCGGTTCCCAGAAAATACTGACTATCGAACTCCGCAAGTAAATATTTTTGATCAGCAAATGCTTCGGTTTTTACTCCAATAATATGAACTGTTCCTGAAGGATAATATTTATAAGTATTTTTTAAAATAAAAGCTGCCTGAAAAATATTAAATGGTTTTATCTGATGAGTAATATCAACAACAGTTACATCAGGACAATTACTATAGATCGCACCTTTTATAGCACCCACGTAGTAATCATCTTTGTTCCAGTCTGTTGTTAATGTAATAATCGACATAAATAAATATTAAATCATATTAACATGATCTTATTTTTAAAGATACAAATTTAAAGGATTATTATAGATTTTAAGCGATAAGATCACCAGATTTAATGATAATATTTTTACAATTTTAATTAGTATGATTTTTTTATTTTGTTTAAAACTTTGTGGTAACTCTCATTTTAAATCAAATTTGGGACAAATATTTTTAGTAATTTCGATGATTCTAAAAGCAGATGCTTTACCTTTGTAATCTGATATTGAATGTAATACAATGTTGAGCATTATACCGAGGACTTATGATTGAAAAGGTTATATACATAGAAGGGATTGAACCGGTAAATATTTACGGGGTAAAGAATGTGAGGTTAGATATTCTTAAGAATTATTATCCAAAGCTAAAGATCGTTGCCCGTGGTGATGAGATAAAAGTAAAGGGTGAAGAAAATCTGATTTTTGAATTTGAAGAAAAATTGCAGCTAATTGTTGAATGCTTTTTAAAGTTTAAAAAATTATCCAATGAAGAATTTGAGGCTTTAATTAAGGGCGAGGGAGAAAATCTTTTACGAAGAAAGGAAGAAACAGATGGTGCTATAATTTATGGTAATAATGCACGACCCATAAAAGCCCGAACCATAAATCAACAAAAATTGGTCGATGAATATGATACCAATGATTTACTTTTCGCAGTAGGACCTGCCGGATCAGGTAAAACATATACAGCAATCGCATTAGCTGTACGGGCATTTAAAAATAAAGAAGTAAAAAGAATTATATTAACACGTCCGGCTGTTGAGGCAGGCGAAAATCTTGGATTTTTACCAGGAGATTTAAAAGAGAAACTCGATCCGTATCTGCGTCCATTGTATGATGCTTTAATGGATATGATTCATCCGCGAAAGCTTGCTGAATTAATTGAAAATGATATAATTGAGATTGCTCCGTTAGCTTATATGCGTGGAAGAACACTGGACAACGCATTTGTAATACTGGATGAAGCGCAAAATACCACAATTAACCAGTTAAAAATGTTTCTTACCCGTATGGGAAAGAACGCAAAGTTTATCGTAAATGGCGATACAACCCAAATTGATTTAAGACCTAAACATAATTCAGGATTAGTTCAGGCAATGAGAATTTTAAAAGGAATAAAGAGTATATCTATGATTGAATTTGATGAGCGGGATATTATCCGTCATCATTTGGTAAAATATATAGTAAATGCATACGAAAAGAATCTGGATTTAGATGAAAACCAGGTAAATAAAAATAATAACCAGAAACTTTAAATTTAAAACGAATATGGCACAAGCAGTTGTAAAAACCGATTTTAATTTTCCAAAGCAAAAAAATGTTTATTACGGTAAGGTCCGTGATGTTTATAACATCGACGATCAATTTCTAGTAATGGTTGTTAGCGACCGGATTTCTGCATTTGATGTAGTATTACCGGAAGGTATTCCTTATAAAGGACAGGTTTTGAATCAGATTGCTGATAAATTCCTTGATGCAACTGCCGATATTGTTCCAAACTGGAAAATAATGGTGCCTGATCCGATGGTTACTATTGGACATTTTGTTGAACCATACCCGGTTGAGATGGTAGTGCGCGGATATTTAACCGGACATGCATGGCGTGAATATAAAGCCGGAAAAAGAGAAATTTGTGGTGTTGCAATGCCTGAAGGAATGAAAGAACATCAGCGTTTTCCAAAACCAATTTTAACTCCAACAACCAAGGCACACGAAGGTCATGATGAAGATATAACAAGGGAAGAAATTATAAATAGTGGTTTAGTTGTGAAAGAAGAATATGAAAGGTTAGAAGAATATACTTTGGCATTATTTAAAAGAGGTACGGAAATAGCCGAAAAAATGGGTTTAATTCTGGTGGATACAAAATATGAGTTTGGCAAAAAAGAAGGCCAAATTTATTTGATTGATGAAATTCATACTCCGGATTCGTCCCGTTATTTCTATCTGAAGGGATATCAGGAAAGACAAGATAATAACGAAAATCAGAAGCAGTTATCCAAAGAGTTTGTTAGGGAATGGTTAATGGAAAATGGATTTCAGGGAAAAGAAGAACAGCAGGTTCCGGAAATGCCCGAAGAGTTTGTTAGTCTGGTAACTGATCGCTATATTGAGTTGTTCGAAAAAATCACCGGCGACAAATTTCATAAGGTTGAAGCAAGCGAAGTAATTGAAAGAATTGAGCAGAATGTAACAGCAAAGCTGAATGATTTATTGTAGAGGAATTTAATAAAAGAATTCCCTGAAACTGTTTAGTAATGGTTTTCATCGGGTTGTCATTCCCGCGTAGGCGGGAATCCGGATGCAATATATTGGTTTTTGATTCTTTTGTAAAAATGAAACAAACAAAAAAATAATTCTACGCTGTTCCGGAGTAAAATTGGTTAGATATTTTTTTATTTAAAAGGATTAAAGGTTATTCAAATATTTGGGTAACCTTTTTATTTTTATTACGAATAAGGTTATATAGATATCTAAAAATTTTATTACCTTATTAAAACTAAAATATATTATGTCACAAAAAATTTACCCAATTTTCCATAAAGGAAAAAAAATATATTTTTCCGACTGGACAAACTTAAAAACTACCGAAGAAGCTGTACGGGTAATGACGGAAACTTCAGACTTTATTGTGAACCTTGGACAAAAAAAACTTCTCGAAATTATTGATACTACCGGATCATACGCAACCGGTGAAACTTTAAAAGAAGTGAAAATTGTTAACAATAAAGTGAAGCCTTTTAGCGGAAGAAAAGCAATGATTGGTTTATCAAAATCACAAAAATTAATCCTGAATACAGTTAACCTGTTTTCCGGAACCAATGTAGTTGGTTTTGACGATGTTGAAGACGCTAAAGAATGGTTAGTAAAATAAAAAAATCCGAATAAAGCCTTATGTGTTTATTCGGATTTTATTTTTTAATGTAAAACTTATAATTTTAAGTACGACTTTAAGTCGTTAACATATTGTTCAAATGCTTCGCGCCCTTGTTTAGTTATTATACAAGTGGTTTGAGGCATTTTCCCCTTAAAACCCTTGTTAATCGTAATATATCCTGCCTCCTCAAGTTTTGTAAGCTGAACACTTAAATTCCCTGCAGTAGCTTCTGTTTTTTCTTTAATATATGTGAATTCAGCGTTTTCAAGGGAAACCAACAGAGACATAATTGCTAAACGCAATTCAGAATGGATTATAGCATCTAATTTCTTAAGCATTTTTTTTAGAATAAGATTTTAACATATATCCCGGAATCAAATATCCAAATATGATTACTATAGGAGAAACAAATTCGGCAAAATCTCCTGGTATTATATACATGCATAAAACACCTGCCCAGAAAATAATACCTCCAAATATTAAAGGCTTAAATTTGATTACAATACCTGTTAGAAATGTTGCATTTCCTGCTAAAAGGAATATAACCGGTGCAATGTTGTAATTGAATTCTTTAATAAAAATAATTACTATAAAATAACTAACCAGAAAAGTTATCCAAATCATGAGGTTAAGCCTGTCAAGATGTGAAGACACACATGTTCTTTTCCCGTGTCGGATACCATAAATTGTATTAGCAATTACTCCAGGAATGATAATTAACCAAATTAAATAAGGTTTATTACAGTCTGTAAATCTTTCAAGTATTATCTGTCCTGAACTTCCAATAAGTACAATCCAACCCCAAAGTAAAAAATAGAAGCTGCTATCGTGCAAATTTCCTTTGGTATGCTGAATCATTTTTTCAATAATCTGAAGACTTTCTTCAGGTTTTAATTCTTTTTCATTCGTTTCCATAATTGTATTTTATAATTAAATATATTGCAAACATAAACTAGTTTATAAAATAAACCAAATATATATTAATGTTTTTGTATCTAAATTTGTTTTCCCTGAATTATCGGGCTTTTAAAATAATCTTTTTATTTTTGCAGCTTATTAAGAATTAAATCATAAAAAATGGATAAAGTATTAGGAATAGGAAATGCTTTGGTTGATATAATGACTAAACTGCCGGATGATTCAACATTAGAAAAATTTTCACTCAGAAAAGGCAGCATGCAATTGTCTGAAAGAGATTTTGCGGATCAAATTAACAATGAAACTGTAAACTTTGAAAAAACTCAGTCATCAGGTGGTTCAGCTGCAAATACTATACATGGATTAGCAAGTTTAGGAGCTGCGGCTGGTTATATTGGAAAAGTTGGAAACGATAGTTTTGGTGAGTTTTTTAGTAACGATATGAAAGCAAACGGTATACAGCCATTCATGTTGAAAAGCACAACAGATACAGGTCGTGCAATAGCTTTAATCTCTACCGATTCTGAAAGAACTTTCGCAACTTATTTGGGAGCAGCAGTCGAATTATCTGATTCTGATTTAAATCCCGGGCAATTTAAGGATTACAGCATTTTACACATTGAGGGTTATCTTGTACAAAATCATGACCTAATGCTTCGGGCAGCTAAATTATCAAAAGAGAATAACATGAAAATCTCAATTGATATGGCAAGTTTTAACGTGGTTGAAGATAATCTTGAATTCCTGAAAAGTTACGTTAAGAATTATGTGGATATCATTTTTGCAAACGAAGAGGAATCAAAAGCATTTACAGGAAAAGAACCGGAGGAATCGTTAAATGAGCTGGCAGAACAGTGTGAAATTGCTGTTGTGAAAATAGGAAGCAAAGGTTCGTTGGTTAAAAGTAAGGAGCAGGTTTATAAAATTAATCCTATAAAAGTAAATCCTGTTGATACAACTGGGGCAGGTGATTTATTTGCTTCAGGATTTCTTTATGGTTATACAAACAAAATGCCTTTGGATAAATGTGGTAATATTGGTTCTTTGTGTGCAGGTAGAGTAATTGAAGTTATTGGTTCAAAAATGAACAATGAAACATGGGAAGAAATAAAAAAGAATATTTAAAAAGATTATAATGAGTTATGAGGGGTAGTTGTTAAGCAATTACCCTTTTTTTTATTTTGTATAATAATAAAACATTACTTAAATTTATAGTTAGAACAATTTATCTATTGATATTATTAAAAGATGAATGTTTATGGATGCTTAAGATGCTGAAAATATGGGTACTGTGAAAAAAAACACAAGAAAACTTCCTGGAGTTTTAAGTTATTATTCTAAATCTGATTATACTACACAACAGAAAGCTCGCTTTATATATCATTTATGTATAGCGGCAATGGTTGGAATGGTATTTCTAACTTTTTCTTCTATATACGTTCAACTGAATAGTATTGAGTACGATGGAATTTTTCTTCCGGTTATTTTTGCAGAGATTTCACTTCTAATCTTTTTCGGAGGTTGTATTTTTCTTTTAATTAAAGGTAAATATGGTATTGCATCTCATTTATTTATGACAGTAGCAATGGCATGTGTTTGGTATGTTATGTGGATGCATGGTGGAAATGTTATTACACGTCTCGATACAGTTGTTTTAATTGTTGCTCTGCTAAATTTAACTCCATTATTTATCACTAAATATAAAATAACAATTCTCTTATACATCCTGGTAAATGTAGTTATATTGATTGTGTTTGTACAAATGGTTAAAGGTCAGATAAATTTGTCTGATGCATCCGCTGTGGATTATATTGTAGATACATCTATTGCAATTCTCTTTTCGGGTGTCGTCGGATACAATATTTTCAGAATTAATAAACAATCGCTGGAAAAGGTTGAAATTGAAAATCAACAACGAAAATTAGCTGAAAATGCACTTTTACAAAGTGAGCTGTTTCGCCGTAGCGTTTTTGATAGTTCAATTACGCCAATAATAGTAATGGACTCTACTTCTTTTAAGTATATTGATATTAATCCTGCTGCTGTTAAAATATATGGTTTTTCTTCAATATCGGATTCTTTAGGCAAAACTCCTGTTGATGTTTCTGCCCCTGTTCAATATGACGGTACTCCCTCATCTCAAAAAGCAGTATCTTATATTGAAAAAGCACTTGAGGATGGCAGTGTTACTTTTGAATGGCTTCATCAACGTCCTGATGGTGAATTTTGGGATGCTGAAGTTCATTTGTTATCCTTTCAGTCAAATAATGAAACATTACTTCAATTTTCTCTTATTGATATTACCGAACGAAAAAAAATTGAATCAGAACTTAGAGAAAGCGAGTTAAGGTATAGGTTGCTTTTTGAAAATGCTCAAATTGGTATATACCGAACTACACCCGAAGGTAAAATTTTACAGGCAAATCCTGCCATTATAAAAATGCTGGGGTTTGATTCATTGGATGAGCTTAATAAAAGAAACCTTGAAACTGAAGAAGCTTTTGTAAAATCAACAAGAAAGGAGTTTATAAAACGTATTGAAAAAAATGGTTTCGTTAAAGATTTTGAATCGGAATGGAATAAGAAAAATAACGACATTCTAATTATAAAGGAAAATTCCCGTGCTGTGTGTGATGCTGAAGGCAAAACGCTATATTATGATGGTTTTGTTGAGAATATTACCGAACGAAAAAAGATTGAATCAGATCTTAAAGAAAGTGAGTTAAGGTATAGAACTCTTTTTGAAAATGCTCAAATAGGTATTTATCAATCCACTCATGAAGGTAAATTTTTACAAGCTAATCCTGCTCTGATTAAAATGCTGGGTTTTGATTCGTTTGAAGAACTTTCTAAAAGAAATTCTAATGAAGAAAATGCTTATGTTGATTTATCAAGGGGAAAAGTTATTGAACTATTTGAAAAAAATGGATTTATAAAAGATTTCGAATCGAAATGGAAAAGGAAAAATAATGAAATGATTATTATTAAAGAGAATTCCCGTGTAGTTCGTAACCTTGAAGGAAAAATCTTATATTATGAGGGTTTTGTTGAGAATATTACTGAACGTAAACTTGCAGAAATAGCTTTAAAGGAAAGTGAAGAAAAGTACCGTACTCTCATGGAGAATATGAATGATATTGTTATGATGGTTGACAATGAGGACAAAGTTCTGTATGTGAATGAAAGATTTAGCGAAAAACTTGGTTATTCTTATAATGAAATTATTGGTGAAATAGGATACAAAAAACTTCTTGATCCTAAAGATCAGGAAATAATAATAAAAGCAAATCAGGAACGAACTAAAAATGTAATTAGCCAGTATGAAACAACTTTTATAGCTAAGGATGGTCGTAATATCGATTTCCTGATAAGTGGTGCCCCTGTTAAAAATTCTGAAGGAATAATTATAGGGTCAATAGGAAATATGATTGATATTACAGAGAAAAAGAAGATTGAAAAGGAGCTGGAAAAGCATCGTGATCATCTGGAATTTCTTGTTAAGGAGCGAACAGAAGAACTGGCTACTTCTAATGAAGAACTGTTATCTACTAATGAAGAGTTGCATAATCAACGTGATGAGCTTGAAGCAGTGCTTAAGAATTTACAAAATACTCAAAAACAGCTTGTTCAGGCTGCAAAAATGGCATCACTCGGAGTTTTGGCCTCAGGTGTTGCACACGAAATTAATAATCCTCTCAACTTTATAAAAGGCGGTATTTTTGGTTTGGAACAGTATTTTGACGAAAACCTGAAAGAGCACAAAAATGAAGTATTTCCATTAATTGAGGGAATAAATATTGGTGTTGAAAGGGCTGCAAATATTGTTACAAGTCTTAATCATTATAGTCGACGGAACGATTCAAATGTTAGTGAATGCGATATTCATACAATTGTTGATAATTGCCTTGAAATACTTCGTAATCAAATTCATAATAGAATTGATGTAAAAAAGACTTATACACAAACATCACACACTCTGTATGGTAACGAAGGAAAATTACATCAGGCAATGCTAAATATTTTATCAAATGCTGTACAGGCAATTAATGATGAAGGAACTATAAATATAAAAACGAGTATTTCCGTACAAAAGCTAACAATATTAGTTTCCGATACAGGTTGTGGAATAAGTGATGAAGATATACCAAAAATTTTTGACCCGTTTTTTACAACAAAAGAACCTGGACAGGGAACAGGTTTGGGATTGTCAATAACTCACAATATTTTAGAAGAGCATAACGGAAATATTGAGTTTGAATCAAATGTAGGACATGGGTCCTCCGTTAAAATAACACTACCATTAAGCAAAAAATAATTATTATGGACGAGAAAGTTACTTTATTGTATGTAGATGATGAACCCATAAACCTTAGATTATTTGATCTTAATTTCAAAAAAAAATTTAATGTTTTAACAGCCGAATCAGGAGCTGAAGGGTTGGAGCAATTAAAAGGAAATCCGCAAATCGTTGTTGTTATCAGCGATATGAAAATGCCGGGAATGAGCGGTATCGATTTTATTCGCCTTGCAAAAAAAGATTTTCCTCATGTCCGATTTTTTATTTTAACTGGCTTCGATATTACTGAGGAAATTGCCGATGCACTGAACGAGAGATTGATACATAAGTATTTCAGAAAACCTTTTAACCTGAAAGAAATTGAAACTTCAATACAGGAGTTTTTATAATTCATATCTCAACAAATGTTATGCGATTTAAGAAAATCCTTAAGATTCTTCTCATCAGTATAATTTCATTTTTTCTTGTTGTTATTGTTGGAGTGTTAATATATACCTCATCAGCGCCTGAATTATCTGCAGAAGCAAAATCAATAATCAGAGAAGTTGTAAAATCGAATGTTCCGGAAATTATAGAAGGAGAAACAGGATTTGCTATAAACGATTCAATTCAAATATGGTATGAATCATTACAAGCCAAAGATTCAGAAAAAGCTACAATATTGCTGTTTATGGGAATTTCAAACGATGCTTTGGCATGGCCCGATTACTTTATTCAACCAATGGTTGATTCCGGTTATCAGGTTATTCGTTTTGATTACAGAGGAACCGGTCTTTCTGATTGGATGGAAAACTGGAGTAAAGCAAGCGCTTATTCTTTAACCGATATTGCTGAGGATGGAATTGCTATTTTAGATGAACTACAAATTAAGAAAGCGCATTTAATTGGTTTGTCAATGGGAGGAATGGTAGCTCAGGAAATGCTAATAAATTATCCCGAAAGGGTTTTAAGCCTGACTTCAATAATGTCGTCTGGATATATTGAAGACCCGGAATTGCATGGAATTTCTATTAATATCATTAATGATTTTATCAAATTAGGTATTAAATATGGTATCGTAAAAAGCGAAATAAATTCTGTAAAACTGCAGATTTCTGCCAGGCAAATATTAATGGGAGAATACCAATACAAACTTGATTATAAAAAAATATCTGAACAGGTTTTGTATAATATTCGAAATCGTAATGGATATAACCCCAAAGTTTCAAGACAACATACGTATGCAACGTCTTTATCAGGTTCTCGATATCCAGAGCTTGAAAAAACACAAACCCCGACACTTATTATTCATGGTAAATCTGATCCGCTAATTCCAATTGAACATGGTATTAAATGTTCGGAAATAATTCCACATGAAGAACATTTGTGGATAAAAGGTATGGGACACGATATACCGGCAGAATATTCTGAAGTTGTTCTTAACAGGATTTTTTGTTTTTATAAAGCACAC
>JAHOYT010000045.1 GCA_019038645.1 Bacteroidales bacterium
ACTGTTTATTGATTACTGTTTATTGATCACTGTTTATTGATTACTGTTTATTGATCATTGTTTAGTAAGTTCCTGAAAAACTTCTTCGAGGCTTTTTTCTTTCTTTTGCATGGAAAGCACAGCAAGGTTTGATTTTACCGCAAAGTTGAAAATATTCTGGCGAATATCTTCTGTTGATGAACTTTGAATTAACCAGTTTTTACTATCTATTTTAGCTACCCTGTCTACTAATTCAATTTTTCCCAGTTGTTTTTGATCTGGTTCTTTATCGAATTCAACAATAATTGTAACTAGCTGATCCGTAGTGTGTGAATATATTGAATCGATGGAATCATCAGCAACGATTTTACCTTTATTAATAATAATAATACGGTCGCAAATAGCTTCAACTTCCTGCATAATATGTGTTGACAGCATTATTGTTTTTTCTTTCCCGACTTTTGATATTAAATTGCGGATTTCGATAATTTGATTTGGATCAAGTCCGGATGTTGGTTCATCAAGAATTAAAATTTCCGGATCGTGAATTAGTGCTTGCGCTAGCCCAACTCTTTGTCTGTAGCCTTTCGATAATGCTCCTATTTTTTTCTTTTGCTCAATACTTAATCCGGTTTGCTCAATAATTTCTTCAGTTCGTGTTTTAGTCTTTTTACCTAATTTGTATACACCAGCCACAAACTCAAGATATTCTCTTACATACATATCCATGTACAAAGGATTATTTTCCGGTAAATATCCAACATGCTTTCTTATTTCCAGCGAATCCTTAATCAGATCAAGGTCATTAATTTTTGCTTCACCCGATGATGGAGGAATAAATCCTGTAAGAATTTTCATTGTTGTAGACTTCCCGGCACCGTTGGGACCAACAAAACCGACTATTTCTCCTGTTTTTATTTCAAAACTTATTTGATCAATGGCTTTTTGTTGTCCGTATATTTTAGTCAGATTTTTTACTTGTATCGACATGGTTTATGTTTTATAAAACTGTTTACGAAAATAAATAAATTAGCTACAAGTAACAAGCATTGAAATTAGTTACAATACTATATAATATGTCATTCCCGCAAACTTTTCTCATGAGCAAAGCGAATAACGCGGGAATCTCTTTAACCTTATATAGATTCCGCATCAAGTGCGGAATGACATATTTCTTTTTGTGATTCCGGGTAACTTTTTATTACTTTTGCATTCATTATCAGATTAAAAATAAATGAAATACGAAAAACACATCAATTTATTTCAATATACAAGATCAAAAACAAGATCAGTTCAGGTTGGAAACATCGAAATTGGAGGAAATAATCCCATCAGAATTCAATCCATGACAACCACGAATACTTTGAATTCTGATGATACAATTGAGCAGTCGCTTAGAATTATTAAGGCCGGAGGGGAATTAGTGCGAATTACAGCACAAGGAGTTAAAGAAGCAGAAAATCTCGAAAATATAAAAAAGGGAATTCGTGAGGCAGGATTTGACACTCCTGTGGCAGCAGATATTCATTTTAATCCAAAAGCTGCCTTAACAGCTGCCCGTTTAGTTGAAAAAGTCAGAATAAACCCCGGAAATTTTGTTGATAAGCGAAATGATAACTCAAAGGCTGTCTTCACAGATGAGGAATATAATTCTGAATTACAGAAAATTGAAGAAAAATTTGTGCCATTAATTAATATATGCAAGGAAAACAAAACTGCTCTTCGAATTGGAGTAAATCATGGTTCGTTATCTGATCGCATTATGAACAGGTTTGGCGATACTCCTGAAGGCATGGTTGAATCGGCAATGGAATTTTTGCGAATTTGTATCCATGAGGATTTTTTGAATGTTGTTATTTCATTAAAATCGAGCAATACAAGAGTAATGGTTCAGGCAAACCGGATAATGTTTGCACAAATGAAGAAAGAAGGGATGAATTTCCCGTTACACCTGGGTGTTACTGAGGCTGGCGAAGGAGAAGATGGAAGAATTAAATCGGCTGTTGGTATCGGAACTCTACTTGCTGATGGAATAGGTGATACTATAAGAGTTTCGTTAACCGAACCACCTGAAAATGAAATACCGGTTGCTCAAAAACTGGTAAATTATATTGATGAAAGAACTGATCACAAGGAAATTAAAGAGGTAAGTTTAATTCCGGTCGATTTTTTTGAATATGCCAGAAGAAAAACTACCAGGACTTTAAATGTTGGAGGCGAATGCCTTCCGGTTGTTATAGCAAATTCAAAGGGTAGCAATGATTTACAACCCGAATTTATTTACTTAGGTGGAAATATTATGATTGATACACCCAACGGGGAGTCAAATTATATTGTGGATGAAGAAGTTTGGGAGCAACAGGTTTTTCATAACGAAAATGTATTTCCGATGTATTCATCTTTCAATAGTTTATATTTTTCAGAAAATAAGTCGGCTGAGTTAAACTTTTTGAAAATAAATTGTACTGATGTAAATGATGAAAATCTTTTAAAAATAAAAGATAAAAAGAATCTGGTTTTAATTCTGGAAACCTCCAATAAAAATGGTTTTGCAGATCAGCGTGCTGCGTTTTTAAAATTAATGAATGCTGGTTGTGATATTCCGGCCATTATTAAAAGAACATACAAAGAGAATAATTTGGAAGATTTACAATTGAAATCAGCCTGTGATATCGGAGGATTATTTTTGGACGGAATGGGAGATGGAATTTGGATTGAAAACAAAGATGGGATTGATGATCAGGAAATCATTAATACTTCCTTTGGAATTTTACAAGCAAGCCGGGTTCGCACATCAAAAACTGAATATATTTCTTGTCCTGGGTGTGGCAGAACCTTATTTGATTTACAAAAAACGACAGCAGAAATCCGGGAACGCACAGCTCATCTTAAAAATCTGAAAATCGGAATAATGGGTTGTATTGTAAATGGACCGGGAGAAATGGCAGATGCTGATTATGGATATGTAGGAGCAGGGTCCGGAAAAATCACTTTATACAAAAATAAAGAAGTTGTTAAGAAAAATATTCCCGAAGAAAATGCCGTTGATGAGCTGATACAGCTTATTAAAGATTGTGGGGACTGGGTTGATTAGCAATTTTAACGTTTCCATGTGACATTTGTCACGATGGAAAGTAAAATAATTAGGAAAGACATTCCATTGTCCAGGGGATACGGAATTGTCAGGAATTTGTTACGATGGAAAGTTAAAGAGTAAATAAGAAAGACATTCCTTCGTCCAAAGGACATGGAATCGTCAAGAATAGAAAGAAGAAATTTAATAATGAAATCACCTTTAGAATATGATAAATGTTACCATATCTATAATCGTGGGAATAACTATGAAAATATTTTTATCGATGAAAAGGATTATCAGCATTTTTTGAAATTATTTGATATTTATATTGGTTCTGTAGCTGATACTTATGCATGGTGTTTAATGAAAAATCATTTTCATATTCTTGTTCGAATTAAAGAAGAAAATGAAATTGGTTATTTAAATTCTGTAAATGCAAACTCTGAAGATGCTGGTATTAAATGGGAAACACATTTTGTTGAAACTCCAGGCAGGGAGTTTGTTAAAAAACCAAATCCTACACAACAGTTTAAACATTTTTTTAATTCATATTCCCGGTGGTTTAATTTACGGCATAATCGGAGAGGATCATTATTTGAAAAAAATTATGAACGTAAATTGGTTAGCAACCAAAAACAGCTTACTAATCTTGTGATTTATATTCATAATAATTCGGTAAAGCATGGTTTTGTAGGGCACATAACGGAGTATCCGTGGTCATCTTACCATGCAGCCATATCTAAAGAGCCAACAAAAATCAAAAGGAAAGAACTTATTAGTTATTTTGACAATATCGAAAATTTTAAATTTCTCCATAACAGGCCTTCCGAAGAAGATGATAGTAGTATCTGTGATTTGATTCTTGAATAAATCTAATACAGGGTTGTTTTAACGTTTCCATATGACATGCGTCACGATGGAAAGATAAAAGTATTTAGGACAGTTAAAAATATAATTAGGAAAGACATTCCATCGTCCAAAGGACATGATATCGTCAGGAAAAGATACGATTATTTCTAGTGCTAGCGTTTCCATATGATTTTTGTCAAGATGGAAAGATAAAAGCATTTAGGACAGTTAAAAATATAATTAGGAAAGACATTCTATCGTCCAAAGGAAATGATATTGTCAGGAAAAGACACAATTATTTCTATGATCAAGTACTAAGTTTTAATATGACATGCGTCACGATGGAAAGTTAAAAGTATTTAGATAAGTTAAAAAGTAATTAGAAAAGACATTCCATCGTCCAAAGGACATGGAATCGTCAGGAAAAGATAAATTTATTTAATTACCGATCCACTTGAAATCTTCTCTTCCGGAATAACAAAATATAATTTACCACTGGCGTCTTCAGCCATAAGGATCATTCCCTGCGATTCGATGCCACGAATTTTTCTTGGTTCAAGATTTACAAGAACACTAACCTGTTTTCCTATAATATCTTCAGGTTTATGATCAACCGCAATTCCTGAAACTACTGTTCGATGGTCAATTCCAGTATCAATTTTAAGCTTAATAAGCTTGTCGGTTTTTGGTACCTGCTCAGCTTCAAGAATAATTCCTGTACGGATATCCATTTTTACAAAATCGTCGTATGAAATATTGTTTTTAGCAGGCTCAACTTTTACGTTTTCTGCCTCGTTTGCTTTCTTTGAATCCATCAGTTTCTGAATTTGTTTTTCAATCTCTTCGTCTTCAATTTTGTCGAAAAGAAGTTCGGGTTTATTAATAATATGTCCAGCATCAATCAGATCACTTTTTCCTGCTAAATCCCAGCTTAATTTCTCAATATTTAAGAAATTTCTGAGTTTCTCAGTCGTAAAAGGTAAGAACGGTTCCATAATAATAGATAAGGCAGCGGTAATCTGAATAGAAATATTCATTATGGTTTTAACACGTTCTTCATCTGTTTTAATTACTTTCCATGGTTCAGTATCGGCCAGATACTTGTTTCCAAGCCTTGCTAAGTCCATTGCAATTTTAACAGCTTCGCGGAAACGGAAATTTTCAATACTTTTTTCAAGATTTCCTTTTATTACAGAAATTTCCGTTAATGTTTTCTTGTCGAAATTAGTTAGTTCTCCACGAGCAGGAACTTTACCCTCGTAATACTTCTGTGTAAGAACCAGAGTTCTGTTTACAAAATTTCCGAATATGGCAACAAGCTCGCTGTTATTACGGGTTTGAAAATCTTTCCATGTAAAATCATTATCTTTTTGTTCCGGAGAGTTAGCACAAATAGTATAACGCAACACATCCTGTTTGTCCGGGAAATCCAGTAAGTATTCGTGAATCCATACAGCCCAATTTCTTGATGTTGAAAGTTTATCGCCTTCAAGATTTAAAAATTCGTTTGCAGGAACATTTTCAGGTAAAATATAATCCCCATGAGCTTTTAACATTGCAGGGAAAATCAGACAATGGAAAACAATATTATCTTTTCCAATAAAATGAATTAAACGGGAATCTTCACTTTGCCAGTAATCTTTCCAGTCTTTTCCGTTTTGCTGTGCCCATGCTTTTGTAGCAGAAATATAACCGATAGGTGCATCAAACCAAACATACAGCACTTTCCTGTCAGCACCTTCAAGCGGAACCGGAACGCCCCAGTCTAAATCGCGTGTTACCGCGCGTGCTTGTAAACCGGAATTTAACCACGATTTACATTGTCCGTATACATTCGATTTCCAATCCTTCTTATGACCGTCGATCCATTTTTCTAACCATTCATTCTGATATTTTTCTAAATCCAGATACCAATGTTTTGTAGTTTTTAGCACAGGAACATTTCCACTTAATTTTGATTTTGGATTTATTAGTTCTTTTGGGCTTAAACTTGTTCCGCATTTTTCACACTGGTCACCGTACGCTTCTTCATATTCACATTTTGGGCAGGTGCCAACGATATATCGATCTGCCAGAAATTGTTGTTCCTGTTCATCAAAGAATTGATCTTCTTCTCTTTCAATAAACTCACCCTTTTCATACATGGTTTTGAAAAAATCCGAAGCTGTTTCGTGATGTAAAGAATCCGATGTGCGATGATAAATATCAAAAGCAATTCCAAATTCAGCGAAAGCTTTTTTAATCATTTCATGATATGTGTCCACAATATCCTGTGGAGAAACGCCTTCTTTTCTGGCTCTTAAAGTAATCGGTACTCCATGCTCGTCTGATCCGCAAATAAATGCAACATCCTCACCTTTTAGTTTTAAATAACGAACGTAAATATCGGCAGGCAAATAAGCTCCTGCAATATGCCCTAAATGTAATGGCCCGTTGGCATAAGGTAATGCTGATGTAATTAAGTGTCGCTTTGGATTCTTCATGTTGATATAAATCGTTTTAACAGATCTTTTTGAATACCGGACAAATATACGAAGGAATATTTTTTTTCAAACACTTATTTTTAAAAAGCTGCAAGCTCACGACAGAAGTTAACATGCTTATAACAAAATAATATATGGATTAAACAATAATTCGTTGTCATTCATATTTTTAGTTAAAACTAAAATTATAAATTGCTTAACTTTGTTTATAAGTACAAAAAATGAATAAAATGATTTCACCTCCTAAATTAATTGCCGGCGATAAAATTGGGATTGTTGCTACTTCCCGAAAAATTGTTCTGAGCGAAATAGAAGCTTCTATAAAAGTTTTTGAGAGATGGGGACTTAAGGTGGAGTTAGGTAAGAATATTTTTGAACAGCACGGACAGTTTGCCGGCTCGGATAATCAAAGATCTGAAGATATGCAGTATATGCTGGATAGCCATGACATTAATGCTATTGTATGTGCTCGGGGAGGTTACGGTACGGTTAGAATTCTAAATCTTCTCGATTTTACGGAGTTTTTTAAAAATCCCAAATGGATAGTTGGTTATAGTGATATAACAGCTTTGCATGCACATTTAAATCAGAATTTAAGAGTTGAATCCATTCATGGAACTATGCCGTTTAATTTCCCGCAGGATTTATCTGAAAGCGATGCAATAACAAGCCTTAAAAAAGCACTTTTTGGAGAACAAAATATTTATGAAATAAAAGGTCATGGTTTTAACAGAACCGGAAAAGTTAAAGGAGAACTGGTTGGTGGAAATTTATCTGTTTTATACAGTATTTCAGGAACAGAATATGATATTGATGCGAATGGTAAAATTTTAGTTTTAGAAGATCTTGATGAATATTTGTATCATATCGACCGCATGATGATGAACCTTAAATACAGTGGAAAGCTTGAAAACCTGAAAGGATTAATTGTTGGCGGAATGACAGATATGCACGATAATAAGGTTCCCTTTGGGAAAACAGCTTATGAAATTATTCGTGACGCGGTTGAAGAATATGATTTTCCGGTTTGTTTTGATTTCCCCGTCGGGCATATTACGATGAATAATGCATTAATTATTGGTGCTCAGATTGGGATGGAGGTTGAAAATAATAAGGTAATATTAATAAACTAGTGCTTTACAATATCAAAATCTGAAGGGATTTTAAATACGGATTCATTAACAGACTTTTTATTGATATTTAGAACACAAACCCTGGATTTTTCTTTTCGTAACAATGTCCTTTCTACAGCAAGCATTGGGAAAAAACCCTGAGTTTCAGGGATCTTTTCAAAAAACTCATAAGTTTTATCTGTGCGGTGTAAAAGATGAACAAGTTCTTCGAAAAAATAGAAATTATTTTGCCATACCCAATAAGCAACCTCAGTATTGCGGTCAATGTTTTTTACCCTCCACTGATAACATTCATAACCATTTACCTCTCTGGAGTTTTCGGTTTTTAATATGAAAAAATTACCTTCCTGGTCCGATACTTCTGTGTTGGGTTCAAGCAATGTATATAACTTTTTTTCATGACTCAAAACAAATATCTGATCCTTATCCAGATCAATAAGCATTGATTGTATAAGATCGTTATTATTATCGAACTTATCGATTCTCACATTGCTGTCTTTGATAATATATGTAAAATAAGAGATATCGTAAAAAGAGGAATGCACAATCTCAATGCTTCCTTCAAAGGAATCATCATTATTGAATGTGCCCGAAATTAATATGACGAAACTTAATAAAAAGCTTAGCATAATTAAAAATCAATTATCTTTATAAAACGATTATTTTACAATACCTGTTAATATCTTACTAATATAGCTTTAAAAGGTTACAAAAGTAATTAAAAATATGGCCGGACACAATTTACTGGGTGAAAAAGGTGAGAAAATAGCAATACAGTATTTAAAAGATAGATCTTATAAGATCAGGCATACAAACTGGAGGTACAGAAAAACAGAAATTGATATTATTGCCGAAAAAAATAACCTTTTAGTGGTTGTGGAAGTTAAGACACGAACAAATGATTATTTTGAAAACCCAAAAGATGCAGTAACCATAAAAAAACAGAAATTTATTGTAAGTACTACTCAGGCATATATTGAGGAGTTTAATGTTGATTATGAAGTACGGTTTGACGTAATAGGTATAAGTTTTGAGAATGGTCAGGAAAAAATAGAACATATTCAGGATGCTTTTCAACCCGGATTATTATAAATTTTTTTAATTATGAATATTGAAGAATTCAGAAATTATTGTTTAGGGAAGAGGGCCGTAACAGAAGAACTCCCGTTCGACGAAACAACTCTTGTGTATAAAGTTCTTGGTAAAATGTTTGCTTTAACTGATACAGAGGATGAGTTTAAAATTGCCTTAAAATGCGATCCTGAAAAAGCATTAGCATTAAGGGAACAATACCCGAAAACAGTATTGCCAGGCTATCATTTAAATAAAAAACACTGGAATACAATAGTTGTGGACGGAAGCATTCCCGACAACATGCTTTATAGCTGGATTGATGACTCATGTGAGCTGGTAATCAAAAAGTTACCAAAGATAAAACAGGCGGAGCTGAAAAGTTTGTAAATTTGATTTACCTTTACATAAACAGATCGTTAGATTAATGAAAAAATTAATCGGTTATTTTTTTCAGGGTCTTTTATATATTGCTCCTCTGGGTATTACAATTTTTATATTGTATAAATTATTTATTTACCTCGACGGATTATTTAAACCATTTCTTAATAAATATTTACAAATTAATATTCCTGGTTTAAGCCTGATAATAGTTTTTTTATTGGTTGCACTTCTTGGTTTATCAGGACAAACAATTATTGCCCGGCCCGTAAAACGATTAATAAATCATTTTATTAACAAAGCTCCTTTTGTAAAAGTTATCTACTCTTCAATCAGAGATTTACTATCAGCATTTGTTGGTAAAGAGAAAAAATTTAATCAACCTGTTTTAGTTAAAGTAAACATGGTTTCAGAATTGGAGAAGCTGGGCTTTGTTACACAGAATGATGTTTCTGTTTTAGGCGTTGAAGGGAATAAAGTAGCAGTATATTTTCCACACTCATATAATTTTTCAGGAGAGCTTTTCATTGTACCTTCTGAAAATGTTAAAAAAATTGACGGCAAACCTGCTGATATTATGAAGTTTATAGTATCGGGAGGAGTAGCCGGTTATGATAAAAACAAACCCACTAAAAAATGAAAACTCTACAAACACTCCCAATTCTAATTAGCCTTTTATTGTTTGTAAATTCAGGTTTATGGTGCCAAAACGAGAAAGAAAGACCTGTTTTAAAAGACGAATTTGAAATAAAAACAACTTCTGTAAAAGATCAGCAAATGTCGGAGGCTTGTTGGAGTTTTGCTGCAATTTCTTTTTTGGAATCTGAGATATTAAGAAAAGGATTTCCAAAAATGGATTTGTCTGAAATGTATTATGTGCGACAAATGTATTTACAACGCGGGATAGATTATATAAGATATCACGGGAATCTACATTTTGGAAATGGAGGGCACGCCCATGATGTAATGAATCAGTTAAATGAATATGGTGTAATTCCGCAGGAGTTTTATATTGGGAATGAGTATAATCCAGGATATATGGATTTAGCTGAGCTTGATTCTGTTTTATATAATTATTTACAGGATGTAATAGTTAAAAAGAAAAAAAAATGGGCTGATGATTATCTTAGTTTAATCGAATTATATTTGGGTAAGGTTCCTGAAGAATTTGATTTTAATGAAAATAACTATAATCCGGTGGAATTTTTGAATGAACTACAAATTGATCCAAAGGATTATGTTGAAATAACATCTTTTAATCATCATCCTTATTATGAGTCATTTGTTTTGGAGATACCCGATAACTGGTCGCATAACAGGTATTTAAACGTGCCGATAAATGATTTTATGAGTATTATGGAATATTCTTTAAGGAATGGTTATGGTTTTGTGTGGAATGGTGATGTGTTAAACGAAGGCTTCTTTTATTATGATAATATTTGTATAGCTCCCGATAATGAGTCGGAGAACTTAGAAAGAGAAACTACTCAGGAATACAGACAGGAACAATTTGATGATTTAACAGTACAGGACCAGCATTTGGTTCAAATGATTGGATTAGCACGAGATGAAAATGGTAAATTATATTTTAAATCAAAAAATTCCTGGGGAACAGCAGATATGTTTTTTGGAGGATATCAGTATATGTCGGAGCAGTATTTAAAATTATTTACAATTTCGATTATGATGAATAAGGATGCTGTTCCGAAAGAAATAAAGAAAAAATTGAATATTGAATAGAACTTATAGTTGTATTTACAAAGTATTAAGTCGTGCTGAACTTTCCCGATAGCTATCGGGAGAAGCATGACTTTTTTATTCCGGAACCAGTAAATTGCAGCCACGAATATCACATAGATCGAAGCGACCCAGAACTTCAAAGCTGTTGTCAGAATTAACTATCCCAAGATCCTGAGTTTCAATAAAAGAACAGGAGTTTATATTTGCCAGATCAATTATATTTATTCCTCCGGATTTTTCTTTTCCAGGAAAACAAAACGGATCGTATGTATCCCGTACCAGAATTTTCATCCAGGGAGGAGTATAAAATTTGCCACCACCAGTGGAATATGCCTGCGATAAAAGCTCTGTCATGCCATACTCAGAATGTATTGTTTTAACACCAAATTTCGTTGATAAAAACCCGTGCAGTTCCTTTTTTGTTAATTCCTTCCGCTTTCCCTTCATCCCACCGGTTTCCATAATAATAGCTTCGGGTATCGAAAAGTGTATTTTTTCTGCCAGATCAATAAGTGCATATGAAACACCAATCAAAATAATTCTATTGCCGTGTTCTTTACACGATTTTAATTTTTGAATCAGATCACCGGTATTATTCAAATAAAATCCGCTTTGATTATTATCGGATTTCTTTATTAAATCATCAATCATATAAACCAATGAAGAACTTTCATTTTCAAGATAACCAGGAAGAAGCGCAAGAATACAGTAATTTTTTATGTTCCCGTACTGATTTTCAAAAGCTTTTGTAAAACTTTTTTCATAAACGGATATGTCAGTGATATAATGACAGCTTCTTTCCATTCCACTTGTTCCGCTGCTAAAAAATGTTTTTGTTACTTTTTCTCCTCCCGTAATTACTTTGCGTGTTTTAAAAAACTCAATAGGTAAAAATGGAATTTTATTTACAGAATTAACCTGAGATATATTAATACCTAAATGGGAAATATACTCCTTGTAAACAGGATTGTTTTCGGCCTGATGGTTAAATATTTTTATAGCAACATCATGAAATTGATTATCGCTGTTTATGGAAAATATTTCATCAACAGAAAAATTGTGCATCGTTACTTATTTATGCACGAAATTTAAAGAAATTTGGTAAAACAAAGAATTATATTGTTTAAATATAACAGGCTTAAAAAGTAAAACTGCCGCAACGAGGCGACAGTTGGAGATATATGGTGATGTTGGAGAATTGTTTGCAAGCAAGCTATAAAATATAAAAGCTATGGTATTTCATCCAGTCTTTTTCAATAAAATCGTAATAAATATCAATTCCCGTACATAAATCAATATTGAAATTTTTCATCCACTCTTCTACTTTCATTTCTTTTTCAACAGGCTCCTGTTCAATTGTATATTCTATTTCCCAAAATTCACTATCTAACATCCAATTTTCTATTTCCTGATAATCATCAGCCTTTTCTGTATTAAAACAAACAGCCAGTTTTGTATTGTTTGAATCTTTAATTTTGAAATCAATCTTAGTTTTACTTGTTTGTGAGCTGGTAGCCAGATAACCAGAAAATTTGTTTTGAGCAAATACGCCAACAATAAAACAAGAAAATATTATTGTTAAACTGATAGCTTTAGTAATTGTTTTAACGGCTGATTTCATTTTAAACTCCCTTCTGGTTTATTTGCAATAACTAAATCATCAATTATGCCAAAAAAAGAAAGGTGCAGATAATCAGAGAGTAATGGCAAAAAGAAGGAGTTAACAACTGTTTTTAAAACGAACGCTTATAATACATGTGTGTACGAATGCGTACAAAAAAAGCTGTGAAAATTTCACAGCGTAATATTTGTAATTTCAGGATTTAAGATTCTAAATTTCCCATTCAAATCCGTCTTTGGTATCTTTAATCTTAACACCTTTTTTAGTTAATTCGTCTCTTATTTTATCAGAAGTTGCAAAGTCCTTATTTTTCTTGGCATCTAATCGCAGATTAAGAATCATGTCAATTAAATCACCTGTAAGGCTTGTTTCATTGGCCAGATTTAATTTATCTTCCTGCAAGCCTAAAATATCAACAACAAAAGTGTTATATAAAGATTTGATATTATCTAAATCGTCGGTATTGATTTTTTCTTTTCCGTCATTAACAGAATTAATAATACGAACAGCCTCGAATAAATGTGAAATTAAGATCGGGCTGTTTAAATCATCATTCATTGCCTTGTAGCAATTGCTGGTTAATTTATCAATATTTACCGATGATTCCGCGCCAGCCTTAAGTTTTGCTAATGTTTCACCGGCTTTCATCAGTTTTTCAAAACCTTTTTCAGCTGCTTGCAATGCCTCATTCGAGAAATCCACAGTGCTTCTGTAATGTGCCTGTAAAACAAAGAAACGCACTGTCATCGGGCTGTACGCTTTTTCAAGAAACTCATGGTTACCTTCAAAAAATTCGTCAAGCGTAATAAAATTATTCAGGGATTTACCCATTTTTTGGCCACCGATAGTAATCATATTATTATGCATCCAGTATTTTACTGATTCCTGTCCGTTGGCTGCTTTCGACTGAGCAATTTCACATTCGTGATGAGGAAATAATAAATCCATACCACCACCGTGAATATCAAACTGTTCTCCAAGATATTTTGTGCTCATCACCGAACATTCCAGGTGCCAACCCGGAAAACCATCACTCCATTTCGATGGCCAGCGCATGATATGTTCCGGTGCTGCTTTTTTCCACAACGCAAAATCATTTGGATTTCTTTTTTCATCCTGACCTTCAAGCACACGTGTGTTAGACTGTAAATCTTCCAATTTTCTTCCTGAAAGCTTCCCGTAATTATTGCTTTTGTTGTATCTCTCAACATCGAAATATACTGATCCGTTAGATTCGTATGCAAAACCATTTTCCAGAATCTGGTCAACCATAATTTGCTGTTCAATAATATGACCCGATGCTTTGGGTTCAATATTTGGACGAAGAACATTCAGCGATTCCATGTTTTTATGATAACGGTGAGTGTAGTACTCAACAATTTCCATAGGTTCTAATTGCTCAAGTCTGGCTTTTTTAGCAATTTTATCCTCTCCTTCATCGGCATCATTTTCTAAGTGTCCAACATCTGTAATGTTTCTTACATAACGTACTTTATATTCAATATGCTTTAAATATCTGAATAGTAAATCGAAAGTAATTGCCGGACGTGCATGACCTAAATGTGCATCACCATATACTGTTGGCCCACAAACATACAATCCCACAAAAGGTGAATTTATTGGCTTAAAAACTTCTTTTTTACGGGCTAAGGTGTTGTATATGTGTAAATTTTTCTCCATCACTATAAATTTGTTTGTGCAATGTGCAAAGTTAATAAATTATGGAGGATATTGTTTCTAATATATATTTGAAAACTAAATAATCATGCAGATTAATTGGATAAACTTCAGTAATTTTGGAGATTCGTTTAAAATATAGAAGGCATAGTTATGAGCACGACACGTCAAAATAAAATTGAGAGATTACTTCAACGGGATCTTGGAGATATTTTTCAGAAAGGTACAAATACCGTATTTAAAGGGAAAATGGTTACAGTAACTACTGTAAGAATTTCTCCTGATTTATCAAATGCAAGAATATACCTTAGTTTATTTCCTGTAAAAGAAAAGAAAGAATTTATTGAGTATATTAATGGTATGGCAGGGCAAATCAGATTTGATTTAGGGAAAAGAATCAGACATCAGTTAAGAAAAGTTCCTGAATTGTCATTTTTCATTGATGATTCTTTGGACTACATCGAAAATATTGATAGCCTGTTAAAGGAGTAATGGTAAGAATTTTAAAATCACGCTAAATGCAATACGACCCCATAAAACACAGCCTTGGAAAAGTATTTAATAAAAGGCCTTTTTTGCGAAGGTTTTTTTACCGGCTTCTGGATTTATTATTATTAAGAGCATGGCACATTAAAAAAGCAATCAGAATTTGGGGGAAGCAGTACAAAGATGGAGCTGATATTTTAGATGCAGGTTCCGGTTTTGGGCAGTATTCTTTTTATTTATCAAAACACTCAAAGAATAATAAAATATTTGGTGTTGATGTAAAAACAGAACAAATAGAAGATTGCAACAAATTTTTTAATCAGATAGGGGAATCTAACCGCGTAAAATTTGAATTTGCAGATTTAACCAAATATTCAAAAAATCAGGAATACGATTTGATATTGAGTGTTGATGTAATGGAGCATATACTTGAGGATGTTTTGGTTTTTAAAAACTTTCACAAGTCGCTAAAGGATAATGGAATGGTCTTGATTTCAACACCATCAGATCAGGGAGGGTCGGATGTACATGACGAGCATGATCATTCTTTTATTGATGAACATGTAAGAGAAGGTTATGGCATTGAAGAAATTGAAGAAAAACTGAAAAGTGCCGGGTTTAAAAATGTTGAGGCCAAATATTCATATGGTACGCCAGGAAAAATTTCATGGAAACTATCCATGAAAATTCCAATTATTATGTTAAATGCCAGCAAGCTATTTTTTATTATTTTACCTGTATACTATATTATAACATATCCTTTCTCGTTTATATTAAATTATATTGATGTTAATATGAATCATAAAACCGGAACAGGATTAATTGTTAAAGCATTTAAATAAAGCGAACAAATTATTCCAACGTTGCGTAGCGAAAAGATGGAGCCGGGCTTGTGGGATAAACAGAATAAAATTAAGTAAGAAAGAAAACATTAGAATGAATTTCCCATTTTACATATCAAGAAGATATTTAATTGCAAAAAAATCAAAAAATGCAATAAATATTGTTTCAATGATTTCAATTGTGGGAGTAACGGTGGGAACTGCTGCCTTAATAGTTGTTTTGTCAGTTTTTAATGGCTTCGACGGAGTTATAAAATCAATGTATAATTCATTTGATCCGGACTTGAAATTAACCCCGGCTTCCGGAAAAGTTTTTTCTCCTGACAACGAACGCTTGAAGAATATCAGAAACCACGAAGCCGTACTGGATATAGCCGAAACACTCGAGGATAATGCTTTGTTAAGATATGGTGATCAACAATATCCGGCTGTTGTTAAAGGTGTTAGTGATAATTTTTCAGATATTTCAGGGGTTGATACAATGCTGGTTGTGGGTGAGTTTGTTTTAAAGTACAAAAACAATCCATATGCGATTGTAGGACAGGGTGTAGCGCACTTTCTATCCTTAAATATAAATTATATCGATCCTTTGGTTGTCTATGTTTTGAAGAGAGATGCAAAAGTAACGATGAATCCGGAACAAATAGTAAACAGAAAATATATTTTCCCGTCTGCAGTATTTGGTATTCAACAGGAATTTGACACAAAATACGTGCTGGTGCCATTGGATTTTGCACAAGAACTATTTGACTATCAGAACGAAGTAAGTGCGCTGGAAATAAAATTAAAACCGGATTACAATCGGGATCAGATACAAAATGAAATAGCTGAATTGGCAGGCAATGATTATCTGGTTAAAAACCGTTATCAACAGCACGAAACTTTTTATAAAATAATGAAATCAGAGAAGTTTTATATATTTTTAATTCTCACCTTCATACTTATTGTTGCCTCTTTCAACATTATTGGTTCTCTAACAATGCTTATAATTGATAAAAAAGAAGATATTTCTACCTTTAGGAGTCTTGGCGCAAGTTTAAAAACAATAAGAAATATATTTTTTACCGAAGGGTGGTTAATAACTATTGTGGGAGCAATAACTGGATTATTTCTGGGCGGAATTATTTGCTGGCTTCAGATTAAATTTGGATTTGTTCGCCTGCAAGGCGCAGGATCATTTATAATTGATACATATCCGGTTAAGCTAATCTGGTCAGATTTCATGTTAATTTTTATAACGGTTATATTCATAGGCTATTTTGCAGCGTGGTATCCTGTTCGTTATATTACAAAACGATTTGTTATTCAGGAGTTTAAGTAAGATTCGGATTAAGCTTTTCTTTACTAAAAACGCTTAAGTTATTAACATATAGAGCGTTTTTGCATTTTATGTAATTTTTAAAATGTTAATAAAAAAACAGGCCTAAACACCATACTACTAATATTTTTGAAACAAAAAGCCTGATCAGACGTAAAAAAATTATTAACATTGCATGTATTTTATTAACAATTGGACAAAAATCTTAACTCTGTTAAAAAATATGAAACACTTTATTTTATTTTTTCTAACTGTTTTTATTTCGTTAACGTCAATAATTGAGAGTTTTTCTCAAAATAGATATTGGGTAAACGGTTCAGGATCCTGGGAAGAAACAAGCCATTGGTCTGAAACCTCAGGTGGTAAACCAGGCGCTTCAGTTCCAGCTGAAAATAATAATGTCATTTTCGATAGCAACTCTTTCGCAAACAATAATCATGTTGTTTTAATTAAAAAGACAGCAATTTGTAATGATTTCATCTGGGAGGTTGATAAACCTGGAAATACGATAAAAAGCAGCTCGTTCATTTTTAAAAGTCTGTCAAAAGCAGAGATTAGTGTTTGCGGGTCAATATTAATTAATGATAATATAAAAAATGAATATTATGGCGATATTGTGTTCGCTGGAAGTAATAAGTCATCAATAAATATAAATTCAGAATTCAATAGCGATTTAATTTTTAACAACGAAAAAGGGAATTGGAAATTTGATTCAGAGTTTAAAACATCGGGGGATATATATTTGGTTTCCGGAGATTTAAGCTTAAACGATAATAATATTGAATGTAATACATTCTCAGGTAGCGGAACCGAAAAGCGCTCAGTTGATCTTGGAAATTCTGTAATTACGGCTAATA
Source organism: Bacteroidales bacterium (assembly GCA_019038645.1). GTDB lineage: Bacteria > Bacteroidota > Bacteroidia > Bacteroidales > UBA12077 > UBA12077. The sequence goes on from JAHOYT010000045.1 coordinate 17,514, forward strand.
AATGGGATTTTGAAGTTGCTGAGAATTTAAGTTATACAGGTAATGATTATTTAATTTCCCTGAAAACGGATAATTTAAAAGCGAATTTGCTTACAGGCGATCTTCCCGTTAAAGCAGAAAAAGCAGGAACAAAAGCACCATTTATTGTTTATCCGTTTGTCGTAATTGATGCAACTTGTTATGGAGGAAGTGATGGTACCTTTACTATGTCTGTTGAGGGTGGAACAAAACCATATACATATACATTAAAAAATAACAGAACCAGCGTAACTCAAACTGAGGTTACCAGTGATACAATCTGGACTTTTATCGGATTAACGGCTGATGAATATTATGCAAAGGTAGAACATGCCGGTGGCGGAGTTTTTGGTGATACATATGACGTCGGACAACCATTAGAATTAAAAGCTTTAAAACCAACAGTTTCAAATCCTTTGTCTTGTTATGACGGAAATGACGGAGAGCTTACCGCGGAGCGTTCAGGAGGAACACCACCTTATACATACCAATGGCTTGAATGGAACGACGGGGCAAGTAAATTTGACACTCTGGTTGGTGAAACCAACAGGATTTTAAGTAATATAGCACAAGGTATTTACAGGGTATATGTTGATGATGCAAATAGCTGTGGAGCAGGCGGGGCTGTTTTAGTTGACTTTCCGTTTATTAAACCCCCAAGAGATGATAGCGAAATTCCTCCCCAAATAGTTTTTGATAGTTATAGTTCTACAGATGAATGTGGAGTAGCTTCTGATGGTACAATTGATATTTCAGCTTCCGGAGGTACAGGAGATATGGATTATTATTTATTTGGACAAACCGACGGTTTAACATATCCGGTGGCACCTCCTCCTTACGATGAAGATGGTTCGTTTACAGGTTTATCAGCCCAGACTTATGAAACATATGCTGTTGATGCAAACGGTTGTGAAAAACAGGGAGCTGATGTTATTATTATTTCATTAGCTGTACCAATTGCTAATGCAGGTTCGGGCGGTGATGAATGTGATTTTGATTTTGATTTAAATGCAGTGCCGAGTGCAGGAACCGGAACGTGGACTTATGCAGGTCCTGGTCTGGCAGGTTTTACACCTAATGTAAATGATCCTAATGCTACGGTTACAGTAGACACTTATGGTAGTTATAATTTCACCTGGACAGAAGATAATGGCAGCTGTACAGATGCTGATATGATAACGGTTAATTTTTACGAGCAACCAATAGCCGATGCAGGATCGGGAGGTGACGAGTGTGATTTTGATTTTGTTTTAAGTGCTGTGCCGAGTGTAGGAACAGGCACCTGGACATTTAC
>JAHOYT010000075.1 GCA_019038645.1 Bacteroidales bacterium
TTAATATATCAGATTGGATCATTATTTACATAATAAATATATTATGCAGGAAATAATAGTTTTTATAATGGTAGTTGCTTCTGTTGCATACACAATATCTGGTTTCATTAAATTTTTTTTAAAGAAATCGCAAAATACCTGTGCTTGTTCATCCGGATGTAATTTAAAATCGAATGTGGCAGAGTTTAAATCATTACCACATAGAAATCTGCTATAAAACCTCCGATTCTTTTTTATACTTCTTTTTATAAACCATATTAATTTATATTTTTAACCAAATTATTAATATTACTATTATGGATTACTTGTTACTTGCGCTTGCGATAATACTAATAATTGTTGGTCTAATAGGATGTGTTTTACCAATTATTCCTGGTCCGCCTTTAAGTTTTTTAGGATTACTGACATTACATTTCACTAAATTTGGTGAAGGTGAATACACAACCAATTTTCTTTTGATTTTAGCATTAATAGCAACTGTTGTAACTGTATTGGATTTTGTTGTTCCGGTTTGGGGTACAAAAAAGTTTGGAGGAACAAAAGCGGGAATGTGGGGTGCTACAATTGGACTAATAATTGGAATGATTTTTCTTGGACCACTTGGCCTTATATTTGGACCTCTTGTAGGTGCAATAATTGGTGAATCGATAAAAGGAGCAAATAATAAGGACGCGTTCAGGGCTGGTTTAGGAGCTTTCTTTGGCTTTTTAATGGGTGTTGGTTTAAAATTAGCAGCATCAGTTTATATAACATGGCATTTTATTAAAGGCGTTTTTTAATATGTGTGATTATCAAAATCATAGTAATAGGATTTCCATATTTAAAACCATCTAAATTTTAGGCATTGAAAAAAAATATTGTTACTTACTTTTTTTTACTATTTATTGGAATAACGAGCATTTATTCCAATGACAATATCGAAATAAGTCTTTTAACTTGTTCAAGTGGCTCCGAAACCTTCACTGCATGGGGACATAGTGCCATTAGAATTATTGATAAAAAATCATCTGTTGATATAGTATATAATTTTGGACTTTTTGATTTTAACACTCCTAATTTTTATTTAAAGTTCATAAAAGGTAAGTTAAAATATAAACTGGGAACTCACAGTACAAGAAACTTTTTCATAAGCTATTTTGAAGAGAACAGGCAGATTATAGAGCAAAAGCTTAATTTATCTGAAGAAGATAAAGTTAAAATAATTAATGAACTGGGATATCTGTATAGACCTGAAAACAGGTATTACTATTATAGTTTTGTAGGAAAAAATTGCACATCAGAATTACGGGATTTACTATTTGAAAATGTTGAAACTGATTTCCAAAATCAATTAACGAATAAAACACACAGAGATCAGCTAAATGAGTTTTTAAATGATAAACTTTGGGTTAGGCTTGGAATGAGCTTAATTATGGGTTATAAGGTTGATAAAAAGATTGATATGTTTGAAAGCATGTTCTTACCTGATTATTTATGCTACGGATTAAACAACATTCAAACCAATGGTGAAAAATTAGTACTCACAGAAAATGTTTATAATAAAATTGAAAATAACAATATCAATTATCCATTTATTTTTAATCCACTATTTATCTTATCTCTTTTACTATTAGTAGTACTATTTGTAAAATCAAAATTTATTCAAACTCCCATTCTATTAATAGTTGGGCTTATTGGTCTGGCTATTCTACTCGTAAGTTTAATCACAGAACATCCGGAGCTTCAATATAATCTAAATCTCCTATGGCTTAATCCATTATATATTTTAGCCGTGTTCAAATTTAGAAAAAAACCAAAATTGAAGATCTATTTGGCTGGAATTATTCAGATATTAATTATAATAATTATTCCTATTTGGATTTTCAAAGTACAGTATTTTGAATTAAGCTATTTACCAATTATTCTATTTTTAACTTTATTTAATTTAAGAATAGTTTTTCCTGAAAAGAGATTGCAATTAATTAAATCAAAATAAGAAGTTGTTCATACTTCGATAAACCTGTCTTCCGACAGGCAGGCTCAGCATGACACCTTCTTAAATAATACTTTGTCACACTGAGCTTGTCGAAGTGTAAATAAAAAAAGGATGTCTTTCAGACACCCTTTTCAATTTTATATGTAAAGTTTATTAAGCTCCTAATGTAGCAACCATAACGGCTTTTATAGTATGCATTCTGTTTTCTGCTTCATCAAATACGATAGATGCAGGAGACTCGAATACTTCTTCATTTACTTCCATTCCATCCAAACCAAACTTTTGAAAAATTTCTTCTCCAACAGTGGTTTTTCTATTATGGAATGCAGGTAAACAATGCATGAATTTACATTTTTTGTTACCTGTTAAATCCATCATTTGTTTGTTTACCTGATATGGTTTTAGCAATTCAATTCTTTCTTTCCAAACTTCGTCCGGCTCTCCCATTGATACCCAAACATCTGTATAAATAAAATCACAAGCTTTTACACCTTCGGCAACATTATCAGTAACGATAATTTCAGCACCAGTTTCTTTAGCTATTTTATTTGCCTGAGCAACTAATTCATCTGTTGGCTGAACACTTTTAGGAGCAACTGAACGAAATTTCATGCCCATTTTGGCTGCACCAATCATTAAAGAATTACCCATATTGTTTCTGGCATCACCAACATAAGCAAAAGTTACCTGATGTAAAGGTTTATCTGAATGTTCCATCATAGTTAAGAAATCAGCTAAGATCTGAGTCGGATGAAATTCGTTTGTTAATCCATTCCATACAGGAACGCCAGCATGTTCACCTAACTCTTCAACTATATCCTGTCCGAAACCACGATATTCAATACCATCATACATTCTTCCAAGAACACGAGCCGTATCGGCCATAGATTCTTTTTTACCAATTTGAGATCCTGAAGGACCTAAATAAGTAACATGTGCTCCCTGATCCAAAGCAGCAACCTCAAATGCACAACGCGTACGAGTAGATGCTTTTTCGAATATTAGAGCTATATTTTTACCAGTTAATCTTGGTTGTTCTGTTCCTGTATATTTTGCTTCTTTAAGATCTGCAGAAAGATCTAATAGAAATTTAATTTCTTTTGGGGTGAAATCTGAAAGTTTCAAAAAATTCCTATTTCTTAAATTGAATGCCATAATTTTAATTTTTATATAGTTATTATTTATTAATCTTCGTATTCCAAAGTAATTTTTGTTCCATAAGAACGATCTTCAAGCTTTGTGGCCTCAGTAATTACACTTTTCTTTCCACCCTGTTCAATAAATTGTAAGCAAGCCCGGATTTTTGGAGCCATACTACCTAGTGCAAACTGACCTTCAGCTAAGTATTTTTCAGTGTCCGCCTTATTCAAAAATTCCATTTTTTGCTCGTTTTCTTTTTTATAGTTAATATAAACGTATGGAACATCAGTTAAAATATAAAACTCATCGGCACCAATTCTTGCGCCCAATAATGCAGATGCAAAATCTTTATCAATAACAGCTTCTGAAGGTCTTACCTCATTTTTTTCATCAATATAAACAGGTACACCACCACCACCAACAGTAATTACAATATTTCCCTTACGAGCTAATGATTCAACAATTTTCTCATTCATTATACTTATTGGCTTTGGCGAAGGAACTACTCTTCTCCAACCACCATCAGCTTTTACTTCTTCTTTAAATTCCCAACCTTTATCAGCGGCTAATTTATCAGATTCCTCTTTAGAATATATTTTACCAACACGTTTTTGCGGATCATTAAAGGCAGGATCATTTTTATCAACAACAACAGAAGTAACAAGTGTTACTATATCTTTATCAATATTATGTTTTTTCATAACATTTCTAAGCATTCTTTCAATCATATATCCAATTCCACCTTGTGAATCAGCAACACAAATATCAAGTGGCATTTGAGGAATATTATACATCTGCTCACCGGCATCATTTCGCATTAAAATATTTCCAACCTGAGGGCCGTTACCATGACCAATCACAATATCATAACCATCTTTAATTAAATACAGGATATTCTCAAGTGTATCAAATGTATTTTGTTCCTGTTCGTCAATTGTTCCAACCTGGTCACCACGCAAAAGAGCGTTTCCTCCCAATGCAATTACAGCTAATTTATTCATATTCATTAATTTATATATATTTACTAATTTGAGTTACAAATCTATAAAAAAAACATATCAAAAATATAAAATCCGGTAACATTAACACACTTTAATACTTATGTTAAAAGACATTATTTACACTTTCATCAAATAATTAAGCCGTACTTAAAAATAACACTTTGATTTTTTCTTTTCTTTCGCTATTTTAGTTAATTATTTTACACAGTAATTGGACACAACTCTTAATTGCCGTATATGAGAATAAGAACACTTATCGTTATTGTGCTGATTTTCACATCATTAAATTCGTGTAAAAAGATTCAGCATAAGGATCGCATTAAGGAAGGTTATATTGAGTACGATATAGAATACCTTGATGATTCGTTAGATAATTTTATGAAAGGATTGTTACCTAAGAAACTAACGATAAAATTCAAAAACAATAATACTATTAATAAAATAGAGGGATTCTCAGGAATTGTAAGCTTTACTCATATTCAAAATTTCAGAGAAAAAAAGAATATTACCCTTGTTAAGGTCTTAAATAAAAAATATAAGTACATTGAAAGAAATAGTGACAAATCTCTGTTTTTTGAAGATTTACCCGGAATAAAAATAGAGTTACAGGATACATCCAGAATTATATGCGGATTTACGTGCCAAAAAGCCAAAATTAGTCTTCCGGATTCAAATATTGAACCTTTTTTCATTTATTATTCCAATGATATAATCATTAATAATGTGAATGACCAAACTCCTTTTAAATCGATAGATGGTGTATTGCTAGAGTTCCAGATTAAACTATACGATATGCCAATGAAGCTTACTGCAAAAAAAATACAGGAAGCTGAGATTTCCTCTGATGACTTCAAAATACCCAAAGGATATAATTCAATTAATAAAAAAACAATGATTGAAATTATTGAATTACTGAAACAATAATTCATTTATTATTCGTTTCTTATATAAATTAAATTTTCTGTCAATTTTTGCGTTTATTTATATTACTTTGTGGTAAATTTCATACTTCAATGTAAACAACAATTTGTTATTATATAATCGATGGCTAAAAAAATCAACATTAAAACAAGGGCTAAAAAAAAGAAAAAGAAATTATTCTCCGATGAACGTATTAAAATTATTTTAGGTGTAACTACGGTATTCATATCCGCCTTTTTAACTTTAGCATTTATTTCATATTTTTTTACATGGAAAACAGATCAGAGTTTTCAATTTTCTAAAGTTGTTTCCGGAGCTGAAATATCTGTTGAAAACTGGTCGGGTAAAGCCGGAGCCCATTTTGCAGGTTTATTTATAAATAAATGGTTTGGAATTGCCTCTTTTACTTTCCCATTCTTATTGCTTGTGATAGGATTTCGGTTTTTCAAAATTAAAATTTATCCCATTCGTAAAGCTTTTAAAATTACGATTATCGGTACCATTATATTATCAGTTTTTTTAGGTTATATATTCGGTAACTCAAATGGGTATTTAGGTAGTGGATTAGGTGGCGGACATGGTTTTATTATTGCTCAATGGTTAAATTCATTTTTAGGAAAAGCCGGTACTGCCTTTTTACTTTCTGTCATTATAATTTCATTTATCATTCTTTCTTTTCAAAGATCATACGAGTGGATAATTAAATTATCTGCAGGATTATTTAAAAAAGATTATACTGAATTTGATGATCATTCAGCAGAAAATCAGGATGAATATGAGGAGGAATTGCAAAGCACTCCACAAAAGGTTTCTGAAGAAGAAATTATTGATGATGATCTTATTTTCACTACAAAAGAAATAGAAAAAACAGAAAAAGAAACAATAACTTCTCCAATTGAGCAGAAACAGGATTTAAAGAATGAGCCTGAAAAAGAAGAAGATATTGAACTTACTATTGAAGAAAAACATAAAGAAGAAAAATTAAACGGTACATTTAAGAAATATGAACTTGAGGATTACGATCCAACACTGGAACTTTCATCATACAATCTGCCTCCTCTGGATTTACTGGAAAAGCACGAACAAGATACAAACGGAGAAATAGATAAGGATGAAATAATATTCAATAAGAACCGTATTGTTGAAACACTGGCAAATTACAAAATACAGATTGATAAAATAAAAGCAACTGTAGGGCCAACTGTAACTCTTTATGAAATTATACCAGCACCTGGGATAAGAATTGCGAAAATTAAAAATCTTGAAGATGATATAGCATTAAGTCTGTCTGCGTTGGGAATTCGAATAATTGCACCAATTCCGGGAAGGGGAACAATTGGTATTGAAGTTCCTAACCAAAAGCCAGAAATTGTTTCTATGCGTTCTATTCTGGAATCAAAAGTTTTCAGCGAATCAAAATATGATCTTGCAATTGGTCTGGGAAAAACAATTTCAAATGATACTTACGTAATAGACCTGGCTAAAATGCCTCATCTGCTACTTGCGGGAGCAACAGGTCAGGGTAAATCCGTAGGATTAAATGTTATTATTGCTTCCTTGCTTTACAAAAAACATCCTGCACAGTTAAAATTTGTAATGGTCGATCCCAAAAAAGTAGAACTCACTCTTTATACCAAGATTGAAAAACACTTTTTGGCAAAACTTCCTGATTCCGAAGAATCAATAATTACAGATACACAGAAAGTAGTTAATACATTTAATTCACTGGGTATAGAAATGGATCATCGTTATGATCTGTTAAAAGCTGCTCATGTTAGAAATATTAAAGAATACAATGCTAAATTTATTGCAAGAAAATTAAGCCCTGAAAAAGGACATAAATATTTACCATACATTGTAGTTGTTGTTGATGAGTTTGCTGATTTAATAATGACTGCAGGAAAAGAAATCGAAGGACCAATTGCAAGGCTTGCGCAATTAGCAAGAGCTATCGGAATTCACTTAATTATTGCTACTCAGCGACCCTCAACCAATATTATTACAGGAACAATTAAGGCTAATTTCCCGGCACGTATAGCATTTAGAGTTTCTTCCATGATCGACTCAAGAACAATCCTTGATAGCCCTGGTGCAAATCATTTAATCGGACGTGGAGATATGTTAGTCTCAACCGGCGGTGATCTGGTAAGATTACAATGTGCATTTATTGATACTCCTGAATTAGATGAAATTACGGAGTATATTGGATCACAACAGAGTTACCCTACAGCCTTTATGTTACCTGAATATACTCCTGAAGGATTTGATGATATTGGTGAAGTTGATTTCTCAAAACGTGATGTCATGTTTGAAGATGCCGCAAGGCTTGTTGTGAGACATCAGCAGGGATCAACATCATTAATTCAGAGAAAATTTTCCATTGGTTATAATCGCGCCGGAAGAATTATTGATCAACTTGAAGCAGCAAATATTGTTGGCCCGTTTGAAGGAAGTAAAGCACGACAGGTTCTTTTTCAGGACGAATATTCTTTGGAACAGTATTTGAAAGATTTCCTTGACAACGTTTAATCATACATCATGAAAAATATTTCTTTATTATCAATCTTCCTTTTAGGATTTATTACTCTTTTTGCTCAACAAGATCCCGAAGCAAAAAAAATACTTGATAAGCTTTCGGAAGAGACAAAATCTCATACTGTTATTCAAACAGATTTTGAAATCATTTATAAAAACATTAAAGATAATAATCAAAATACTTCTTCCGGATCAATTGTAATGAAAGACAATATGTACCATATGAATTTTATGGGTACTGAATCTTTCTATGATGGAAAAACACTGTGGAGTTACCTGCCTGAAGTAAATGAAGTAAATATTTCGGAACCGGAGCCAGACAGTGAAGATATATTTAGTAACCCGAAAAAACTATTTACTATTTACGAAAGTGGTTATAAATACCAGCATATCAATACAGTATATGAAAATAATGTTAACTATTCAATCGTTGATCTTTATCCGGTTGATCTGACTGAAGATTTTTCAAGAATAAGGCTTCAGATTAATATAAATGAATTGTTTTTAAAATCTGCTACAATTTTTGGCAAAGACGGATCGCATTATATTATTTCATTTAATAATTATAATACTAACACAAACTTCTCTGATTCTTATTTTGTATTTAATTCTAAAAATTATCCTGATGTCGAAATTATTGACATGAGGTAATAAAAGGGTTTGCCTTATAAAAACAGCCATTTAAAGGCTGTTTTTTATTCATGTAAGCTATTTTATTTCTTTTCGGGATATTTTATTCTTGCGTGATAAATATTCATTAATTTGTCCTTAAAAAGCATTTTTATTTCAGTAATATCCTTAAAATTGATATCAACGTGATCAAACTGTCCATCATTCATTTGATCTGTGATTATTGATTCAACCAAATTACCTATTTTTTCTTCATTAATTTCTGTCAGACTCCGGGATGCTGCCTCAACCGAATCAGCCATCATTAAAACCGCCATTTCTTTTGAATATGGTTTTGGTCCCGGATAAGTAAACAAATTCACATCTACATCCTGATCAGGAAACTTCTTAATATAAGATCTGTAAAAATACTGAACTTTTGTAGTTCCATGATGCGTTCTGATAAATTCAATCAATGGATCCGGAAGTGAATGCTTTTTAGCAAGTTCAACTCCATCTTTCACATGACTGATAATTATATTTGCACTTTCGTCAAACTCATGCATATCATGAGGATTAAATCCTGTACGCTGATTTTCAATAAAATATACCGGATTATTCATTTTGCCTATATCATGATATAAAGCACCGGTTCTAACTAATAACGGGTTACCTCCAATTTTACGAATTGCTTCTTCAGCCAAGTTTGCGACCTGCATGGAATGTTGAAATGTTCCGGGAGCCTTTTCGGCCAGACTTCTAAGTAATTTTTGGTTAGAATCGGACAGTTCCATTAATGACAAATCAGATAAAAATCCAAAAGTTTTTTCAAAAATATAAATCAATGGAAACGTAAGAAGAACTAAACTTCCGTTAAATCCAAAATAAAGAAAATTCCGGTATTCAATTCCTGAGAAATTTCCCTCCTGAGTTATTGCCAAACCAAAATAAACAAAGCTGTAAGTTAAAATTACTAACCCAGCTGTAAGAAATAACTTTCCTCTTCTGTATAAGTTTGTTAGACTGAATATTGCAATAATTCCAGCTATGAAATTAAGAAAAATGAATTCAAAGCCATTTGGTGCAAAAAAACCAACAAGCAAAACTGTAATTATATGAATAAATAATGCCAGCCGGGAATCATAAAATGTTTTAATAATAATTGGAACCAACACAAACGGAACTATGTAAAGGTATTTTATTGAATATCGGGAAACCACAACAATTAATAAAACTAACATTAAAATGAACACCGTTTTCAGAGTGTGCTTTAATATCTCAACTCTAAAATTCAATAAAAACAAGAATAAAACTAAAATACAAGCAAAAACAAAAATAATCTGGCCCAGTAAAATAATCTGAGAAAAATATCCGTTCCCAAGCCTGGTTTCCGACTCGTACTTTAAAGATTCCAGTATTCTGTACAAATGAGTATCTATAATTTCACCCTGAGATATAATTTTTTCGCCAGATTGAATCATTCCCTTTGTCAGTGAAACATTATTCAGAAGTTCATTTTTAACATTTTCCGAAGTGCTTTCATCGTAGAACAGATTTGGCACAATAAATTCATATAAATTAAAATTTTCATAAAATTCTGAATATCTGATTTTCGCCTTATTACTTTCTACATATTCGCTTATTGCATTCCGAACATATTCATATGCAATCTTCTGTGTATAAACATTACTTAATGTAGAGTTTTCAGCCAAATTCCCCTTTAGTATAATGATATCTTCTTCACTATTCAATGTTTCCGTAATTTCATTTATCTCTCGTATCCCGTCAGAATAAATAATAGAAAGTATATTTCCGGCATATTCTTTAAAATCATCAGAGTTTTTAATAAAATTTTGTTTCCTGTAGTTATTAAACCCGGCACTTTCGCTTTCCTTTAATGTAATGAACTCCACTTGTTTATCGGAATAATATTTGAGAAATTTCTCAGATTCGCTTATTAAAACTGTACTATCGTATTTGAAGTATGGGCTAAAATTCTGTAATGAACTATCCCTTTCTGCCTGCAATTGTTTCTCGCTTTTGTAAACAGGAAAATCAAAGGGAGCAAACAAATTTTCGTGCGACCATGGCCTGCTTTTTTGAAATTCATATCTGAATTTACCTTCTCTAGGGAATATGTATACTATCAGAGCAATGGTTAATATAAACAGAAATGCTCTGAATATGTATTTATAGTTTTTTCTTAAATATTCGAAAAATTGTCTCATTTCTATATAAATATTTGTCTTTATACAAATGTATAAATTTTAATGAACATAATTTTATATTATTGCTCCTGTCTCATATTCAATATAACAGGGATTTTTATTTTTTGATGAATCATTAAAAAAGTTATAATCATACAATTGTTTAGTTTGTAATTTGTAAATTTAGCATATTGAAAAAAACAATCCTATGAAGTACGGTATTAGTGAGCTTAGCATTATTCCTGTAAGAAAAGAACCCGATAACAGAAGCGAAATGACAACACAGCTTTTATTTGGGGAGTCTTTTATAATTCTTGAAGAGGAAAACACCTGGATTTATATAAGAATAAATAATGATGATTATGAAGGTTGGATTGATTCCCAAAATATAACCAGATTAACAGATAAAACATTTGAAAATATTATTTTAAACTCTAATGAAGTAGTAAAGAATATAACAGAACCCATTCTAATAAATAAAAATGAATCCCTAGTTTTACCAATGGGATCTATTCTTCCGAACTTAACTAAAAATCATGATTCATTCAGTATTGGTAAAAATCAGTACCAGCTATTAAATAAATACAATAGTGAAAGCTTTGAAATCATTAAGTTAGCGAAGCTATTTTTAAATGCGCCTTATTTATGGGGAGGTAAAAGTTTTTTTGGCATTGATTGTTCAGGATTTGTTCAGGTCATATGTAAAGCTGTAGGAGTGCAAATTCCAAGAGATACGAGTCAACAAGTACAAAAGGGAGAAAATATTAGTTTTAGTTCTGAAGCACAACCTGGTGATCTGGCCTTTTTTGATGATGAAGAAGGAAATATTATACATGTTGGAATTATTTTAGGTAATAATGAAATTATACATTCTTCAGGGAAAGTCAGAATTGACAAAATAGATCAACAAGGCATTTTTAATTTTGAACTAAATAAATACACACATAAATTACGCGTTATTAAAAGGATTAAGTAATATCTTTATTAAATGGGCAAATTTTATATTTTGGTATTCGTTGTTTCAGTAATTATTGTTATTTACGTTATAAACAGACGATTACACCAGAAAGAAAACGAGAAGCATATTAAAAACAAAAATAAGAATTAATTATGCTATTTACTTATGCTTATCCTCGTCCTGCAGTTACTGTAGATATTATTGTAACAAAAATAATTGAAAATTCTGAGTATATTTTGTTGATTGAAAGGAAAAATGAGCCGTTTAAAAATCAATGGGCTCTTCCCGGAGGGTTTATTGATATTAACGAGGAAATTGATGATGCAGCGTACAGGGAGCTTCAGGAAGAAACTGCCATATCAGAAATTAATCTTAATCAATTCAGAACCTTTGGAACACCTGGTCGTGATCCACGGGGAAGAACAATTTCAATTATTTACACCGGTGAATTAACTAATCTTAATCAAAGAATAGAAGCCGGAGATGATGCGAAAAATCTAAATTGGTTTCATCTTAATAAACTTCCTGAAATGGCTTTTGATCATAAAGAAATAGTTCAATTATTTTCAGAAAGTAACAAATAAAAAAAGCTTCCGTTTTGGAAGCTTTTAATTATATATGAATTAAATTCTTTAAATAATCATTCCGGCAGCAACAGTATTATTTGTTGATTCATCTATTAAAATAATACTTCCTGTTTTCCTGTTTTTTCTATATGTATCATAAAAAACTGGTTTAGTAGTCTTAATGGTTATTTTAGCAATATCATTTAAACCAATCCTTTTATCTTCTGTGTTATGATTAAGTGTATTAACATCAATTTTATATTTAATATCTCTGATAACACATCTTAAATCATTTGTTGTATGTTTAACCGAATATTTACCACCAAGAATCATTGGTTTTTCATCAAACCAGCAAATCATCATTTCAATATCCTGACCTGATTGGGGTAATCCGTTATCTTTAATAATAAGATTTCCCCTGCTAATATCAATGTCATCCTCTAAACTAATAGTAACTGATTGTGGGGCAAATGCTTCTTCTGTACTACCCTCAAAAATATCGATTGAATCGATCTTACTTGTTAATCCTGAAGGTAATACTTTAACTTTATCGCCTTTGCGAAATACTCCCCCTTCAATTCTACCTGCATATCCTCTGTAATCATGATATTCCTCTTTCATGGGACGAATTACATATTGTACAGGGAATCTTGTATCAACATGATTAATATCGCTTGCAATATGGATATTTTCTAATAAATACATTAGAGTAGGTCCATCGTACCAATCCATATTTTTGGATCTGTCAACAACATTGTCTCCTAATTTTGCACTAATAGGAACAAATCGTATATCATGAACATCTAATTTAGTAGCAATTTTATCAAAACCTGACTTAATACTATCAAATGCGCCTTCTTTATAATCTACCAAATCCATCTTATTTACACACACAATAATATGTGGAATTTGAAGCAATGAAGCAATATATGCATGCCTCATTGTTTGTTCAATTATACCATTTCTGGCATCAACTAATATGAGTGCTACATTAGCAGTAGATGCTCCTGTAACCATATTTCTGGTATACTGAACATGTCCGGGAGTATCCGCAATAATAAATTTTCTTTTTGGAGTTGCGAAATAACGATATGCAACGTCAATTGTAATACCTTGTTCCCTTTCGGCACGCAAACCATCAGTTAATAAAGCAAGATTAACTTCGCCATCTCCGGTTTTTAAACTTGCCTTCTCGATGGCTTCCATCTGATCTTCGAAAATAGCTTTACTATCATATAATAATCTGCCAATAAGTGTACTTTTGCCATCATCTACACTACCTGCTGTAGTAAATCGCAAAAGCTCCATATCTAAGTAACCTCTATTATAATCTTCTGACATGATATATAGTTCTGTTAAATTCTTACTAATTAAAAATATCCTTCTTTCTTACGATCTTCCATAGCAGCTTCTGAACGCTTATCATCGTATCTACCACCTCTTTCGGTAATTCTGGTAGCAGCAACTTCTTCAATAATCTCTTCCAAAGAATTTGCTTTTGAATCTACGGCTCCGGTACAAGTCATATCACCAATTGTTCTGAAACGTACTATTCTTTTTACAGGTATTTCTCCTTCTTTCAGGGTAACATATTCGCCTGCAGCTAATATAGTTCCATCTCTGTCAACCACTTCTCTTTCGTGCGAGAAATATAAATTTGGAATAGGAATATTTTCTAATAAAATATACTGCCAAACATCCATCTCTGTCCAGTTACTAATTGGAAAAACTCTAAAATGTTCTCCCATATGCTTTTTTCCATTAAATATATTCCAAAGTTCAGGGCGCTGATTTTTGGGGTCCCACTGTCCAAATTCGTCACGGTGCGAGAAAAACCTTTCTTTTGCACGTGCTTTTTCTTCATCACGTCTTCCACCACCCATTGCACAATCAAACTTCATTGCCTCAATTCCATCAAGTAAAGTTGTAGTTTGTAATATATTTCTACTTGAATTTACACCCGTTTCATCAACCACTTTACCCTCATCAATAGAATCCTGTACATAACGTACAATGAGTTTTGTTTCAGTTTCTTTCATTAATTTATCTCTGAAGTCCAAAGTCTCCTGAAAATTATGTCCGGTATCAATATGCATTAATGGAAACGGAACTCTTGCAGGCCAAAATGCTTTTCTAGCCAGATGAAACATGATGATAGAATCTTTGCCGCCAGAAAAAAGCATACAAGGATTTTCAAACTGAGCAACAACCTCACGAATTACATACATTGATTCTGCTTCAAGTTCTCTTAAGTGATTTATTCTATATTTATTATCCATTATATATTTAATTAACTTATGGGGAATGCAAAATTAATCATTTTTATATTCTATCCTAGGCAAAAGCTTATCTAATATTTCCTGTACAGATTCCTGAATACTGCTTTCTGTAGTTTTTACTTCAATCGAAGGATTTACAGGTGCTTCATATGGTGAATCAATACCAGTAAAATTCTTAATTAATCCGGCTCTTGCTTTAGCATATAATCCTTTAATATCTCTTTCTTCACAAACTTCTAAGGGTGTATTAACGTATATCTCAAAAAAATCATCCTTGCCAACTATATCTCTTGCCTGATCTCTTATATCCTTAGTTGGAGATATAAAACAATTAATCAGAATAACGCCGCCCTTCATAAATAACTTTGATACTTCGGCTATCCTTCGTATATTTTCTTTTCGGTCTTCTTCGGAAAAACTCAGATTATTATTAATTCCTGTTCTGACATTATCTCCATCGAGTAATTTTGTAAGAAACCCTCTCTTGTGTAGTTCTATTTCCAGGTCCTGAGCAATAGTTGTTTTTCCGGATCCTGATAATCCGGTTATCCATATCACAATTGATTTCTGATTTAAAAGTTTTTCCTTGTCTTCCCTTTTTAAAATTTTGTCGAAGGTTGGATGAATATTGTTGTTCTTCATTTTCTTAATATA
Source organism: Bacteroidales bacterium (assembly GCA_019038645.1). Lineage (GTDB taxonomy): Bacteria > Bacteroidota > Bacteroidia > Bacteroidales > UBA12077 > UBA12077. The sequence goes on from JAHOYT010000075.1 coordinate 14,846, forward strand.
TTCTTAATAAAGTGCAAAGATAAAAAAAGATTCTGAAAACAGGCTTTAATAAAAATGAATTAAACCGGCAGCCTAACCTAATATCCTAATGAAAAATATTTAAAGAAATATATTCCTTGATTTATGATTAATACAGGATAAATCGCTTAGTCACTAAAGCTATCATAATGAATATATTACATATAATAAATAATGATTAATAATGCCAAAATTATGTATATTTAGATATCCTATAAGATGTAAAATGGAGGAAAAAGCACAAACAAACTAAAACAAGCCTTAAATGCTTTATGAAAAATATAATTGAGCCAAAATGTTCTAGTAATCATTTTCAAACCTGCGGGATCTGCTCGTACGGATTTAAATTTAAAAAGAATTCATTTTCTTAATTAATTTCTTTACAAACTTTTTTTCCCTTTTAAATAATACCCCATGTAAATGATCAATATAAACGCCTTTTTTAATTTTGGCAAAATAATCATCTGGTTCAATGGTAAATAATGTAATATTAAATTCATTATCTTCATTTTCAAATTGAAGCTCAAATTGAAACATTCCCTCTTCAATTATATCTTTTAAAGTATAACTTTCAATAGCATCTCCCGGTACCAAACCCATTATACGTTGTGGAGCATTTTCATAAATATCGGATCTTAGTTCTAAAGCAGTGCTGGTAATTGATTTTAACTCATCCTGTTTTTCCATATACAACTTATTATCTGAGACTTCAACCAATTGATCATATACCACAAGAGCTCTCTCATACTCCTCATTCTCTAATAGATATTCGCCTAAACTATCATATTTATTTATATATGTAGAAAATAAATCATGATTTGATAATTTCCCTATAAGTGGCTTGCAAAGACTTAGACAACCTATTCGGGCATAACTTTCGAACAAATAATCAACGTCTGTATTTTTACTAAAAAATATAAAACTGTCAGGATCATCATCGTCATAAAATGTGACTCTCTCAACTTTCTGTAATAATTCGTCCTGTTTATACTGTGGATATTGTTCCTTAATAAATGAATTTATCTCTTTATTATATAGTTTAGAAATAGTTTTTAGATAAGCTTCCTTTCTTTCAATTTCTTCCTTATTATCAAGCATATCAATATCCCAAAAAAACAATCGCTCAATTCCTTCAATATTTTCAGGTATTAAAGTCTCTTTAAACATGCTTGTACCAACATGAAAAAGAGCAGACCAGAGATATGTTTTTGGAAATAATTCAGGGATATAAATTATGTATGTCGGAATTTGAAAATGTTCATTAGTACAATCAAGTACTAATACATGATCAAAAGCTGCTATGGATTTTTCATAAATTTCATGTATAGAATTAAATGTTATTTTATTTATTTGAAGAGCAACCTCCGGCAAATTACCTATTTTGCCATATACTCTTTTAATAAAATAATTAGTAAACAATCTGTAGGCACCCCATCCTTGTTGCCGCGTAGTAGTTTTTTTTGCATCTTCAATATTTTCACTAAAACTTTGTATACTTTCGCTAATAGCTCTAATCATTGCGATACGTTGATCTACATGACAACCTCCTGATGAAAACGTCTTATGGCCTGTTATATCATATTCAGTACGTACAAAATATGAATAAAACTTAATACCATTTAAAGTAATAGACACATCTACAACATCATATTTATCGAAAAAATCATTGCATTTTTGAATTATGTTTTCGAGTTCCGGTATTTCCGAAACTATAGAAGGTAATGTGATTCTTGATGCATCTATTTCATCAAGACAAAAAAGCGTTTGTGTATGTCGTTCTACAATTTCAAAAACACCTCCGGAAATTGCTTCTTCTTTGCTATTTCCTGCTGTAAAACCGTTAGTACCCATAGTGTCAAAAAGCACATAAGCCGGGAAATACACACTATTATTATCCTTTACATCTTCAATTTTTAAATAATCAGCTTCATTTTCATGAAGTTTATATCCAAACTTTTTACTTGTGAAGTGATCATGAAGATAGGCAGCTTCTTCTTTAAGATAAGAGTAATAATCATCGCCGCTATATAATTTCCCAAATTCTTCTTTCTTGTCTTTTACTTTTTGCTCATGTAGTTTTATTGATAAACGTTCAAACATTTCCACCAATAAACTTGCCTGACATTGCTCAAAAGATAATCCCTTACCATTTGAAATTTGAAAATTCACATAATCCTTTCCTTCAAGATATGGGAACTTATCCGGGAATAATTCAAAAAGCCCGTATGGATTTAGTGAAAAAGTACCTGTATAAACTCCAAATTTCTCCTGTCTTTCTTCTAATATTGCAAGTGTATTTGTAATTGATTTGAAGTCATACTTTTCAAATATTTCATTACACTTTTGTACAGTTTCTCCAGGTTTAATTTCCTTTATAGCATCTTTAGTATATATTCCCATAGTTATTACATTTTAGATATCAACTAATCAGTATCAAAAATAAAAAAACAACAGTTATTAACAAATAAATTGCAGTTTTTAACTCTATATAATAATCAGAATCCACAAAGCATAGTGATATTAAAAATATTATTATCGTGCCACTAAGAATCAAATAAAGTCAGTTGGCTACAATTTAGCTCCTTAACATTTTGTATATAAGTAGTCTTCTATTACTAATTCTTTTCAGGAAAATTATCCGTATTTTTTAGTTTAATTGACGATATAATAGTTATATAT
>JAHOYT010000060.1 GCA_019038645.1 Bacteroidales bacterium
TAAAGTAAAATTTCCCGAATTGAAGCGCAAACCTGTTGTTTTTATTGATAAAAGGAAGAAAAAATAGTTAACACATACCAAGATGCGTTGGTTGTTGACTGTTGGAAGTTTTGTATAACTCCCAAAAAGTTTGAAAATGTTAATTAGTTCGCAAACCACCAAACCCCCGTATTTTTTTATAATGCATTATTAGCAAAAGTCAATTGATATTATTTACAATCAAACTTGTCATCATTACAGCAGGTATTCTATTACCATAATAGTCTTTATCATCCTGCTGATAACTTAACAGTACTTTACAATTTAAAGAAAAGGGAAAGGCATCTAAAAAGACTCCGGACGTGTTATGGTTTTGCATTCTTATGTACCCACTAGTAATCTTATCATCATTTTTATGTTTTGGGTTAACAGGTACGTGTTCTGTAATAATTACAAACTTATATTTCTTTGATTTTCCAATTATTTCAGAAATTTGTGCGTTACTTAGGTGTTGCATTACTTGTCGAATAATGCATAAATCAGCTATAGGATACTTTTCACTATTAACAGCATCCATATGTATAAATTTCACATTTTCATTACTATATGAAGCATTGAGATATTCAATTAAACTTTTAACTATATCAGATCCTGTGTATCTTATATCTGAGTGACTAAGTACAGATTTCATTACTGTAAAGTCACCACATCCAATCTCGAATATACTTTTAATCTCAAATTCATTTATAAAATTTCTCAGAATTTCTATGTACTTCTCAACATTAGGATCTTCCGTTCCAAATCCTGAACAGTATTGTCTCCCGTCCTGAGCTTTTCCCCAAAGATTCTTATTATAAATTTCAGTAAAAATTTCTTCCGGTGATTTATTTCTATTCTTTATATTAATATAAAAACGCATAAACCATTTCGGTATTAATTCCTTTATAACGGTTTTCATTATCTTATGTATACATTGATTTATTTAAACTTATTTAAATGGGAACGAGCTCTCTCTATCTACCAAAAATAGGCTGACTGATAGAAACTTTTAACTAAAGATACCAAAAATTAGTTATTTAAGAAATGGTATTTATAATTCGTAATTACCCTAAGTTTTTTTTAAAACCAAAATAATATAACACCAACTATTTTTCAGATAGATTGTTACACAGCTTTTTTGAACTGGTCAATATATGATTCAATAATATTTTTGTCTTCAATTGAAAGTCCTACCCAGTCTAATGATGCTACTAATGTACTAAAGACTTTAATTTTTATGGGTAGTTCATTATTTAGAATGTCAAACATGGTTCCTGCAACCACTTGTTCAGGTGTTTTTGTTATATGTGCAGCGTATCTTGATCCATACAGTTTTGGACTATTCTTATGAAATTGTACCAGGTCTAATACATCTTTTTTACTTAAATGAATCTCTGCATCTCTGAAATCTATAAGCAGATTATAGTTTGCATTGAAATCTTTATCATTACTCTTTCTTTCATGAATATCAATAAAATCATTTAAATATATTTCTCCATAGTAATATTCAAAAATCAACTTTTTATCCTTTAATATCACGTAATTAATATAATTCTTCATATTACCTTTTTACATATAATTGAAAAAATATTTCGTTGATCTGAATACAATAATTTATTGCTTTGAATTTTATTTAATAACAAAAATTTAAAACTGGTGTTCAAAACAGGGAACTATCCGTAGTACTTTCTGAAGACTAATGTTGCATTGTGACCTCCGAAAGCAAAAGAGTTACTTAAAACAACTTTTAAATCCTGTTTGCGTGCCTCATTTGGAACATAATCTAAATCCAGTTCAGGATCCGCTTCATCAAGATTCATAGTTGGAGGAATTACGCTATCTTTAATAGCCAAAACACTTAATATACTTTCAATTGCACCGGCTGCACCGATAGTATGCCCGGTCATTGATTTTGTAGATGAAACGGGAATTTTATAAGACTGCTCTCCAAAAACTTTCTTTATGGCCTGTGTTTCATACAAATCGTTTAACATAGTAGATGTACCATGAGCATTTATATAACTTACCTCATCTTTTGAAATTCCTGCATTCACAATAGCTTGTTGCATTGTATCCGCCATTCCTTCACCATCAGGTTTAGGAGCCATTATATTGTATGATTCGTTTGTAAATGCATAATCGGATAATTCTGCATAAATTTTTGCTCCCCGTGCTTTTGCTGATTCTTCAGATTCCAGAATCATAATGCCAGCTCCTTCGCCAATTATAAAACCATCACGGTTTTTTGAGAAAGGGCAGCTTGCTTTTTCAGGTTTATCATTGGCAACCGATAAAGCATAAATCTCATTAAACCCTTCAATCTCTTCTTTATTAATTATAGAATCAGCACCTCCAACAATCATCATATCTGCGCGTCCTGCTTTAATAGCATCGTATCCCAAAGCAATAGCAAAAGCAGATGATGAACATGCCGATGATGTTGTAAAATTTGGCCCTTCGATATTATAACGCATACCGATCCATGCCGACATTGCATTATTCATTCGCTTAAGGATCAGGTTTTTAGAACTTGTCCCTTGCTCAGTGCTTGAATCACCTGTGTTAACAACTCCCAGAATTACACCAACACGTTTTTTATTTATATTATCAAAATCTATATTGTGTTTTTCGATAGCTTCAATAGCACAAACATATGACATTTGTGTTACCCGGGTCATTTGTTTTGAAATACGTTTTTTGATTACAGATGCAGATTTTTCCGCAAATTCACGTGGAAGCTCAGCAGCAATTTGAGTTTGATTTTCCGAAGCATCGAATAATGAAATTGTTTTAACTCCGCTTTTTCCTTCTTGTATATTTTTCCAGGTTTCTTCCCAATCCAGTCCTAATGCTGTTAACATATTGAACCCGGTTACTACTACTTTCTTAGCCATTTATTCTTAATCGTTTACAAATTAAGTGATTCAGACTGCAAAAATAACAAAATAAATGACATTTCTGATATTGTTAACATACACAAAATCAGTTTTACAACATAATTCCGCCAAACTCTTCCAGACCTTTTTTAAGATTAAATAAGTTAATCTGAAAATCTTCCGAATAATTTGTTAAAAACCTATCGGCAGTTCCCTTTAATTTACTTATTATTTCTTGTTCTGTTCTTTCAGGAATTTCAATTATTTCAAATTCTTTATCGTAAAATAAATTCCCTGAATTTTTGCCGCTATCAGGATCTCTGCTTTTTAAATCGTTCAAAATTGGTTCATACTTCTTTTTATCAGAATCCATTCTTGAATAATTCATAATAGCATTGTGCATTGTGTTGTGTCCAACATGGTCCATCATTTCAAATAATCCAAATTCTGTAACAAACTGTTTTGCAATATCATCAAATTGCTTATATCCTAAGCCATATTCTTTCAATAATTCAAAAGCAGTTATCTGAATTTGTAGTAGTAATCTATTTAAAACAAATGCATTATCCTCGTTCTGCTCAATATAAAATCTCTTTATATCAACTAAAAATAATTTGATTTTTTCAAGTGTAATTTCATCGGTAAATTCAGACGAAATTACTTCAACCACATTTTTAAATGCTAATGGGTAAAAGAAATGCAAACCAATAAGCCTGTTTTTTCTTTTTATATTTTCCGATAATGCTGAAGGTAAAATTGATGACGAATTTGAAGCTAAAATACAAGATGGTTTAACTATTTCATCAAGTTTTTGAAACAATACAGATTTTATTTCCGGCTCTTCAATTACTGATTCAATAATTAAATCGCATTCAGATAAATCTGTGAGCTTGAACGTTGTTCTGTACTTATATCTTAAATCAAATATTTCCTTGCTTATTATACCGTGTTTAAGTTGTCTTTTTATTTTCTTGCGATAAGTATTATGAAGTATTTCTTTGTGGTCAGAATTTCGCGTAAACCATATTAATTCATATTTAAAATCAGACAAATAATTAAATATATCTGATCCCATTTTACCACTTCCTGCGATACCAATTTTTTTAATCATAGCCAGAACTATTTATATACAAAAATACCGGAACTTTATTAATAAAAAAAGAGCTGCCTCAAAAGTAAAAAAGTTATACTATCAATATTGTAATTTAAAAAATAGATTCCCGCCTTCGCGGGAATGACAAAAACGGTATAGCCAAACATAAATTATCACAGTCAAAGACGGTGGTTTTTTTAGATTCTTATACAAAAAGCTACTCATAGAGTAGCTTTAATATATTTAGTATTTATAATATCTTATTAAGACTAAAATAAACCAAATTTAAATGTTGCGTTAAATGATAAATCAGAAAGATCTTCATCAGTTAAATTCACAAGGTCGGTACCTTCAATTAAGCGGTATGAAGCCCCAAGTCCTACACGGAAAAATTTAAATAAATTAAGTTCAATATTAACTCCCGGCTCAACTACAAATGCTGCGCTGTTTTCTATCTCGTTAAATTGGTCATAAAAGAAATCACCATCGTCTTCATAAACATAAATTCCGGCTGCTCCAACCACAACAGGTATAGAAAAGTGAATTTTTTTATCACTAAACATTGTATATTCCAATAACAAACCACCATAACCCATTCCAACACGAGCAGACATATCATCAAGTAATGGATCAGCATTAGGAATATTAAAATTGCTGTTCGTAGTTAAACCAGAGCCAGCGAGTCCGATAGTAAAATTATCGTTGAAAGTAAAACCAATACTTCCACCAACAAGCAGTGAAATATCCTCATGAACATCACTTACTTTAATTTCAGGAGCAATAAAGCCACCAGTAAATTTTAAATTATCTTTAGTAAAAATTGTTTGCATTGGATCTTTTTCTTCAATCTTTTCCTCCTGGGCAAAAGAAATTTGCACCATTAATGCTACTAAAAGAATTGTAAAAAGTTTTTTCATAACCCTAAATATTAATTAATAATTAATTTGCTAGTTAATAAATTTATTTAATAATTTTTATGATTCACTTTTCATAAATCATGCCAAACTAATAATATTTTAATATGTAACCTGCCTGCATAAATTTATCACAAAACAATTAAGAATTACCAAGCTACTCCATTTTGTTTTTTATCTTTTTAAAAAAGACCAAACCTGAATGTTAGATTATATGACAAACCCTCCAAATCTTCATCATCTATATATTGTAATCTTGTATTGGAAACATTTCGGTATGATGCACCAACATCAACTTTCAAAAATTTAAATAAATTAAATTCAAGCTCAACCCCCGGTTCTATAACAAAAGCCGATGATTTTTCGATTCTTTCTAAAAAAATATCATCTTCACCTTTGAGGGAGACTTTACCTACCCCAATAACAACAGGAATATTAAAATGAACTATTTTGTTACTAAAAAAATTATATTCCAACAACAATCCTCCATAAATAAATTTTATGGAAGCCAACTGTAGTGTTAAGTCAGACCACATATCAGGAGCCAGGACAGTAAAATCACTATTATATATTAATCCATAAGCTGCTATTCCCAGTGAAAATTTATTATTGAATGAAAATCCCATCTTTCCCCCGGCAAATATGCCAATATCATCGCGAACTTCGCTCATTTTAAACTCAAGAGCTATATAACTACCCGTAAATTTAAAGTTGTCTTTTGTAAAGACTGTTTCTTCATTGTTATCCACTTCTATTCTCTCTTTCTGCGCAAAACTTTCCTGAATTATTAATAACAAAAACAACAATGTAAAAAAACGTTTCATACTTCTATCAATTAATTAATAATTATATCTAAAATTTAAATCTAACTCAGCTAAGTTAAATAAAATTCGTTTTTAACAAACTAATAATATTTTAAGATATAACCAGCCTGCATAAACTTACTAACTTCTGTAACAAAACTCAGAATTAAATCATTTGTTTGTAGTTTTTCCTCACTAAGAATTTTATCGATTGATATAAAAGCCATTGGTGGTCCGGCGTATCCCATTGCAGACATCTTTGTATATAAGGTGTTTCTATTTATTCCAAGTTCATCGCATTCATCCATAATTAATTCTGAAATATGCTTCGAAGGAAAATTTACCTGAAAATATTTTAATTCATTTAAATCAATTGGATATTTATCTAACATTCTTTTTAATCCTTTTAAAAAAACGCTACCGTCGGCATCATGAAAATGTGTTCTTAGCTGATCGTTAAACATCTGTGCTAAATGATGATAACCAAGTTCAAACTCTTCCTTAGGGTTCATCCAGTAAGCAGGTCGTTTATTTAACATTGCCGAAGGCTTTTTCCCTCCAACAGATTCCATATATGTTTCTTCAACAAATAATCCGTCTTTTTTCTCATCCGAAGCCTGTAAAACCAATGCTCCTGCTCCATCACTTAAAAAATAACGCAGAAAGAGTTCTTCTTTTTTTACTATCGGCTGGTTATAATATTCTGCTCTTAGCTCCGATGAAGACATCCCGGATGAAATAACCAAAGCGTTTTTATATCGTCCTGATTTAATAAAATCGCTTGCAACCAACAGAGCTTTATATGCAGAAGTACAATTAGCATGTATTGACATTTCTCCGCATTGCTCAATTCCCAATTCTTCCTGTATTCGAACCGAAGCCGTTGGCATCTGATCCTGATGTGCACTTCCGTAAACAATAAGATCAATATCAGTTGCATTAATCCCGGACTTTTTCAGTGCTGTGTTTGCGGCTTTAACAGACATGCTTATATTATCTTCGGTAAATTCTCTGCTTACCGGATCAATGGCAAAATAATAATGCTCGACTTCAAGCATTTCATTCATCAGAGCTTTCATTCGGTGAAGCCACTTCTGTATTTTTTTTGGTGCCTGAGTTAATTCACCCAAATAATGATCAACCTCGTTTATTGTTATTGGTTTTCCTGGTAAAAAAGAGCCTGCTCCTGTAAGTTTTACATATTTTTCAGTTGATATATTCTGATTCATTATATTTATTATCTAAGATGTTTAAAATCCTGAATGAAATTTTCACTCAATTTCTTTGCTATTTCTTCTGCCATATTAAGAACTTTTTTTGAGGACGTTATTTTATGTATAATACCCCATTTTTTTGCATCGTAAGGGCTAAACGTTTTTCCACTCAATATCAGCTCAATTGCCAATGATTTCTTTACCAGATTAGGTAAAACATATGTTCCTGTACAACCAGGAATCAATTCAAAAGTTGTTTCGGGTAATCCTAAAACTGCTTTTTCTCCACAAATAATATAATCGGCACATAATGCCAGCTCAAACGCAGAACCCAGACAAACGCCTCTTACAGCTGCTATTACCGGAATTTTTAAATCCTTAAGAGAATAAAATATTTTACTGTTTTTATTTAAAAAATTGCTGATTTTTTCAATATCTCCATTCTGTCCATGGCTTCTTGCGATAATTCCAAGTAAATCGTCCAAAACAGCCCCTGAAGAAAAATGCCTGCCTTTTCCATGAATTATTAAGGCTCTAATATCAGCTTTATCAACGACTTCGGTCCTCCACCAATAAAATTCTTCAAAAAATTCAGAATCCATAGGATTAGAAGGCGGATTATTTATTTCTAAATATCCGATATGATCTTTTATATGCCAGTTTAATACTTTAAACATTTTCCTCTACAACTACTAATGTCGATATCAAATTTCGTGAATGAGAAATTGAAATCTGAATATTTCCAATATTCATTTCTTCAGCCTTTTTTCTCACTTTCCGGGTTAATCGCACGACAGGCTTTCCGTCTGCTTCATTCTCTATTTCAATATCATGATAATCATCACTCAATTTTAAATGATCCAAAATTGATTTTTTTATCAGATATCTTGCTCCGGTACTTTTTATTTTATTCTTATGTTCAACAGATTTTAACTCATTATCAGTAAAAAAATAACCATCAGTGTGTTTAAACAAAATTTCTTCTATTTCCTGAACAGATTTTATATGTACAATTTCTTTATACATAATTTCTTTATTGATTCCACTCAACTTTAACAGCAAGTTTACAAAACAATTCTGTTTCAATTTTCAATGCTTCATCTTTATCTAGTAAAGTTGCATTATGAATAGCCTGCATAGCATAATTAATAACTTCTAATGACCTGTCAGACGTAAGACTTATTAATTTGTCAATTGAAAGTTCAAATGAATCTTTGTGTTCAGAAATATGATCAACCAAACCAATTTCATACGCTCTTTCAGCATTTATCATATCGCCATTTAATAATATTTCCTTTGCTTTATTTCCAAGTAACTGAACTATTCGGTAGCTTCCTCCTAATCCGGGAATTAATCCATGGTTTATTTCCGGAAATGCAAACAGAGCATTTTTTGAGGCAATTCGAATATGACAGGCTAAAGCAATTTCAAGTCCTCCTCCAAAACAAACTCCATTAATGGCTGCAATAACCGGAATATTAAGTTTTTCGATAAAGTCCAGCAGGCTTTTACCTTTATTCATTTTATCGGTTAAAACATTTTGATTTTGTGCAAGTTCGGTAAGATTATCAAGGTCTGCTCCAGCTGAAAAATTACGTCCTGCACCGCGAATAATTAATCCTTTAAGTTCCTCTTCTGAAATCCAGTTTTGTAGCTGCTCTATATTAAAAAAATCAGGTTTGTCTAAATAATTTTCCTTACCATTAGATATTGTTATTATTCCAATATCACCTATTCTTTCCTTACTTATTATTTCAGACTGACTCATATATTCTTATTATTTACTATTGACATTAATTCAATTGTAATATCCTGTGGTGTACGGTCCTTATCTATTAAAAGAGTTTTTACCTGAGCCTTTGCTGCTTTAAACGAAGAAGTCAAATTCATAATATCATGATTAAAAATCAAATAAGGCGACTCAAATTCTACATTTGTTGTAATTTCAATCAGATCAAAAAGCTTAAGTTCACGCATATACCGGATATTGGTTTCTGTAACAACCAATAACAAATTTTTTTTAGTAAATGATTCTAAAAGTCCTGCATTTCGCAAAATTTCCCACCGTGCCTGCTCTGTATAACTCAAATACACAGCATTATTCACATGCCCGTACGAGTCAAGTTCATATCCGCGAACTTCAGTTTTAAAACTATATTTCATATTATATAATGTATTAACTCGTAAAAATAGTCAGAAATTTGGAGTTTTATAATATTTTCATCAATTCCGGTAAGCTTTTTATCTAAAAAAGTTTCCTATTTTTATAAATTAATTTTTCAAACAAAATTATGCAGGAAAAAATAAAATTATCGAAATATCCTCCGGCCGGAGTTTTAAAAATTGTTGAACGATTTAGATATTTTTTAGTAAGGTTATCAAGGAAACTAAGCCCTGCAAACGTTACCATTATTGAAATGGTTCAGGCTTTTTATGTAACACGGGCAATTGGTGTTGCTGCGGATTTAAATTTAGCAGAACATCTTCATATCACTGAAAAATCAATTGATGAGTTAGCTAAATTATCTAATGCGCATGAAGAATCATTGTACCGTTTAATGAGAATGCTTGCCAGCCAGGGGATTTTTGTGGAAAAAAAGAATCGCGTTTTTGAAAATAATCGATTATCTAATACTTTACTTGATCAGCAAGATTCAATGCGACATATGGTTATTCATCAGATTAATGGTATAAACTGGAAAATGTTCGAGGAACTGGGGCATGTTATTAAAACAGGAGAAACTGCTGCACAAAAAGTTATAGGAATGGACATTTTTGAATATCTTGAAAAAAACCCGGATAAAAACGAAATATACAATCAGGCAATGACAAACTCATCGCTTATGTTGAGTTATGCTATACTTTCAGAATATAACTTTAGTAAAGCAAAAAATATTATTGACATTGGAGGAGGACAAGGAATCCTTCTGGCTATGATTTTACATAAATATAAATTGATAAAAGGAAAAGTATTTGATCTGCCTCATGTAGTTGAAGGTGCAAAAAAAATTGCAGATCAATATAATGTATCTGATCGTTTAGAAACAATTTCCGGTAACTTTTTTGAAAGTATTCCTAATGGTGGTGATATGTATTTCCTAAAAAGCATTATTCATAACATGTCAGATGAACAATGCATTAAGTTGTTAAAAGATATAAAAACTGTGCTTCCCGAAAATGGTAAAATATTAATTATTGAACCTATTATAGAAAATAATAATAGATATTCTTTTGCTAAGTTATACGATATTCAAATGCTGGTTGGAAGAAACGAAGGAAAGGAACGAACCAAAGAAGAATTTAAGGAATTAATTAAAAATTCAGGTTTAACGCTGAACAGAATTATACATACTGCAGCTCCTTTTGCAATAATTGAAGTTTCATAATTAGGCTAAAAATAAAAAGGTCTGCCAAATTTTATTTTAGCAGACCTTATTATTTCTTTAAAGAATTATGGTAATGGTTGCCCTTCAATCCATGGAGCTCCGGCTTCTCTCAATTCCTTTTCTAACTCAGGAATCCTGTTATTTGTAATGTTTTCAATTTTAATCCTGATTGGTTCAAATTGTTTTTTTGCAATTTCAAGACTTCTTATGTGAGTTTGTGTAGGTCCATATGTAGAGTTCATGGTTCCCATCTGTGCCGCACTCATTCGACTGTAAACTGTGGGCTTACCTCTTTCTCCTATTTTTACTTTCGATCGATTACCATAATACTCTATTTCAATTTCTATCATTTCCTGTTTCAGTTTATAAAGCTTATTTTCAAGTTCACCTGGTATATTTTGTGCATTTAATGCAGCCTTATACATAACATCCACTTTTCTTTTAGCTATATTCAATGACATGGATGCGGCACTTGTTGCACACTGCATTTCTGCTAATTCTTTCCAGAATGCTACAGTTTCATCCGGTGTTGATCCTTCCAGAACGCCTTTTCTTAATTGCTCAACAGTAAATCCCATAGGTTCGGACAAATCGGTTACTACACCATCAACTTGTTTTGATAAAGTAACAGTATATTTTCCGGGAGCAACCATTGATCCCTCAGGTAGCCATCCGGAGCTTCTGCTTTCTGTACTGATCGCTCTGGTTGACGGAAATTTCAGATCCCATGCTATTCTGTGAAATCCTATACTATTTTTTCCTTCAAGTTTACGCACAACATTTCCTTTACTATCTTTAACAGTTAACAATATCTTTGGCTTTTCCTGTATACGTTCTGTTTCCAGTGCATCCCAACCAGGAAAAGGAATATTCTGATTTTCTTTTGTGAGTTTTTTCTCTTTTTCTTTTCGAATATCTTTTAGAGTTTTATACTCTGTTCCAATATAATAAGTAAATTCTGCGCCAAACGCAGGATTCGGAGCTGTATATAATGAAGCGCCCATTGATCCTTTTAATTCTCTTCCAAGTGGTGCTCTCTGAATGTACCACCATGCTTTTCTTGTAGGAAATAATGTTGCCTCTTTTTTTAACTGATCTTCGGATACATTTCGTAATACAGAATAATCATCAAGAACAAAAAAACTACGCCCGAATGAAGCACCAATCAAATCATTTTCACGTCGTTGAATTGCCAAATCCCGGAACGAAATAGTAGGAACACCACCTGTTAATTTTGTCCATTGCGTTCCACCATCAATTGTAAAATAAATTCCAAACTCAGTGGCAGCAAATAATAATTCAGGTTTAACATGATCCTGAACCAAACGCCATACTAATGTCTTTTCAGGTATATTTCCTTTTATTGATTTCCAGCTTTTTCCTTTGTCTGTACTCTTTAGTAAGTAAGGATTCAAATCACCAAATTTATGATTATCCAATGCTATATAAACAACATTTTCATTGAATAAATCGGCTTTAATATCGTTAACAAAAGCAGTTTCCGGTACTCCTGATAAATCTCCAACACTAATTTCTTTCCAGTTAGCTCCTCCATCCTCAGTAACCTGAATTAAACCATCATCAGTGCCAGCATATATCAAACCTTCTTTAACAGGTGATTCTGCAAGAGAAGTAATAGTATTATAATTTGACATTGCATCCATATCCCAGGGTGAATCATAACTCCATGTTTTATCCATTATCGGAAGTGTAATTCTTTCCTGATTTTTTGTAAGATCGCCTGAAATTGCAGTCCAGCTATCACCCCTGTTATCTGATCTCCATACACGCTGTGATGCAAAATAAATTCTGGATGGAGAATGCGGACTGACTAAAATTGGAGCGTCCCAGTTAAAACGCTCAGAAACTTCTCCTTCTTCGGGCTGTGGCTGAATATATACAAACTCACCTGTTGTTCTGTCTGCTCTTACCAGATTCCCTTGTTGCCATTCCGCATATACGATATCAGGATTTCCAGGTTCTGTTGCTGGTTGATGACCATCGGCAAAAAGCACTATTTCCCAGTCAGAATTTCTTATGCCACTTACATTATCTGTTCTTGACGGACCACCTTGTGTACTATTATCCTGTGTACCCCCATAAATATTATAAAAAGGCTCTGCATCATCAACCGCAACTTTATAGAATTGAGTAAGAGGCAAATTGGAAACATATTTCCAATTTTCAGTTAAATCAAATGTTTCATAAATTCCACCATCTGTTCCCACAAGCAAATAATTCGGATCATCGTTTTTAAATGCTATCGAATGATTATCTGAATGCTTAAACTCTTCTTTCATTCTTTTAAAAGTTTTACCACCATCTTCTGAAATCTGCATTCTTACATCAACTAAATATATTTTATCAAACTGATGAGGACATGCATAAAGTTCCTGATAATAGTGTGGTCCTGTAGCACCTGAAACCACATCGGAACGTTTCTCCCATGAAGCTCCCCTGTTTGTTGATCTGTAAACTCCTCCGGTTCTTTGATCAAGTTCAATAGCAGCATAAATAACATCAGGTTTCTGAGGAGAAATAGCAAGACCAATTTTGCCCATATTTGACTTTGGTAATCCCTTAGTGAGTTTATCCCAGGTGTCACCACCATTAACTGATTTATAAACTCCTGTACCAGGGCCTCCGCCCATGTATGCCGCCACATTCCTGTGTCGTTGCCATGTTGCTGCATATAAACAATTCGGATTACGAGGATCAATAACTATGTCTGTTACTCCTACCCATATATTATCACCCAGAGTTTTTTTCCAGGTTTTTCCACCATCTACCGACTTAAACAATCCACGTTCACCACCTTTTGACCACAATGGTCCTTGTGCTGCTACCCATATAATATCAGAGTTTTCAGGGTGTACTATTATCTTTGAAATATGATGAGATTCTTTTAATCCTATATTTTCCCAACTGGCACCTCCATCATTACTTCTGTAAACGCCATCACCATACCCAACGTGACGACCACCTATATTCTCACCTGTACCTACATAAATAATATTTGGGTTACCTGCATCAATAGTAACACAACCAATAGAATAAACATTTTGTCCATCAAATATTGGTTTCCAGGTTGTACCTGAATTAGATGTTTTCCAAACGCCACCAGAACCTACAGCTACATACCAGATATTATCATTTTCAGGATGAATAGCAATATCAGCTATTCGACCTGACATAAATGCCGGCCCGATATTTCTGAATTTTAAACCAGTGAATGTAGACTCCTTAAAAAGTTTGTCTTTTTCTTTATCCTGAGTAAATCCTGAAAAAGAAATTGTAAGTAATAAAACACTTAAACAAAGGATTGTTTTTTTCATAGTAATAAATTTATTTTTAGTGTGGTTTTTCAATTTATTAGACAATCATTCACAGATAAAAGTTTAATCGCTAAATTATTAATATCATAAGAAACTAATATAACCTTATTTGTAGTGTTAGTAAAACATTCAACCTGCTAGCAAGGGTCCGGAAAATATATGATTACAAAAAATTTTACATATAACATGAACCTGCTAATTAGGTTATGCTAATCTGATATATACATTTTTTCAATTATCTCACTAAATTGCTCTGCGATAATCTTTCGGCGAATTTTCAGGGTATTTGTTAAAGTTCTATTATCAATATTAAAAGTTCCGGGTAATAAGGTGAATTTTATTATCTTCTCATGAGGTGCCAGTTCTGCCTGACATAAATCGATTCTTTGTTGTATAAAATAATTAATCTCATCATTTGAAATAATCAAATCATTGTTATCGGAATCTAAATCTAATTTAATAGCTTGTTCCTTTAAATATGCAAATGAAGGCACAATTAATGCGGTAACATATTTCCTGTTATCTCCTAAAATAACAACTTGCTCTATATACTTATCCTGTCCTAATAATAATTCCAGCTTTTGCGGAGAAACATATTTTCCTCCTGAAGTTTTTATTAAATCTTTAATGCGATCCGTCATACACAGATACTCACTATCCACTATACGACCCTCATCACCGGTCATGTACCATCCATCCTTCATAACCTTAGTTGTTTCCTCCGGTTTATTAAAATAACCTTTGAAAATAGTTTTCCCTTTAACTAATATTTCGTTTTGATCTGCTATTTTAACTGATACTTCCGGCATGATACTTCCACAATAATCGAAGTTATATTTATCGGATTTATAACAAGATACTGTAGCCGTGGTTTCTGTAGCTCCATAGCCATAATTAATAAACATGCCTACTGCATGAAAAAACCTGATTAATTTCGGATCCATTGCAGCTCCTGAACATGGCATTTCTTTAATTTCTCCTCCAAAAATTGATCTTAATTTTTTTAATACTAATTTGTCTGCAATAAATCTATTAAATTCTAATAATCCGGGTGGTTTTTCAGAATTTTTGAGATATTCGATATACTTATGTCCAATCTCAACCGACCAGCTAAAAATTCGTTTTTTGAAAGATGGCCAATGTTCTGTTTCTTTCAAAATACCTACATATGTTTTCTCAAAGAAACGAGGTACAGTACACATTACGGTTGGTTTAACCACAGGGAGTTCATCAATAACTTCACGGGGATTTTCCAGAAACACATTTGTTGCGCCACAATATAACAGGAATAATGTCCAGGTACGCTCAAATACATGACTTAACGGCAAAAAGCATAACGAAATATCACTTTCGCTGATATTTAATCTCTCATAATTAAATTTAAAGGCACTCATAAAATTATCATGTCCTAACATAACTCCTTTTGGTACTCCTGTAGTTCCTGAAGTATAAATAATTGAAGCTAAATCAGATGGTTGAGTTTCATTAAGAATCTGATCTAATTTAGAACTAAGTTGATCATTATCTGATAAGTCCATAAAACATGACCATTCAATAAACCGATCATCTTTTTCTGGTATATTACCTTCAAAAACCACTATTTTGTCAAGTGTTTTACAATGTTCCAATAACCAAAATGCTTTCTCGACTTGTTCATTACTCCCAACAAATAATAATTTCATTTCGGTCTCATCAACCATATACTTAATTTCTTGTTTCGTGGCAGTTGCATAAAAAGGAACAACTACTCCGCGCACTGCAAAAATTCCCAGATCTGCAATTGTCCATTCTGGTTTATTCCTACTCAGGATACCTAATTTATCATTATATCCAAAACCAAGAGAAATAAGTGATTTAGAAACCTTATTAGTTTGCTCAAGTAAAGCATTCCAGCTAAGTGATTCATATTTCCCGCTTGTTTTATTTTTAAATTGAAAAACCGTTCGAGTTCCGTATTGAGAAGCACGTACTCTAAGCAAGTGGGCTATATGTTGTTTCATCTGTTTTATAAATATTTATGAGTCGAACTGGTTTAATTCAGTAAAATAGTGATTTTTTAGGTAAAAAAGAAATATTGAACCTGGTCTAAACACAATACTGTTAAATTAATATTCTGAAAACATAATGAGATTAATTCATTAACGCTTTTTGAAATTAATGCATCAAAATTTAATAATTACCGTCTTTAGGCATATAAACAAAAAGAAAAATTATGAAAAATGTAAAAACATCAGTATTACTTGTATTCTTTTTTTTATCCTTAAGTTTTATAACTTATGCGCAAAAGGAAGTAAATAAGACGTTTGACGCAAAGGAAATACTAAAAATGTCGACCGTTAGTGGTGACTGCACTATTAAAAAAGGAACTTCAAACAAAATAATTGTTCACTTAATTTACACATACTCTGACGATTGCTTCGAATACGTTTTTGAAGAAGAAGAAGGTTATTTGAAAATAAAAGAAGATTTCCATGGTAGAAATTGCAAAGGAAAATCGGAATGGACAATTACAATTCCGGCAAATATTAGCGTTAAATTTAGTTCGGCATCAGGTGATTTAATATTGAATGATGTGGATAATAATTTAAAAGCAAGTACTGCGTCCGGGGATATTGAAATTAAGAATGTGGGGAAAGAAGTTAAAATATCGACAGCCAGCGGGGATATTGTACTGGAAAACATTAATGGAGATTCTAAAATAAGTTCTGCCTCCGGTAGTATTACTGCACGGGATTGTAAAGATGGTCTCAAAATATCATCGGCAAGCGGAAATATTGATGCTACTAATATTACTGGCGAAATAGAAATTACAACTGCTTCAGGAGATATTGAATTAATTGGAGCAAAAGGAAATTTTTCAGTTAAAGCAGCAAGTGGAAACGTTGAAGCGGAAAACATTGAATTACTTAGTGAAAGCTATTTCAAAACAGCATCAGGTAATGTTGAAGTTATTTTATCAAAAACAGCCGCTTATGACTTAGTACTTTCTTCCGCATCAGGAAATTCAGTTCTTGATTTTAATGGCAACGAAATAAATGGGTTTTTTGAATTTTCAGCCAGGGTTGATAAAGGAAAAATTATCTCTCCTATAAAATTTGATAAAGAAGAGATCATACAAAAGAATGGAAAAAATTACCATTTTAAATCTTTTACAAAAGGTAAAGACAATCCTGTTATTATAATAAAAACTGCATCAGGGAAAGCTCAATTAATAAAATGAATATAGTTTATTAGTTAGTTAAATAACCCTGATGATTTCTCGTCAGGGTTATTTAATTAAATTCGTTTATTTCTCCAGTTACCAAACTTCAAATATAAATAAGAAAAAAGGCCTATTATTATTCCATAAAATATTTCCACCAGCCAGACTACTTCGATTCTATGGTTACTAATTTGCACCAGAAACCAGGTTACAGTAACATACAGAATGATTACAAGCAATTCAATAGAAAATGAAATCTTTGTCATACCTGTTCCGGAAACACCACTAAAAAGAACAAA
>JAHOYT010000030.1 GCA_019038645.1 Bacteroidales bacterium
TTTCTGATATTGATGTAGTTCCGTATAAACGCCGAATGGATCCACAAATGGCCGTTGACACACTAGCTGATGGATATTACGTGTTGATTGTCGATTTCTATAGTAGTGGCCTTGCAGTATTAAGCGAGTTAAAAAAATACGTTAAAAACAAGCAACCTGATCAATCATTCCAGGGACAACGCGATTTTCGTGCACTATTTCGGGAACTTTCACATCGCTTATTGTTAAAAGTATCAAACCATAAAATAAGCATAAGAAAAGTGCCTGTAATTGGTTGGTTTAAAATATTATATCCTGAATTAGATGATTTTTTATTACCCTTTCCACAGGTTCAGGGTTTAAACAGTTCATGGCAATGGTACGAAAATGGTATTCCTATTCCGGTTCTAAATAGAAAAATACATCCCTGGTTCGGGACTTATTTTCCAACACGATTCGAACATCTGGAGCTTTTCGATAATTGGCTTAGGCAATACAAGGGTGAACGAAAATCAGCAATAGATATAGGAATTGGAAGTGGAGTGCTCTCTTTTCAGATGCTGAAACATGGTTTCGGAAAAGTTTGTGGAACAGATTCTAATCCGAATGCAATTATTAGTGTAAACGAAGATCTGAAAGAAAATAAATTGTTGTCTAAGATCGACCTTATTCATGGCGATTTGTTTGCTAACTACAATGAAAAATCAGAATTAATTGTATATAACCCTCCCTGGCTTCCTGCTTCAACAAATACAGAAGGGTTAGATAAAGCTATATATTACGATACCAATATGTTTCCGCGCTTTTTTGCCGAAGCAATAAAACATCTAAAAGCAGATGGGAGAGTGGTTCTTTTATATTCGAACATGGCACAAATAACTAAAATTGATGAGGGTCACCCTATCGAAGAAGAAATATCAGGCGGAGGACGATTCCAAAAGGAATTATTTATCCAAAAGAAGGTGCGACCTGCATCTAAAAATACACGAAGAAATCAAAACTGGCGGACATCCGAAATGGTTGAATTATGGGTGCTGAAAATGCTGAATAATAATCAGTAAGAATTAAATTTATACATAAAAGTTTAATCTAATTCAGGATGATATAAGATGATTTTCTCAAACTGCTCTAATTAAAATAATAGCAAATCTCTATAAATCTGTTTGAAGAACAATTAGTAAGAATATGATAATTACACAGTTTGTAGATGTCATGAAATTGGAAAAAAGCAGATTAATAGTAAAACACTGAAAATAAAAGCGTATTTTTGCCAAAATTTTAGATTTAAGAATTTGAGCTTTAATTAACTAATTCAATTTTATTTTTGGTTTATCACTGCACTTATTTTAAAATCCGAATTTTAAACTTTTAATAACAGGTTTTATAAATGTTATGCATTTTAAGTTGATTTAATTGTTTAACTTACTTTCATTAGTGAAATACCAGATAAGCAATATTAATCAGAACGGGCAAAACTACCTTACTATTAAAAACTAACAATTTAAATTTAGAAAAAATGAACATTTACGTAGGAAACCTTGATTATAAGGTAAATGAGAATGACCTTGAAACAAAATTTGGAGAACATGGAACTGTAAGTTCTTGTAAAATTATTACTGATAAATACAGTGGCAGAAGTAAAGGTTTTGGTTTTATTACAATGGAAAACCAGGATGAAGCAAATAAAGCAATAGAAGAGCTTAATGGAACAACATTTGAAAGTAGAGAAATAGTTGTAAATGAGGCAAAACCTAAAAAGGAATATTAGAATTAATAGAATTATTTATTATGATTAAAGGAAAAGTTAAGTGGTATAACGCAGTAAAGGGTTTTGGCTTTATTGAATCAGAAAATGGTGAGGATATATTTGTTCACCGCACTGGTTTAGATAATTCTTATGGTGGACTTCAGCCCGATCAGGAGGTTGTTTTCGAAACTAAAGAAGGCGAAAAGGGATTGATGGCTGTTAATGTGAAACCGGCATAAATTTTTTAATACCGGAGATCTAAAATACCCGTTTCAATCATTCATACAGGAACATTGTGGTATTTCTGTGTGAGTACCTGGTACGGCAATAATTAATATTGCAGTTGTAATATTATTTTAATACCATTTAATATATATTCCTAACTAATAATAATATCCGGTTGGCCGGAAAAGATAATAAATACAAATTTTAATGCGGCAACTAAAAATTACAAAACAAATAACTCAACGAACCGGAGAATCTATAAGTCGATACTTTCAGGAGATAAGTAAGTATTCTATGATTACTCCCGAAGAAGAAGTTGAGTTATCTGTACGTATTAGGGAAGGCGATGATATTGCTCTTGAAAAGCTTGTCGTTTCTAATCTGCGTTTTGTAATTTCTGTGGCTAAACAATATCAGAATCAGGGTTTATCATTCTCTGATTTAATTAACGAAGGTAATGTGGGGCTGGTGAAAGCTGCCAAAAAATTTGATGAATCAAGAGGTTTTAAGTTTATTTCTTATGCAGTTTGGTGGATTCGGCAATCAATTATTCAGGCTATTTCAGATCAAACCAGAATTGTACGTTTACCATTAAACAGGCTTTCTTCAATTAATAAAATTACAAAAGCTGTTCCTTATCTTGAGCAGGAATTTGAAAGGGAACCAACCGATGATGAAATAGCAGGGTATCTTGATTTAACCAATGAAGAAGTAAAACAGGCAAACGACATAAAAAAGAGACAGGTCTCTTTTGATATGCCACTTTCAAACGATGGCGATAATGAGTTTAGTCTGTATGATTTTGTACAGACCGGGAACATCCCATCGCCTGATAGTGATATAATGAACGAGTCTGTCATAACGAATATTAACAGGGCTTTAAGTAAACTTACTAAAAGAGAGGCTACAATATTAATCATGACATTTGGATTGCGTAGCACACCAATTTTTTCGTTGCACGATATTGCTTTAAAATATGATATGTCGTCAGAAAGGGTAAGGCAAATAAGAAGCAGGGGATTATTGAAGTTAAAAACTCTTCTGGATGAAAATTGCACACTTTTGGAGAATTAATTATTAAGCAGATTTAATAATAAATAATAAATAAAACCAATAAAGTAAAATTAAATTATGGGTAGATCACAGGAAACATACAACAAAAAGGAAGTAAGAAATAAAAAAGAGAAAAAGAGAAAAGATAAAGAAAAGAAGAGATTAGCCAGGAAAGAAAACGAGAAAAAGGGTAGTCTGGATGATATGATGGCTTATGTAGACGAAAATGGAATGATAACTTCTACACCTACTGATCCCACCAAAAAGAAAGATATTAAATTAGAAGATATAGAAATAGGAGTTCCTACACGCGATCCTGATGAAAACGATGATCCTGTAAGAAAAGGAACAGTAGCCTTTTTTAACGAATCAAAAGGTTATGGTTTTATAAGAGATTCAGAGACAAAGGAAAGTGTGTTTGTACATGTAAATAATTTACTTGAAGAAATTAAAGAGGGTAACCTTGTTAGTTTTGAAGTAGAAATGGGACAAAAGGGGCCTACTGCAATAAAGGTAAAGCTTTTTAAATAAAACAAATCCTCCCTGATATTTCTAATATCGTGGTATGATTTCCAATAGCAATTATAAGACTGTAGCTAACAGATGGATTAGTATGGTTATAAAAAATGATATTTAAAAGAATTGTAATGATTCTTTCCATAGCACAAGCTTTTTAGTTTGTGCTTTTTTTATTTTTTATTTTTGAGTTTTATATAATCTTTACTTTAAACCCGGATTTCATTAACTTGCAATAAAAATTCAATAATGGATAAAAGCGATCATGTTATAAAAATACTAAAAGAAAACAGGGATTTCTTTGCTCATATTGTTGATATTGAATTAAATGATAAGAATGTTTTTGTATTCGATTTCTCGGAAGAAAACAAGGACCTTTTCGAAATAAATATGGATGATACTCAGGCATTAACTGATTATGTATATAAAACCCTTAAAAAAAAGAAGAAAAAAGTGGGAGTGGGAGGTTATTTCGAAGACCGGTTAATATATAAACGAAGCAAACATTTCGATAATGAAGGTGAACCAAGGAGTATTCATTTAGGTATAGATATCTGGATTGAAGCAGGAACACCAATTTATTCTCCGTTGCCGGGAGTCATTCACAGTTTTAAAAATAACGATGCCTTTGGTGATTATGGTCCAACACTTGTTCTGGAGCATTTAATTGAAGGAGTAATATTTTATACTTTATACGGTCATTTAAGTCTGGATTCTATTCAGAATAAGGAAAAAGGGCAACAGTTAAGAAGAGGAGATCTTATTGCTAAAATTGGTAATGAAAACGTTAATGGTAATTGGCCACCACACTTGCATTTTCAGGTTATTACAGAAATGTTAGGTAACGAAGGTGATTTTCCGGGAGTTGCTCCACCATCGGCAAAAGAATATTTTTATAAATTATGTGTTGATCCGAATTATATTCTTAAAATTAAAAAGCTAATTCAACCTTCTGATTAATTTTTATAAAATTCTGTATAACCTGAGTAGTATTGCGTAATGTGTTATCTAACTGACTAACCCTGTAATTTGTTTCTCTCGAATATTGGAATAAAAGGACAATAACAGTAAAGAATAAAAATACGGTGAAAAAATACAGAAAGAGTTTTCTTTTAAATGAATATCTTTTTGACACAGTTTATTTTTTTGTATTTAATTGATATTCAACAAAGTCTCTTTGTGCTTTTACAAGGTTTATAGTGTGTAACAGGAAGTTTTTAATTTCATTTAAAATTCCCAGATATAAAATACTATTTCGTGTTCCGGCCTCATCATTTTTAATCCGTTTAATCTGTTTCTTTCGGCCTTCTTTTAAGTTGCCAAGAATGCTTTGTTGTTTTTCAATTAAATCTGGTATATTCTCAAATTCATTCCTGTCAATAGTAAATATTATAGCTTCGAATAAATCTTTTCCACTATTTTTCATTTCATTTAACTCATCAATCTGAACTTTTAATAAAGGCTTGTGATTATTATCTATGTGTTCATAACTTGGGTTTGAAATATACGAAAGAGCATGTGCCATTTCTCTTAAGTAATCAATAACCTGAACATAATAGTGACCTGTTTCACCTTCTTCTTCTTTTAATTTCAGAAGGGTGTTGTGTACATTATTTTTTAAGTACTTTGCATCTGAATTTAATACATCGACCTCTTTACAAACATTCTTAAGCAATTTGCGATCTTCGTTGGTTAAACCTTCAACAGTTTCACTGTACACATTAACAACTGATTTAAGCATATTTCTAACTTCCAAAGAGCATTTTGTCATTATATTTTCTGCATGTAAATCTTCATCCACAAGACTTTTAATTTTTTTACTTTCAGCTTCTTTTCTGTGGAAAGAAGTATGACTACGGATTACCGTATACAATGCTAATAACACAAGTGCCACTATAGCAATTACACCTCCCCAACTTATAATCAGGGCTATTATAAATGAAACCGTAAAGGCTGTAAGGGCAGTCATAAACCATCCTCCAATTACAGTAACAACACCAGTTATTCTATAAACTGCACTTTCTCTTCCCCAGGCTTTATCTGCCAGTGAAGTACCCATGGCAACCATGAAAGTAACATAAGTTGTTGACAATGGAAGTTTCATAGATGTTGCAAGCGAAATTAATATACTGGCAACTGTCAGGTTTACCGATGCTCTAACCATATCAAAAGAAGGTGCATCTTTTTGGTTTCTTAATTTATTGTGGTATTCTGTTTGATCAAACCTTTTTGATAAACCTTTTGTAAATGATCCTGGTGTAAACTTTTCAATAGTTTTGCTAATATCCATTGCTGTTCGTACAATAGTTCTGGAAAGAAAGCTTGAACCGAATCTCTCACTTCCTGCACCTTGTCGACTTAAATTAAGCTCAGTTTCAGTAACTTTTCTTGCTTTTTTTGATAACCATAATGTTATTACCATTACCATACCTGCTATTAGCAGCAAATAAGTATTTGCTTTTGCTTTACCGGTTAATGCAAGCATTAAAAATCCGTCGGGATCAGTTCCAGGGTCAGCAATAAATGCCTGGAATGACTTTAATCCTGCCAGTGGGACACCAATAAAATTTACCAGATCGTTACCGGCAAAGGCCATAGCCAATGCAAAAGTTCCTACTAACACAATCATTTTTAAAATATCCAGCCGCACAATCCAATACAGTAATTGTAATAAAATTGTCCATCCAATAAGACTATATATTATAATTAAACTGGAATTACTTTTTATCCATTCAGTTGTATCGCTTGTAAGAAATGATGACCCTTTTGCACCTTTAATTAATATAAAGTATGTAATTGCAGTAATTGCAATTCCACCCCAAATGGCACCAAAATATTTAAATGTTTTTTTATAGTTAAATGAAAATACCAATCGCGTAATGTACATTACTATTGAACCAACGGTAAATGCAATTACCACAGATAGCAAGATTCCGGAAATAATAGCAAGAGCTTTTCCTGAATTTATATAATTACTCAGATCGCCGACTGTTTGTCCAAGATGCTTTATTTTAATTAATGCAACCGCAACTGCAGAGCCTAAAAGTTCAAATACAATTGAAACGGTTGTAGATGTTGGTAATCCTAAAGTATTAAAAACATCCAGTAAAACAACATCTGTTAGCATAACAGCAAGGAAAATGACCATTATTTCTGAAAAATAGAACTGGTCAGGATGAAATATTCCTTTTCTGGCAACTTCCATCATTCCACTTGAAAAAGTTGTTCCGATTAAAATACCTAAGCTTGCAATTATCATTATAATATAGCGTGGAGCAACTTTGGATCCAATGGCTGAATTTAAAAAGTTTACAGCATCGTTACTTACTCCAACGATTAAATCGGAAACAGCTAGTGCAAAGAGAATTACAACAAGAATGATATAAAAATTTTCCATTTTTATATTGTTTTAAATTTGGGTTAAAAATAAGTATACCTTCAATAGTAAAAATGTGTTTTTAGTTAAGTTTTAATTAAATCAATGTTAAGTTAACGTTAACAAGTTAATAAATTTATTTCATATAAAACCCGCAACGAATTCTAAATAAATTGTTGATAACAAGAAAATTGGAAATGATTTTTGTTTTTTAATTAATAAGACTAATTTTATGTTTTTGTTTTATATGGATTTATAAAATAACTTCATAATTGTTACAAATTTAAACTTTATGAAAAGTTACGATGTAGTTGTTAATCATAAGGGTTATATAAGTTTAGATATTATTGATGATATTCTGCATCAATTAAAAACATTTCTTAATAATAAAGAGAAACAAAATAAAATAATTAGAAAGAGAGTATATTCTCTTGGAGTTGAGTGTGTCGATAATATAATAAAGCACTCTGATTTGAACGAACAAAATCATCAATTACTAGAAAGTTACCCTCCAAGATTTATTGTAGAACGTATTGCTGGAAATTATTTAATTCATACAGGAAACATAATATTAAATGAAAATGTTGAGTTAATTATTAACAAGCTTGATGGCCTAAATAATCTTGGAGAAAACGAAGTAAATGAATTATATAAGGAATCACTTTCGAATGCTGAAATATCAGAAAAAGGTGGTGCTGGTTTAGGTTTAATAGTAATGTCACGAATTACCGGACATAAAATTAAATATGATTTTGAAAAAATTAATGATAAGTTTTCTTATTTTGCAATGCAATTAAATTTAAAACAATAATTTTCTATTATGAAAGGACTAAATATTCCTGCAAAGGAGAAATCGCCGAAGGTAACTTTCGATCCTGAACAAAGGATGTTTGAGATGGAAGGGAACTCAAGACCTGAAAATGTTCGTGATTTTTATTATCCAATAATTGATATACTTAGAAAGTATTTTGAACAAATTGTTGATATGGAAGAAAACGAAACTTTTAATGAAAATCACTTTAAGTTTAATTTTAAACTTGATTATTTTAATTCAGCATCTGCAAAATTTATTTCCGATATTTTGGTTATTATAAAAGAATTTAGAGAACTGAAATTAGAAATAAAAGTAAACTGGTATTTCGAGGATGGAGATGATGATATGAAAGAAGTTGGCGAGGATTTCTCAGACATGATATCATTGCCTTTTAACTTTATAATGATTCAGCGTAAATAATCAAAAAATGTTTTTTAAGAATAAAGTAGTATGGATTACCGGAGCCTCTTCTGGAATAGGAGAGGCTTTAACTTATGAATTTGCTAAGCAGGGAGCGAAATTAATAATTTCGTCAAATCAGCAACAAGAATTAGAGAAAGTTAAACAAGAATGTGAAAAATTGGGCTCGGAGTGTTTTATACAATTTCTTGATATTGCGGAAATTGATAAGATGCAATCTATAACAGAAAAATTAATAAACAGATTTAATAAAATTGATGTTCTTGTAAATAATGCCGGAATAAGCCAAAGATCATTAGTTATTGAAACTCCAATTGACGTAGACAGGAAAGTAATGGAAATAGATTATTTTGGAACAATTGCCTTAACTAAAATCGTTCTTCCATACATGGTAAAGAATGGAGGTGGTTATATTGCCGCTACAAGCAGTATCTCAGGTAAATTCGGGTTTCCGTTAAGATCGGCATATTCAGCAGCAAAACATGCAATACATGGCTTTTTTGAAACTTTAAGAGCTGAAGTATATGATCATAATATTAAGGTATTAATTGCATTTCCGGGCCGAATTAAAACAAATATTTCGTTGCATGCAATAACAAAGGACGGAACCGCACATGGTAAAATGGATGACGGCCTGAATGCTGGTATTTCTGTTGAAAAATGCGCGAAACAATATGTAAACGCAATAAGAAAAGATAAAAAGGAAGTATTAATTGGAGCCAAAGAATTATTAATGGTATATATTCATAAATTTCTCCCCAAATTATTTTATAAATTAGCGCGCAAAATTAATCCAACATAAAATATATTAAAATGACAAAATTGATAAGTGGAATTCAGCAAATTGGTATTGGAGTTCCAAATGTATATGAAGCATGGAAATGGTATAAAGAAAATTTCGGAATGGATATCAGAATTTTTGAAGATGATACAGTTGCGGAATTAATGTTACCCTATACAGGCGGAAAACCACATAAGCGACATGCTGCTTTAGCTATGAATATTGCAGGTGGTGGTGGATTTGAAATTTGGCAGTATACAAGCCGGACTCCCGTTGGACCAAACTTTGAGATTCAGTTAGGTGATTTAGGAATTAATATCGCAAAAATTAAAAGCCCTAATATTAAAAAAGCATTTGAAGTGTTTAAAGAACGTAATCTGGATATATTAGGAGATTTATACGAGAATCATTTTTTTGTAAAAGATTTATACGGAAATATCTTTCAGGTAATCCAGACAGACGATTTCTTTAAAAAAACTGATAAACTAACGGGAGCTATTGCGGGAGCAATAATCGGAGTTACAAATATTGAAGATGCCCGTAAAGTATACAGTGATATTCTGGGTTACGACGAAGTTGTTTATGATAAAGAAGAAAAATTTAATGATTTTGACCATATATCAGGTGGAGACAAGAAGTTCAGAAGAGTCTTATTAAAATCAGGTAAAAAGAGAGAGGGAAGTTTTAGTCGTTTATTGGGTGAAACCTACATTGAATTGGTGCAGGTTTTTGACAGGGAACCTAAAAAAATTTTTGAAGGTAGATTCTGGGGCGATCTTGGTTTTATTCATTTATGTTACGATATCCATGGCATGGCATCGCTTAAAAAAGATTGCGAATCAATCGGGTTTCCCTTTACGGTTGATAGCTCGGTAAAACATAATAAAAAAAATAGCTTCGATATGGGTGAAGCAGCTGGTCATTTTTCTTATATTGAAGATCCGGACGGAACTTTAATAGAATTTGTGGAAACGCATAAAATACCCATTATTAAAAAAATTGGATGGTACCTGAATCTGAAAAAAAGAAATCCGCGGAAACCGTTACCAAACTGGATGTTAAATGCATTAGCACTGAATAAAGTAAAATTCTAAAAAATGCTGTTCGAAAAGAGCTTATGTTAATCATATTTCGACAAGCCTGACTGCCGTTAGGCAGGCTCAATATGACAAATTATTGAAATACAAATTGTCACACTGAGCCTGTCGAAGTGTTTTATCAATTTCCATTACTTTTCGGACGCTCTCTTTCTTTACCAGTTAGTGTAATATTCCAGATCGGAAAATTCGTGTATTTTACTTTCGTTAGATTCCGTTGAGCTGTAATGTATCTTACCTGATATTTTTGTTGAGAGTCCATTTCTTGAGGCCCATTGTTTACTTTGTGATTTTGGAATACTTACTTGAACTTCAAACGAATGATTTCCTTTCCCTGAGAAATGCTTATTTACATTCTCAATAATAATTAAGGGATAATTTCTGTAATTATAATCTTGGGCACAATTTCGTTTGCATAATTGAGGAACCAGTTCTATTTTATCAATAGTAAATGGTACAGGAGATTTTGATCGTATGGTAAAATGACATTTAATAGTATGATCTTTTTTAAAGACTCCTTTATTTACAGATGAAAAACTAATATCGTTTTTATTCTCAATAGAAATTTTCTTTAAACTAACATCAAAGCTGGCAATATGATTAAGATTCCATTCTTCAAACAAATAGGATATATCCAGAAAATTATCATCTTCAACAAAACACTCATCATATTCATATTTAATACAAGCATATTGATTGCTGGCATTAATTTCTTGGATTTTTGCACAGTTTGAGCTGAGCTTTGGTTTTTGCATCGTTTTAATTGAATCTTCACCAAGCATTAAGAAATATTTATAAAAGCCCAGAGAATCTACTTCAGGAACAATTTGTATTGCATTTAATTTATTTTCTAAGTTTTTTATAGAAATATCTGCCGTTGTTTTCCTCTGATCAACAAAAAACCCGGATAAGTATTGTAATTCTTCAATTTCGGCGATTATTGATTCAATGGTTTTATGTCTGTTTTTACTAAATTTTAAAGTGTCTAAACGCAGGGATAGTTGTTCTTCTTGTTCTTCCCATTCTTTTATTAATAATTGTATATCCGAATCGGTAAAAGGGTATTTTATATAATAGAAAACTTTTTCTACTCTGTTTACCCTTTGTTTTTCCCAATAATAATCTGTTACCTTACTAAGCGATATTCCTTGTAAATATGATCTGTTTCCTGTTTTACTGGTAGTTTTTGATGTATATTCTTCTAAAAACTCAATCGCTTTTTTGTATCTGGTTTCATTAACCTTTATATTTTGTTCAAATGATATGCTTTGAGCAACCGAAGAAACTATTTTTTCTTTAACCATTTGCAAAGCGTTGTATTTTGCTTCGTTATAATTGCTTCCGGTTCCTTCACCGATTAAGTAATTCTTCTCTATTCCATATATCCATGATGGTTTTTGAGATGCGCTATGTTCAATTACTTTCAGGTTGGCACAGGATGAAACAATAAACATAATTACAATACAGCTTATGATGTTTAATGAATTATTAATAAGTTTCATAACAGTTGAGATTATTTAACAAATAGGTATTCAAAAATAACGCCAAAGATTTACTACAAAAATAAAATAAGACATAAACGGACATTAAATTAACAGAACCAACTATGTTTAAATTCTTCTGTGTAGCTTTTGGAAGTATTTACTCCCCTTTTTGTGTAGACCATAATTACTCCACTATTTCCTCTCATACCAAATAGAGATGCTTGTGAGCCTCTTAAAACATTGATGCTTAAAACATCTTCCGGATTCATATTATTAATTATATTCATTAGATAATATTTTACTTGTAGGTACCCATAAAGGAATTGTACAAATAAAAGATAACAAAGCAGAAATTATTTATAATACAATACAAATAGGTTTGGTTTTAAAAATGCAACATTCAAAAAAATATCCGGATTATATCTTTCTTAGCTCAAATAAAGGTGTTTGGAGAGCAAAAATTAAAATTTCAGGTGAAGATATCAATTTTTATGATTTTTATAAGTTTAATAAAATTAATGAAAATGTTCTTAGGCTCGAGATAGATACAGCAGGGAATATATGGGCGGCAACAAAATACAATGGTTTATATTATATTGAATTTGAAAATAATGAAATTGATAATTTTAAGATTCAAAGGTTTACCTATGATCATGGATTACCACAAATAAATGATAATTATCCTGTACTAATTGATGATAAAATTTTTATTGCAACTCGAAAAGGACTGTTTGAACCAATTTTTAATGATTCTGTTTTTTTAATCAAATTACTAATAGCAAAATTACTATTACATATTTAAATTTTGTAATCTGAATTACTAAAACAATAATCTCGTATAATTTTAAAAAAAATGTGTATTACATTTTTGTATTAAATATCACCTGATACCGGAACCAGTTCAAACGGTATATTTACAGTTTCTTTTAAATCATTTCCAATTTCCTTATGATCTTCATCGTTTGTATCGTAATACCACAAAATATTAACATCAGATTTCAAAGCTGCCAACTCCAGCTTTTTCAATATTGTAACGAATAGCTTCGTTGTTGTGGTGTTTAAGAAATCCAGATGGAATATAAACTCTGTTTTTTTATTTGGTGATTTTGAATAATTATCAAGCCATTCTATAATTGGGTCGTAGAATCTTTTAGCATTTTCTGGTAATGATCTTCCCCTAATTTCAAATCTTTCTTTTTTAGGGTTTAAGTATACCGCCGGACTGTCAATGTTAGATAAGATTTTAATTGTTTCCATATGATTAGTTTATAATTAATATGATGTTAGATAGTTTTAGAACTTTCCATAGCCTTGTATAAAGGGAAATTTTATAAACTTATGATACTAATGAAAAAACACATGTTAAAAAAACTTTTAGTTTGGGCTCAATTACATTTAGTAGCTTTTTATAATTGCTGGTTTTTTTTGAAATTCAATATTTTGATAAGTTTCAACGGGATTTAGTAACTTCTTTGATGATTTATTTTGATCGTCAAATTTCTCTTTTTGAGCATAATTAGCTGATAAGAGTATTAAAAAAGCAGGTATAAACAAAAGTGTTTTAATCATCTTAATGTTATAACTTATCATTATAAATTATTTAGAATTTAATATAGTAGTATTCATTATAGAAATTTAAGCTTTATGAATTCGTAATAAAAATATATATCGTTAAGATTGTACAATTTTAACTTATTGCAGGTTTTGGAAGTAGGTATTCCATTCATTATAAATAGAAAGTGTATCAATTAGGTTGTGAGAGCGTAAATCTGTTTCTTGCAGTTTTAAGAAAAAATGAAGGTGTAACACCAGTAATCTTTTTAAATGCACTGTAAAAAGTTGGTTTTGATTTAAATCCAGCCTTTTTTCCAATATATTCAATTGTTAAGGTCAAATTTTTTGAGTCCGAAAGTAATCTTCTGGCTTCTTTGACTCTATATTCATTTACTATGCTATTAACGCTGCTTCCAGAGCAATCTTTAACAGCTTTTGATAAATACGTTCTGTTCGAATTTAATTCATCAGAAACTTTTTGAAGCGTTAGATCTTGATTTAAATAATATTTTTCTTTTTCAAGTAAGTTTATAAAATCCGTAAAAAGTTTTTCTTCTTGTAATGATGTTATTTGTGATTCATTTTTCGAGTTTTGTATACTAAATTTATTTAAAAACTTTTCCGGTTCATTTGTTAATAACCGATTATTCTCATTCAATAATTTTTCCGAATAAACAATTTCCATATTCCTTTTTACAAGCTCCTTATTTGTTCTTATTTGTATTAGCTTTTG
Source organism: Bacteroidales bacterium (assembly GCA_019038645.1). Classification (GTDB taxonomy): domain Bacteria; phylum Bacteroidota; class Bacteroidia; order Bacteroidales; family UBA12077; genus UBA12077. The sequence continues at coordinate 13,780 of JAHOYT010000030.1, forward strand.
ATAGTAAAATAATGCGGCAAACACTAAAATAAGGATAGAACCAGTTATTAATAATTTTATAATGATCCTTTGTTTTTTAATATTTATTGATTTAAGCTGAGTTTCATTTTCAAGATTTTCTATTTGCAATTGTTTTTTCTCTGCCTGGAACTTAGCTTCAAGACTTTCAATTTTTTTCATCTTTTCAATACTATAAATACTATCATTCATTACAATAAACATTTCCTGATATTCAAATGCCTTTTTATAATTGTTTAATCCTTTATAAGCATTAGACAGATCCTCATATGCATTTTGTTCTGCAATTATATCTCCGATCTCTTGTCCAATATAAAGAGATTGCTTTGCATAAGTAATTGCCTGATTGAATTTTTCTTGTTTTTCTTCTTTTGTTTCTACAATAGCTGCTAATGCGATATTTGTTAGTGCAAGTTCGCTTAAAGTTGAAGAAACATCTCTTTTTATCTTGAGTTCTGTATTAATTTTTAAAGATTTTTGAAAATACGCTATGGCAAGTGAATAATTCTGCATATTACGATAAATACATCCAATATTAGTGTAAGAAGCAGCTATTCCTATTTTATCCCCTAATTCTTGTTTTATTTTTAAAGAGTTTTGAAAGTAGTCTAATGCCAAAGTATTACTATCAAGCACTTCATAAATAAGGCCAATGTTATTGTAATTTTTGCTCATAACACCCTTATTATTAATTTCCAAAGATAAATCCAAAGATTTTTGATAATATTCTAATGCAAGAGAATAATTGTCTTGATAATAGTGAATAATTCCAATGTTATTGTAACAATCACTCATTCCCTTTTTATCTCCAATTTCACTAAATATAACTAACGATTTTTGAAGATACTCTATGGCAGGTAGATAGTTTCCTTGATATTGATGAACGATACCAATGTTATTATAACTCCTGCATATTCCTTTCTTGTCACCAATTTCTTCATATATTTTTAGAGCTTTTTTATAATTTTGAATTGAAAGCGTGAAGTTGCCCAGATATGTATAAACTATCCCGATAATATTATAACAGTTTGCCAGTCCCTTATTATAGTTTGTGCTTTTTGCCAATTCAATACCCTGTTCTGCATATTGTATAGCTGAGTCTGGATGGCTTCGTTGAAAAATTTCTGAAATTTCTACTAAAATATTTACTTTGGCGGTGTTTTCTTTAGTTTTTGGCAGTTCAATTAAAAGGCTGTCTATTGTTGTGTTTTGTGATAAAAGATTAGCCGTAGTTCCTAAATAAAAAATAGTAAATATAATTAAGAAGATTTCTATTTTAAATATTGAAGAATTAGATTTATGGTTTAGTAATTGTGAAAGAATTCTCATAGTAGATACATTAAAATTTTTCAAAATTGAATTATCCTATTTGAATATCACATTTGATTGATATATGAATCATGCTTAGACCAAAAATAGCACATTTTATGGCTATAGAGAATAAATCCTAAAACTATTTTGTTTAATTATTTATGCTGAATTTTTATTACAAAAGCATTATTATATCTTTATAATATATTAAGTTAACAATACAACAATTAGCTGAATGATGGATATAATAAATTGGCTAAATAAACCTTATCCTTTTATTGATAAGATATTAAACAAACTATTAATTTCTGGTTTATTTGGACTTTTCGTTTTTATATTTCTAAGCTTATTTCAACCGTTTGGAATAACTGAAATAGTTGATAATAAGTCCGTTTATCTTTTGGGGTTTGGATTTGTAACATCTTTAGCGATGATTATTAGTTATATATTATTGCCATTATTGTTACCAAAATTATTTGATTCAAATTATTGGTGTATTAAAAAAGAGCTAATTTTTATTTTAAGTAATATTTTCTTTATAACTATTTTAAATTATGAGTATTATGTAATATTTGATTATGATTTAACTACAGAACATAGTTTAATTTTTTTCGGATTGATTACTGCATCAGTAGGAATTTTTCCCGTAACATTTATGGTTTTTATCAGAGAAATGTATCTGACAAGTAAATCAAAAAAGAATGCTTTGGAGTTAAGTTCATTAATTGAGCAAAAAGTTAAAAAAGTGCCGGAAAATGAAACAATTACAATTAATACCGATACAAAAGCTGATATGTTAAAGTTGAATTTACAGGATCTACTTTATATCAAATCTGAAGATAATTATTGTAAACTCTATTTTAAAGAAAACAATCAGGTACAGAACAAATTATTAAGAATTTTACTAAAAAATATAGAAGACCAATTAAAGGATTATCCGGAAATATTAAGATGCCATCGTTCGTATATTGTAAATAAGAACCATATTCTAAAAATATCAGGTAATGCACGGTCTTATGTTATACATTTTGCATTGTGTAAGGATACAGCATTTGTTTCTCGAAACTTCCCTAAAGAAATGTTAATATAGATATACCATTCTACCACAAAACTTTCCATTTAAATAAAAAAAATTCCCATTAACCACATAACGTTCCTGTCTGCCACAATAATTTGAAATAATTATATGTGCTACATAGATTTGTGCCCGAATAATCTTGATAAATAATAATTTAAATTTAATTAGGCATGAAATCAAAATTAATTTTATTAACACTTTTGGTAAGTTTATTTTTTAAAATTGCTAAATCAGAATCTATTACACAAATCATCAAAGGTCGTGTTTTTGATATTGAAAATAAGATTCCATTACCCGGAGCAAATATTATAGTTGTAAATAGTGATCCTTTAATAGGAACTGTAACAGATAGTGATGGATATTTTCGATTAGAAGATGTTTCAGTAGGTCGTGTAAGTATAAAGGTTTCTTATTTGGGATATCAACCAGCTCATTTAA
>JAHOYT010000095.1 GCA_019038645.1 Bacteroidales bacterium
TTCTAATATGTACAAAATCAGATGAGTAGGTGTTTTGGCATGTTTATGGAATAGTTAAGTCAAAATCAAAAAGATAAAGACATGTTTATAAAGAATTTAATATTATCGATAAGAATCATGTTAAGAAGCAAATTATTCTCGTTTCTTAACATTGTAGGCTTAGCATTTGGACTGGCATGTACTATTTTACTTTACCTTTGGATTACAGATGAAGTTAATTTTAATAAACATCATAAAAAATTAGATAGAATCCAATTAATAAACCATTGGCAGCATTACAGTGCTGAACCATATCATGTATGGGTTAATCCTGGCCCACTGGCCGAAGCTTTTAAAGAGAAATATCCTGAAGTAGAGCTAACAGCCCGATACAGTAGGGCTTATAGTGGTTTAGTAAGCTTCGAAGACAAAAAGTTAACGCAGGACGTAGTAGCTGCAGACCCTGATTTATTGGATGTTTTTACCTGTAACTTTATTTACGGAAGTAAAGAAAGCTTTGCAGAAGGAATAAATAATATTATTATTTCAGAAAGTATCTCTAAACAATATTTTGGTGATTCTGATCCTGTCGGAAAAACCTTAATGATCGATGACCGATTTGCTTTTATTATTCAAGGAGTATTTGAAGATTTTCCTAAGAATACAAATTTTAGATACCAAATTGTTATTCCATTCGAAAAATTAAAAGATTTTGGACAAGATTTAGATGAATGGGGAAATAACTGGTGCTTTACTTTTGCACTATTAAAACCGGAAGTTGACTATAAAGAATTAGAAAAAAAGATTGGAAATTTTTTAGAAGAAGCCAGAAACGAAGAGGATAATCCAAGCCCTACAGAAGTTTTCTTTAATCCTCTTAAACGATTGCATTTATATGATATTAAAGGCGGAGGGAAAATTGAGTTAGTTCGAATATTTGGGCTAATTGCAATATTTATTTTACTAATAGCTTGTTTTAACTATACCAATCTTGCAACTGCTCGCGCGGAAAACAGGGCAAAGGAAATAGCTGTTCGCAAAGTTCTTAGTGCTTCAAAAAAGAAATTGATAATGCAGTTTTTGGGAGAGTCATTTATTTTTACTTTTCTTGCATTGAACTTTTCATTAATACTCGTAAGGCTTTTGTTACCTGCATTTAATAATATGGCTGGAAAAGAGTTAACTATGGATTATTCAAATATTATTATTCTAAGTAGCTTGTTTTTTATTTGGGTGTTTACCAGCTTTTTTGCAGGATTATATCCGGCTTTTGTTTTATCATCATTTAAAGTCACCAGTACTTTAAAAGGGTCTAAAGGAAATGGATCTAAAGGAGGAGTTTTTAGAAAAATTCTGGTGGTAATACAGTTCTCTTTATCAATAGGTTTAATAATATGCTCATTAATAGTTAATAAACAGTTAGATTTTTTAAAGAATGTAGATTTGGGATTCGAAAAAGAGAATATGGTTTATGTTCCTATCCAGGGTAAAATGATGGAGAAATACGAGCTTATAAAACCTGAATTATTAAATAATCCAAATATTATTAATATGTGCAGAACTTCGCACCATAGTCCATATACCGTTGGTAGTAATGGTGGTGGTTGGGAATGGGAAGGTAAAGATCCCGATGTTAGACCATTGGTTGGTTTTATGGTAGCTGATTTTGATTTCCCAAAAACCTTCAAAATAAAAATATTGGAAGGCAGGTATTTTTCGTCTGAATTTTCTTCTGATACTGTAACAAGTTTTGGGGGTAATCTGAATGTAGTTATTAATAAAACCTTTGCAGATATAATCGGAAAAGATAATATAACTGAAGAAATGTTAAATAGAGGAGGTGAAACAAGATATCCTGTTATTGGAGTAATTGACGATTTCCATTTTTTACCTGCCGACGAGGAAATGATGCCATTGGCAATTTACAATATATCACAATATTTTCAACACATTTTTATTCGGATAAGTGGAAACGATATTGAACAAACTGTTAAGCATATTGAATCAGTATTCGAAGAGTTTAATCCGGGATTTGTTTTTGATTATGGATTCTTAGATGATGGCTATGAAAATTTATATAAAGCTGAAGAAAGAATAGGTACAATTATGAGAGCATTTACCTTATTTGCGATTCTTATTTCATGCTTAGGATTATTTGGACTGGCAGCATTCTCAGCTCAAAAAAGAACTAAAGAAATCGGAATACGAAAAGCATTAGGATCTCCTGTAAAAAACATTGTTTTTATGCTTGCAAAAGATATGACCAAATGGATTTTAGTTTCAAATATTGTAGCTTGGCCTGTGGCTTATTATTTTATGAATAATTGGCTTAACAACTATCCATATCATTATGAATTAAATATATGGATCTTTATTTTAGCAGGTGGAATTGCATTCGGAATTTCATTATTAACAGTTATTTACCAAGCACTGTCAGTATCTCTGAAAAATCCTGTGGATAGTTTAAGATATGAGTAAACTATATACATTTTATTATCATACGTACAATCTAAAATTTGATTTATGTTTATCAAGAATTTAATCCATTCATTCAGACTGTTTTTCAGAAATAAATTATTCTCTCTAATAAATATTGTTGGTTTATCAGTAGGACTTGCCGCATTCTTTTATATATTCTTCTGGATTGTTGATGAAGTGACTTATGATAGATGTTTTGAAGAGAAAGATAGAATCTATATTGTATTAGATTATGAGCAATATTCAAACGGTGAAGAGCTATATTTTACTCCAAATCCTGCAGGTTTAGGCCCTGAACTTAAAGCTAAATTTCCGGAGATCGAAGAAACTGCACGATTAAGAGGTTTGGGTACAAGCAATATTAAAATTGGTGAAAAGATTTTTAGTGAGAATCAAATAGCTGGATGTGATAGTGGCTTCTTTAACATTTTTGATTTTAAAGTAAAGTATGGAAATTCAGAGCAACTTTTTAACGATAAATATTCGGTTGTCCTTTTTGAAAATATCGCAGAAAAGTTTTTTGGAGAAGAAAATCCTATAGGTAAATCAATTTTAATTAATAACACGATTGAGTATACAGTTAGTGCTATTTTGAAAGAACCGAAAACCAAAACACATCTGCGGTTAGGGATTTTATTACCATTCGAAAGTCTCGCTGCACACGATATTGAAATTGAAGGATGGCGTAATTTCAGTACAGCTACTTATGTTTTGTTAAATGATGAAGTTGCTTTAGATAGTTTCAATCTGAAAATAAAAGATTTTATTAAAGATTACATGGAAGATGCTATTGCTACAATCTCTCTTTTCCCATTAAATAAAATCAGATTACATAGTAGTCATGTATTAAGTAGTTATTCAACTGGAAATATAACAAACGTATATATATTAACTATTATAGCATTTTTAATTATAGTAATTGCGTGTATAAACTATATTAATCTTAATACTACGCAACAACTTCAAAGGTTAAAAGAAATAGGAATTAGAAAAGTACTGGGTGCTTCTAAAAGAAATATTAGGGGGCAGCTTTTAATTGAGTCTTTTATTTATGCGTTTTTAGCGACAGATATAGCTATCATTTTGTTTGAAGTATTTAAAAATTCTTTAAATCAATTATCGGGTAAGGTATTAGATATTGACTATTCGTTGTACAGAAATGTTATATTGTTAATTACTACTACATTGTTTATTGGATTTATCTCCAGTGTTTTTCCGGTTTTATTCCAATCTCGATATAAAGTATTGTATGCCCTGAAAGGTGTATTGAAGGGCGTTAAAGTTCAAACGACTTTAAGAAAATCCTTAATAGTATTTCAATTTGTAATTACATTCCTATTAATATTAGGCTCATTAACTTTAAAAAAGCAACTGAATTTTGTTGCAAGTACAGATTTAGGTTTTGATAAAGAAAATCTTTATTACACATACTTAAAAAGAGACCAGCGTTCCAATATTGATTTATATAAGCAAGAATTATCTAAATTAAATGGTGTAAAAGAAGTTAGCGCTTGTTATGATATCCCCGGAGATATATCATCCTCTTTTATAGTTGAATATAAAGACAAGAATGGAGAAGATAAGCAGTTTTTATCAAATCTAACTTACGCGGATGAAAACTATCTCAATGTTGCTGGAATAAATGTGATTAAAGGAAATAATTTCTCTGGAATAGAAAAGGATTCAATAAGTTATTTAATACTAAATGAAACAGCTTGTAAATATTTAGGAATAGACGATCCAATAAATCTTAGTATAAGAAAAGATAACGAAAGGGTCGTGGGAGTTATTAAAGATTATAACTTTAGTTCTTTACATGAAAATGTAGCTCCATTATTTATCTATTTTAGTAATAAGCGAGGAATTTATTTGTTAATTAAGTTGGGACCAGAACACCCAGATCAAACTTTAATCGAAATAAAAAAGAAATGGGATGAACTTAATCCGGATCATTTGGCTGAATTTAATTCTATACAAAGTTTCTTAGATCGTCAATATTTATCTGATAGTAGGTTTCATTCAATCATAATTACCTTTGCGTTCTTAACCGTTTTAATAGCTTGTTTAGGTTTGTATGGATTATCGCAATATGAAGGTAAGAAAAGAACCAAAGAAATAGGAATAAGAAAAGCATTAGGGGCAAGTGTTACAAATCTTATTGGTTTGTTATCTTCAGATTTCATTAAATTAGTGGTTATAGCAATCGTAATTGCTTTACCTTTTGGTTACTTATTAATTAAGGAAATATTAGAACCTTTCGCGTATAAAATTAATGTGTCGTGGTTATTGTTTTTTTATGCTTCTTTAATTTCTATTACCATAGCCTTTGCCACAATAATTTATCAAGTTTATACAACTTCTAAAACAAACCCTATTGATAATTTACGGTATGAATAGTGTAATCATTCTTAATATAACCAGCAATAACAGTTGCTGGTTTTTTTATGCACGTAATTGAACAAGAATGTACATTATCGTGCATTATTTTAATAATGCGAATATTGCTAAGTTACAAGTAGTCAGTAGTATATGTAATAGTGGCATGGTGTATGATGAATCTGTTTATTGTAATTTTTAAAACAAATAACCGACTAATAATTATATGTAGATTAATACTTTAACATTTCTTTAACTAAATTGTTATTGACATTAATAATAATTAGTAATAAGTTTGTACGAATGATTTCGTAGAAAAACAAATTAAACCAAATATTATGTTTAAAAATCTTATTAAAACAGCTTTCCGGAATATTTTTAAAGACTTTGGATATAGCGGTCTGAATATTTTGGGACTCACACTGGGAATAGCCAGTGCCTTATTTTTAATAATTTATATATCTAATGAACTTAGTTATGATAAATACCATGAAAATGCAGAACGTATTTATCGTGTAGCATCTCATATTAAAGAAACAGACGATGAATTTACCTGGATTGTTGCTCAGGTTCCTTTTGCACCTCAGGTGGTAGTTGATTATCCTGAAGTAGAACATGCTGTTCGGTTTATTGATGCTGGAAGAGAATTATTTGAGTACGAAGATAAAGAGTTTTATGAGGAAAGCTTTTATTACGTTGATTCGAATATTTTTGAAGTTTTTACTTATGAATTAATTAAAGGAAATTCTGCTGATGCTTTATTAGAACCAAATACAATGGTTCTGACAGAAACTGTTGCCGCCAAATATTTTGGTAAAGAAGATCCGATTGGAAAAACTCTGGTTAATGGAGAGGATACATATAAAGTTACTGGTATTATTAGGGATGTACCTTACAATTCTCATTTTAGATTTGAAGGCTTAATGTCTCGAAGCAGTTTGCCTAAAGATTTTGGTAATAGCTGGGGTAATTTTGGTGTTTATACATACATAATGTTGCCTGAAGGAGTAGACTATAAACAGTTTGAATCAAAGATTCAGGAAATGTATGATAAATATATGGCCGAAATCTTTGAAAGTATGGGAATTAGAATAGAATATGTTTTAGATCCAATACTCGATATTCATTTAAAATCGACATATCAAGGTGAACCAGAGCCAACAGGTAGTTATGCATATGTATTGATTTTTTCAATAGTTGCTCTATTTCTCATTTTAATTGCTGCAATGAACTATATGAATCTGGCAACAGCCAGGTCAACAAAACGTGCCCGGGAAGTTGGTCTTCGAAAAGTAGTAGGTTCACATAGAGGAAGTTTGATATTGCAGTTTATTATGGAGTCATCCTTATTTACATTTATTTCATTAGTTTTGAGTATAGTTTTAGTAGTATTACTTATGCCTCAGTTTAATCAACTTGCAGGAAAATCATTTGAAATTGATGTTCTTCTAAGTCCTGTAATTATTGCAAGTGTTATTGGTGTAATTGTTGTGATAGGAATTTTTGGTGGTAGTTATCCTGCATTTTATTTATCAAAATTTAGTCCGTTAACTGTTATGAAGGGTGAAATTACAAAAGGTTCATCAGGCACCTTGTTTAGAAAAAATTTGGTTGTTATTCAGTTTACTATATCGGTTGCAATGATTGTTTCAACTTTAGTTGTATTTAAACAGTTGAATTACCTGAAAACTAAAGATCTGGGTTATAATATGGATAATGTTATTAGCCTACAGTTTACAACACGCGAAATGGTTGAGAAGTATCCTGTTTTAAAACAAGCTTTGCTTGAAAATCCTAATGTAAAATATGTTAGTTCTACCGGAACCAGAGTAGGAGATGGTTCGGGGAAATTAATAATGAATGTTGAAACTGATGATGGAATGCAGCAGCGAGGTATTAATTTATCCGGAATAGATCACGATTTCATTGAAACATTAGGCATAACTATGATTAAAGGGCGAGATTTTCAGGAAGATATGCCTTCTGATACTTTGCTTGGTGTAATTGTAAATGAAACAATGGCTAAAAGATTAAACTGGTCGGAACCACTTGGTAAGAGAGTTGAATTACAAGGTAGAGGTGGTAATGATTTCTTAAAAGCAACAGTTGTTGGTGTAATGAAAGATTATCATCAAACGGGAATGTATAATGAGATTGAAACTCTATTGTTTTTTTATAGAATCAACAATAGATTGGTTTACGCTAAAATTAGCAATAAGGATGTTCAGGAAACTATTCGATATATTGAAACCAAGTGGAACGAAATATTTCCGGAGCAACCATTTGAATACTCATTTTTATCAGAACGTTTTAACGAACAATTTGGAGCAGATGAAAAACGCGGATTTATTTTTACGTTATTCACCGTATTGGCTATTCTTATTGCCTGTTTAGGTTTGTTTGGTCTGGCTTCCTTTACAGTTGAGCAAAGAACCAAGGAGATAGGAATCAGAAAAGTAGTTGGTGCAACAGAAGGTACCGTTGTTCGCTTAATTTCAAAAGAATTTTTAATTTTAACTTCTATAGCAATTATTATTGCATTTCCGTTAACATTTTATTTTATGCAGGATTGGTTGCAGCAATTTGTTTACAGAACTAATTTAGGATTGTTTGTTTTTATTTTAGCTGGATTAATAACTATAGCAATTACCTTTATTACGATTAGTTTTCAGGCATGGAAAGCAGCAAATACAAACCCTGCTGAATCATTAAGAATAGAATAAGTTTCACATTATTATATTTAAGGAGCAGCTTAATTAAGTTGCTCTTTTTTAATATTTGTGCTTATTAAAATTGAGAAATAAAACAGTACAAAACTGAACATCTCCGTTCAAAACCGAACACTTTTTTACATTATTTTATTTAGTTAAAGTGTAGTTGGTAAGCATATTGTGACTTTTGGAATATGTTTTGACTAGGAATAGTTGAATAAAAAAATCAAATGTAGAATGTTTAGGCATAACATAAAAATAGCGTTAAGAAATATTATTAAAAACTGGAAATATTCACTTATAAATATTGGTGGGCTTGCGATTGGACTGGCAAGTTTCGTTTTTATCGTTTTATATATTGATGATGAACTTAAGTATGACAGGTATCACGAAAATGCAGAAAGAATTTATCGCGTTAATCGATTATATAATAGCAATGACGTGGATGAAGATGCTGCAACAGTTTCTTTTCCTGCCGGACCAACTTTAGTAATGGACTATCCTGGGATTGTTAAAAGTCAGGTGCGTTTTTTTAATCAACTTAGAAATCAATGGTTTTTTGATTATCAAAAAAGCGAAGATGAAATAATACGATATAATGAACCTCGCTTCTTATTAGCTGATTCCACTGTATTTGATATTTTTACGTTTCCTTTTATAGAAGGAAATCCGGAAACGGCACTTGACAATCCAAATACAATTGTTGTAACTGAATCAACTGCTAAACGATATTTAGGTGATGAGTCTGCTATTGGAAAAGTTTTAAGGGTTGAAGAAGGAATTAGTTTCGAGATTACCGGAGTAATTGAAGATCTTCCAACGCAATCACATTTTAAGATTGATATTTTAGGTTCGCTAAATACCTTTCGTCAATTCAATCAAGACGGACAGTTTCCTCAAACATGGATATGGAATCCTTGTTGGACTTACGTTCAGCTTGAAGATGGAGTAGATCCAAATACATTAAATGAGAAATTTCCTGAATTTTATCTAAATCATTATAATGATTTAAAAGATGCAGATGTAACTCTTTATTTGCAGTCACTTACCGATATCCATTTAAAATCTCATCATGTATACGAAATGCGACCAAATAGTAATATTGTTTATGTATATATTTTATCGATAGTTGCTGCAATTATATTTATTCTTGCCTGCATTAACTTTATGAATTTAGCTACAGCTAGTTCGGCAGGAAGAGCTAAAGAAATTGGCATTAAAAAGGTGTTTGGTAGCTTAAAAAAGAAACTTGTTTTACAGTTTTTGGGTGAAGCTGTCGTGCAAAGTTTTCTTGCAATGCTTATCGCATTATTATTGGTTGAGCTATTATTACCTGGCTTCAATAATTTTACTGGTAAAAATATTATATCAGCCTTTTTAGTTGAACTAAAAATTGTTGGATCTATATTCGCTGTTGCGCTGGTAGTTGGATTAATTGCAGGAACTTACCCTGCGTTTGTTCTTTCTTCATTAAAACCTTTAAAAGTATTAAAGGGCAGTTTAAGGAATGGAGCAAAATTAGGTAATGCAAGAAAAGTCTTAGTAATTATTCAGTTTTCCATTTCGATAAGTCTAATAATTGGTAGTTTAGTTGTATTTGAACAATTACAGTTTTTAAGAAATACCGAATTAGGTTTTAAAAAAGATCATATTATTAACATTGAAAGTGTTGGACCTTTATTTAAGAATTATGATGCTTTTAAACAGGAGTTATTAAGTCATAAAGATATTGAATACGTAACCGGGGCAGAAGACTATTTAGGTATAAACCATAATACAAGAGATTACGAAATTGAAGGATTAACTCCGGGACAAAGATTTTTTATTCCTGCTTTTCTTGTAGATTGGGATTTTGTAGAAGCCTTTGATATTAAAGTTATTGAAGGGCGTGCCTTTTCAAAAGATTTTCCTGGTGACACAGTTAATGCCGTTATGATAAACGAAACAATGGCAAAAGATTTAGGCTGGACAAATGAAGAGGCGATTGGTAAAAAAATAACTTCCCGCGACGGAGATGAAAGAGTTATTGGCGTTTATAAAGATTTTAACGCAATGTCGCTTCATCGTCCTGTGAATAAGTTTATTCTGGATATGTTCCGTCGTCCTGAAATTTTTGCACAGGTAATATCTATTCGATTCAGCTCAAATAGCTATCAGGAAGTATTAAAGCATATAGAAAACACATGGAATGAATTTGTTCCAACCCGACCATTTGAGTATCAGTTTTTTGATCAGCAGTTAGATGAACTTTACACAGATGAGTTAAGATTTGGCCGATTCTCACTTATGTTAACAATTCTGGCTATTATAATTGCAAGTATGGGATTAGTTGGATTAACATCATTCTTAGCTGAACAGCGAACAAAAGAAATAGGAATTAGAAGAGTATTAGGATCTTCATCAGGGGCAATTATAGGATTAATGGCTAAAGAGTTTTTGTGGTTATTACTTGTTGCAAATATTATTTCCTGGCCAATTACATTTTATTTTACAAATAATTGGTTGGAAAGCTACTCTAAGCATATTTCAACAAATTGGGGAATATATTTTTTTTCCAGTATTCTAACGCTTGCTATTGCAATGATAATTATAACATACAGAGCTTATAAAACAGCACTCTTAAACCCGGCTCATACATTAAGATACGAATAAAATAATTTAAAATTATATATAGCCTTTAATCTGTTAGTAATTCAACTGATTGGTTAAAGCTTCTTCAATTAAATACCTGACAATATTTCCGATCAATTAAATTGGTATATATCTTGATATGTAGAATTGTATATATAAAGTATTTTAAACTATTAAAAAATAATATTATGTTAATGACCAATTTAGAACATGTTGAAAGTGCTGATGCACACAAGAAAGTATTAGAAGAGAACGAAAATGTAATGATATGTTGTGGACGAATGGGTCCAATGTGTTTGCCAGTATATGACATTATGGATGAACTTAAGGATACATATAAGAATGTAAAATTCCTTGATATGGATTTTGATAGCCCTGATGCACATGTTATCAGAAACGCACCTGAATGTGCTGGTTTTATGGGTTTACCATTTACCATGTATTATAAAAATGGAAAAGCTGTACAGGCTACAACAAGCATACAGAATATGGATCAGGTTAATTCAATTCTTGATGAACAATTCGGAAAACCTGAATAATAAAGAGATAATATATTCTGATAGATATGGAAGATATTTATGATGTTATTATACTAGGAGCAGGGCCTGCAGGATTATCTGCAGGCATTTATGCTTCCAGAGCTAAATTAAAAACTTTAATTCTTAATGAAGGTACAGTTGGTGGTCAGGTAATTCTGACTCACGAAATTGCTAATTACCCAGGAGTTGAAACAACAAATGGTTTTCAGCTAATTAATACAATGAAAAAACAGGCAAACGACTTTGGGTGTACCATTAAGGCAAACTTAAATATTACTGGTATTAATTTATCTGATAAGATTAAAGAAATTGAAGTTAATGGGACTGATAAATACAGAGCTAAGACTGTTATTCTGGCACCTGGAGGTAAACCTCGTACATTAAATATTCCGGGTGAAGAAGACTTTAAAGGAAGAGGTGTATCTTATTGTGCAACATGCGATGGTGAATTTTTTACAGGAAAAGAAGTTGTTGTTGTTGGTGGCGGAAATTCTGCTCTTGAAGAATCTGTTTCTTTGGCAAAATATGCCAGTAAACTAACAATAGTTCATCAATTTGATCATTTTCAGGCACTGCCTCACTATGTGGATATGGCAAAAAACAATCCCAAAATTAACTTTATTATGAGTTCGGAGCTTAGGGAAATATATGGTGAAGCTTCTGTTAAAAAAGTTAAGATTGAAAACCTGTCAACTGGTCAGGAATCAGAATTAAAAACGGATGGAGTATTTGTTTTTATTGGATACTCAGCAAATGTTGGTAAAGTTGCCGATAAAGTAAGTCTCAATTCCCGCACAGAAATTATTGTCGATAAAAATATGAAAACAAATATCGATGGAGTTTATGCTGCCGGCGATTGTATCGAAAAACGCTACAGGCAGGTTACAACGGCTGTTGCCGATGGTACTATTGCTGCTTTAAGCGCAAGCAATTATTTAATGAATCAGAATAATTAATATTACGATTTGAATAAAATAAAATGCCGTCTGAATTTGAATAGAGTAATAGAAAATGACTGTTATGTCTTCAAATTCAGAACGGCATCTGCTTAAGCAATATTAATGTTTAATTCGATATTGTAGCCGTAGATTTAGTATTATCATCACGGTGTCTGTCAATCAACTTGAAATATGGATCGATACCAACTTTATTTGGTTTGTAATCCAGAACAAACTCAAAATCTTTTTTATTTTCTTCGATTTTAAATTTCTTTAGTAATATTTCAGTTTCATTTTTAGTGCTGTCATTTACTTCTTTAGAAAATACAGCAATATCTATCCAGTCGTTAATTGAAATTTCTTCTTCCCGGCCCAAACTATCGGCACGAAATTTCTGACATTCAACAGAAAAATTGACCTGAAATTTTCCGTTTTCTAATTCTTCATATGATAAATCAGTAACCTTATTTTCATACAGAGTTATTGTTTCAAACATATCATGAATCATATACTGTAAAGAATCAGGAGTAACATCTTTAATATATTCAATAAATTCAAGCGATGTAACAAAAGGAGGTTCCTGAAATGCATATTCTTCCGTAAATTTTTTAAGTGCTGAGTTGATTTTATCTTCACCTATATAATCTGCAAGAGCATACATTACAATATTACCTTTATTGTAATGTAGATAACCCTGATCAGTGCGCATATACAATAACGGAGGTTCATAATATGACTCAGTACTTCTTCCGGACAGATATCTGTCCATATCATATTTAATCATGTCACGGACTTTCTCAATTCCATATTCATTTTCAATAACCATTAATGATGAATACTGAGCTAATATTTCTGATGTTACCGTTGCTCCTTCAACATTTGCTCCAATTACCTGATGTGCCCACCACTGATGTGCAACTTCGTGTGCAGTAACCCAAAATGGATAATTAAATTCTTCGTTTTCAACATCTGCAATGAATCCAATGCTTTCCGAAAACGGAATCATATTAGGAAATGACTGTGCAAAACTTGAAAATCTTGGAAATTCGAATATTCTAAGTTGTCTGTATTGAAACGGGCTAAAGTTTTCTGTGTAATATTCAAGAGACATTTTCATGGCTTTCATCATATCATCAATATTGTATTCATGACCTTTATGATAATAAACTGCTAAATCAATGCCGTTCCATTCATCTTCAACTTTTTCATAATCAGCAGATAACCATGCCGCAAAATTCAGAATTTTACTATCCATCTTATAATGGAAATATTTACGGCCATTTTCTTCCCATTCTTTTTTCAGATATCCGGGAGCAATGGCCAATTGGTTTGCAACTGTACTTACTACAGTTTCAAATCTAATCCAGTCTCCATCATTTGAAATATACGTATTTTGTAAAGCTGTAGTATCATTTATTTTAGCAATTAACTGTTTCTTTGGCAAATCGTATTTTTTCCTTTTTTTCTCATTATTTAATTCCATATTTTCAATATAACCAATTGAAGGAAGTGATCCTGTAGTTAAGAAAGTACCATTATGCATTAATCTGGTGTTGGATCCGGTATTTGTAAATCCTTTTGTTATAATATCTAATTCGATATTAACTTTTACAGAATCTTTTGCTTGCAAAGGTGTTTTAAACTTATATATACGAAATCCAATTTCTTTATCATCAAAAACTATTTCATAAGGTCGTTCAAATTCAAATTTAAAAAAGTCTATGTTCTGGTTGTAATTAAGGAAGACAGAGTCTATTGCCTGATCTGATTTGTTTTTTATTATATAAAATCCTTTGAATGAGGCATCTCTTTTTTCAGGATAAATATCAACATTCATATTCATCTCAACAATTCTTGGTTGAATACGATATTGATACTTTTTATACTTTTTCTCGTAATCAACAGATACCATCATTCTTTCCTTACTTGTTATGAATTTGTTAAGAATGTTTGTATTGTAATAAATATATGAACCAAGTAAAATGAAAATAATTACGAATACAGATAATGAAATTTTTGTTGAAATCGTAAATCGCTGTTTAAAGAGTTTAATTCGTTCCTGAAATTTTGTGTCATTTCCTCTTACCCAAAGCAAATTAGAAAGAATTGCCAATAATATAGCGAAAGAGAACCAATATGCTTTATATGTAATAAATGGCCATACATAATGCCCGTATGCATTCATGTCGGAATACATGATACCCGGATCCGAGGCAAAATCATAAAGGTTATGTTCTAAACCTAAACTGCCCATAAATGAATTGAACAAATAATACAGTATCATTATAAAATGCCCGGCATATTTATTATTTACAATAACATGAACAACAAATGCCAGAAAACATAAAAGAATATAATCAACCATACTTACTCCAAACAGTCCTTTTATATACAATCCAATTTCAAAATTGAAATAACCCATAACAGCCTGTGCTATTATACCAATAAGCATTATCATTGCCATTAGAATAATCTGTACTGCAAAAAGAGCAGTTAACTTTGATGTATAAATTGTCCAGGTTGGTATTGGTAAACTGTTTACAATTTCATCTATTCTGAAGGAACGCTCATTCCATACTATTTCTCCTGATAAAAAGGTGATAATAATAAGAACAAATAAAGCAAATGTAGTACCCAATATATCAATTACCTGATATGTAACCGGATAGGTTGTTGTTCCATAAATTTTCCCCAGCTGAGTTGTATTTATCAATATAAACAAGATCCCTGTAGCCAGTATTCCTAAAAAATATGGATTTTTAATGAGGTTTTTTGTTTCAAAAACAATTAAGCGCATCAGTTGCTTAAATTTAGCCTTAGCAGAAAAATGTTTGTTTACTTCAGGCAGTTTTAATTTAAAAAGCTTGTGAACCGGATTTACATTTGCAAAAACAATTCGGGAATTTTTTCTGAATCTTATCTGAAAAACATTTTGAGTAAATCTGAACTTACGGTATAAAACAACAAATACCAATGCTGCAAATGATGACCATAATACTCTGTTTAATAGTAAATGCCATGTAAATGGTATGAGTTGTTCATTTTTTTCCGTAACGGTCCAGTATTTTGTTAGATTATCGAATGCAGTACTTCCGAATGGATCTAATAAAGATGATATTGTTATGTTTTCAATATCACTTACAAGCGTTCCGGCAACTCCGTATAATACTAATAGTGCAATACAGCCCAGATAGGTTGCAAGTAAATTTCTGGAAATTGCAGCTATTGCAAAAATCAGCATACCAATAATAAAAATATTAGGTATGATACCAGAAATGTATGGACTGATATATGCCAGTAAATTATTTTCACCAAAAAAGTCTCTGTTCAAATATGGCATTATGGATGCAAAATACATGCCTATACCAATACTTGTAAACACAAATACGGCAGCAATAAAACCACCCAGAAATCTTCCTCCAAGATATCCGAATCTGCTCATAGGATAAGAGAAAAGTAAGGCGTGCGCATTATTTTCATAATCCCTGTATATTGAGTTACCAATAAGAGCTGGCAAAAGTATTAATGCCATAAAACTCAGGCCTGTTACCATTGTGTATATGATAAAAGGTGAGTTAGTTAGAACTTTGCCACCCATTCCGCCAATTGAAACACTAACACCATCGATTAAACCGCTAAATGCATTTATAATAAAGAATGTCAGTGCGAATAATATTGCCCAATAAATATAAACAGCTGGCCGGCTGAATTTTAATTTTAATTCAAATAATAATATTCTTAAAAACATGAGTTTCGTAATTTAAATTAAACATTAGTGGTTTGTTTCACCTTTTTTATTGATGAAAAGTAAACATCTTCAAGAGATGGTGATACCAGATTAAAAGAATCAGGATTTACTTCACTATACGCGTGAATAATAATCTTGCCCGTATAAAGACGCGAAGAAATTATATTGTACTTCTCCTGATGTTCTTTTAATTCATGTTTCTCAATTACTTTTTCCCATATTTTGCCTTCAACATTTTTAATAACTTCAGAAGGTTCTCCTTGTAATAATAGTTGGCCTTCATTTATAATAGCCATATTCTTACATAAATCACTCACATCGTCTACAATATGTGTTGAAAGAATAACAATGATATTCTCACCGATTTCGCTAAGCAAATTATGAAAACGATTTCGCTCAGCAGGATCAAGACCAGCAGTTGGTTCATCAACAATTATTAATTTAGGATTTCCTATCAGAGCTTGTGCTATTCCAAAACGTTGTTTCATTCCACCGGAATAACTACTTAGGTTTTTTTTGCGCACATGATATAGATTTGTTTGTTCAAGCAAAGCTTTAACAAGTTCTTTTCTTTCTTTTTTATTAATTATTCCTTTTAGTTCAGCAAAATGATCTAACATCATTTCAGCTGAAATTTTTGGATAAACACCAAATTCCTGTGGTAAATATCCAAGCTGTTTTCGTACGTCGTTTTTTTGATTTAATACATCCATTCCATCCAGAATAATTGATCCTGAATCAGCTTCCTGTAAGGTTGCAATTGTTCGCATTAATGTTGATTTTCCTGCACCATTAGGTCCTAACAATCCAAACATTCCGGTTGGGATAGTTAAATCTACATTTCTTAATGCCTGCACTCCATTAGGGTAGGTTTTCGATAAATTAGTGATTTTTAATTCCATTTTATAGTTGTTTTAAAATAATTTAAAATTATGACGATTAAATAATCAGTTAGTTACAATAAATTTATATTTATTACATTAATAT
>JAHOYT010000057.1 GCA_019038645.1 Bacteroidales bacterium
CTGTCTTCTCCTCCAACCCAAACACCAGAAACCAAATTTGGAGTTACACCCATAAACCATCCATCAGAGTTATTCTGAGTTGTCCCTGTTTTTCCACCTATTTCATTATAGAGTTCGTATCTCCAGCGCACCCTTCCTCCTGAGCCTTCTTTAACAACACTTTGAAGTAAGTTAGTCATCAAATAAGCTGTTTGCTCACTAATAGCTTCATTTTTCTCAGATGTAAATTTGGCCAGAGTATTGCCGTTTTTATCTTCGATACGTGTTACAAAAAGAGGATCAGCATGAACTCCTTTGTTCGAAAACGTTGAATAGGCACTTGTCATTTCACTTAATTTGATATCAGAAGTGCCAAGGAATATAGACGGAACAGCAACAATTTTGCTTCGCACACCCATTTTTCTCATTACATCAATTACAGATACCGGATTAAACTGTTTTATTAGCCACGCAGAAATATAATTTACAGAATTTGCAAGGCCCCATTTTAATGTAACCATTTGACCATCTTTACTCGACGGGCCTGAATTTTTTGGAGTCCAGGTAGTATCATTCAACATAAAAGTACTTGGAACATTAGGAACTTCATGGCATGGTGAATATCCTTCCTGCATTGCCAGCGTATAAAGAAAAGGTTTTATTGTTGAACCAACCTGCCTTCTTCCTTGAGTAACATGATCGTACTTAAAATGCTTAAAATCAGGGCCTCCCACATATGCTTTTACATACCCATTATGTGGATCAAGTGAAACAAACCCTGCACGCAGAAAGTTTTTATAATATAATAGTGAATCTAACGGAGACAACACTGTGTCAATCTCACCTTTCCAGGAAAAAACAGTCATGTTAAAAGGCGTATTAAAAACTGCTCGGATCGAATCCATTTCTGCACCTCTTCTTCGCAAGCTTCTGTATCTTTCAGTTCTTCGCAATGCAAGATCAATGATATCTTTTAATTCATCGTCTGATAATTCTTCGTAATAAGGAGAATTTGGATTGTTTTCCTGTTCTTCGTTAAAATCATCCTGCAATTCATTTTTTAAATGCTCAACAAGTGCTTCTTCCGCATATTTTTGCATGCGCGAATCAATGGTAGTATAAATTTTAAGTCCGTCCCGATACAAGTCATAATCTGATCCGTCTGGCTTTTTGTTTTTCTTACACCACCCATATACGGGATTTGTAAACCATTCTACAGAATCAATTCTGTAATCTCTCATCGAAAAATAATTTCGTTTGTTTGGCTTTGATTTGTTTAAAGTAAGACGTAAATATTCTCTGAAATAAGTTGCTAATCCAGCGTTGTGATCCTGAAATTTGTAATTTAGAACAATTGGCAATACACTTAATGAATCAAACTCTTGAGTGCTGATAAAATTATACTTATTCATTTGGCTTAAAACAACATTCCTTCTTAATCGGGATCGTTCAGGATTTCTAACAGGACTGTAATATGTAGGTGCTTTTAATAAACCAATTAATAAAGCAGATTCTTCAACTTTCAATGAATCAGAAGTTATATTAAAATAAGTTTTAGATGCAGATTTAATACCATACGTAATTCCTCCAAAAGGAACTGTATTTAAATACATAAGTAAAATCTCATCTTTTGTATAGTTTCTTTCAAGCTTAACGGCTGTTACCCACTCCTTGAATTTGACAACGCCCATATGAGCTGTTTTCCCTATGGATGAATTATAAGTTGCTGTGTCTCTTGGAAAAAGATTTTTTGCAAGTTGTTGTGTTATGGTGCTTCCTCCACCCGATGATCGATTATTTAATAAAACAGAATAAACTAAAACTCTTCCAAGTCCCCTGGCGTCTATACCGGAATGTTTATGAAAACGAACGTCCTCAGTTGCAATCAATGCATTTATTAAATTCTCAGGAAGCTCATCATAACTGGCATACGATCGGTTATCCCAAAAAACATTTCCGACTAGAACACCATCATCAGAATAAATCTCTGAAGCAAGATTGTTTTCAGGATTTTCTAATTCTTTAAAAGTTGGCATCTCTCCTAATTTTTCAAAAGAAATTAAAGAGAAAATTAAAATAATTGCTATTATTGGTATTGAAACCAATGTCCAGAACAATCTTATATAAAATTTTGTTGTAAAGTTTATTTTATTCATATTGCCATTTTTCGACCGCTTGTAAAATTAATAAATAATATTTAATTCAAAATTTTGAACTTGAAATAGTATTTGTATAGCTTTGTGTCGTTTTAGGAATTCTTCAAAATCAAAAAATACATGATTGAAAACTTAGTTATAGTGGAGTCGCCGGCAAAGGCAAAAACAATTGAAAAGTTTTTAGGAAAAAATTTTCAGGTTTTGTCAAGCTATGGGCATATCAGGGATTTAGCCAAAAAGAATTTGGGAATTGAGATCGAAAATAATTATGAACCTCAGTATATTATCCCTGATGACAAGAAAAGTGTTGTAAAGGAATTGAAAAAAATTGCAAAAGATGCAAAAGTTGTATGGTTAGCTTCCGATGAGGATCGTGAAGGAGAAGCTATAGCTTGGCATCTGCTAAAAGTACTGGACCTTGATATTAAAAAAGTAAAAAGAATAGTTTTTCACGAAATAACAAAAGAAGCCATTCAGAATGCTATAAAAACACCACGTTTAATAGATGAAAACCTGGTTAATGCGCAACAGGCAAGAAGAATTTTAGACAGACTAGTTGGCTTTGAATTATCTCCTGTTTTATGGAAAAAGGTTAAGCCATCACTTTCAGCTGGGAGAGTGCAGTCAGTTGCTGTGAAGCTGCTTGTTGACAGGGAAAGAGAAATAATGAGTTTTAAAAGCGAGTCCTTTTTTAAGATAACAGGACTTTTTAAAACAAATAAAAATGAAGAATTAAAAGCTGATTTAAAAGAAAAAGTAAAATCACCTGAAAAAACACTTGAATTTATAGAAAAATGCAAAACAGCAACATTTGAAATTAGTAGTGTCGTTAAAAAACCCGGAAAGAAATCTCCCTCAGCTCCTTTTACTACATCTACTTTACAGCAGGAAGCAAGCAGGAAACTTAGTTTTTCAGTAGGGCAAACCATGTCTGTTGCACAAAAACTATATGAGTCGGGAAAAATAACATACATGAGAACGGACTCTGTGAATTTATCAAGCACAGCTATAGGTGCAGCAAAAAAAGTTATATTAAGTGAATTTGGCGAGAAATATTTAAAAACACGGAACTTTAAAACAAAATCAAAAGGTGCCCAGGAAGCTCATGAAGCTATCAGACCAACTTTTATTGAAAATCAGGATATATCAGGAACAGACAGAGAAAAGAGATTGTATGATTTGATCTGGAAAAGAACGGTTGCATCTCAAATGAGTGAAGCTCAATTAGAAAAAACAACAATAGATATTAACGTTTCTAACGATGATCATAAGTTTGTTGCTGTTGGCGAAGTACTTAAATTCGATGGGTTTCTTAAGGTATATTTTGAATCCAGCGATGATGAAAACGATGAAGAAACAAAGGGATTGCTTCCTTCTGTAGATAAAGGAGAGAAACTTGATTACGATTCGATTCAGGCTACTGAACGGTTTACACATTATCCGCCGCGATACACGGAAGCAAGTCTTGTAAAAAAGCTTGAAGAGCTTGGCATTGGACGTCCGTCAACTTATGCTCCTACAATATCAACAATCCAGAACAGAGGCTATGTTGTAAAGGAAGATCGCCTGGGGAACGAAAGAAAATACATTTCTTATGTTTTGATAAACAGCAAAATAAAAGAAAGCACAAAAGCTGAAATAACAGGTGCAGAAAAAAACAAGCTATTCCCCAATGATATTGGAATGGTTGTGAATGATTTTCTGGCAGAACATTTTAATGAAATAGTAAATTATAACTTTACTGCCTCCGTGGAGGAGGAGTTTGATGAAATAGCCAGCGGAAAACTTGGCTGGACTAAAATGATTGACAAATTCTATAAACCTTTTCATCAAACTGTAGAAACAACTCTTGAAACTTCAGACAGAAGTGTGGGAGAAAGAATTCTAGGAGACGATCCTGAAACAGGGAGACCTGTTTCAGTTAAAATTGGACCCTACGGACCAATGGTGCAGTTAGGGTTAAAGGATGATGAAGAAAAACCAAGATTTGCTTCATTACAGCGAGGACAACATCTGGAAACAATCACCCTGAATGAGGCAATTGAACTTTTTAAATTACCAAGAGATATAGGGCTTTATGAAGATAAAAAAGTTGTTGTTTCTATAGGTCGTTTTGGTCCTTATGTCAGACATGATTCAAAATTTATTTCTTTAAAAAAGGAAGATAATCCATATAAAATTGAACTTGACCGGGCAATCGAATTAATTGAAGAAAAACGGGAGAAAGATCGTCTTAAGTTTATTAAATCTTTTGATGAAGAGCCGGAGCTTCAAATTTTAAATGGTCGTTGGGGTCCTTATATTGTTTATAAAAAGAAAAATTACAGAATTCCGAAAAACATAAAAGCAGAAGATTTAACTTTGGTTAAATGCATGGAAATTGTTAAGGGAAGTGATAAAGCGGAGAAAAGTTCAAAAACCAAAAAGACAGCCTCCAAAAAAGGGAAGGCCAAAAAATAAAAAATTCATTTTATAATAATCCTTGTGAAATAGCATGAATCTGAATGATTACTTCGATACAATTGATTTAAAAATTGATTTTAAAAATTACATAAGTAATAAAGATCAGTTGATTTCATCTATTGATATAAATACTACCACTAATAAAATCAGGAATATCGAAAATTACAATATTGCTATCATCGGGGTTCCTGATAGTAATCCTGATAATATTACAGATTCCTTAAGCGGATTGGAAAAAATTAGAGAATATCTGTATAGCTTATCCGGATTTAACAGGAAAATCAAATTGTATGATTTGGGAAATCTCAAAAAAGGAAAAACTACAAACGATTATATTATTGCGTTAAGAGATGTTATTATTGAATTAATAACTTTAAATATTACTCCTGTAATAATAGGTGCAGCTGAAGATGCTATTTATCCAAATTACCTTGCATATAATAAACTAGAGAAAAAAATTAATCTGGTATCTGTTGATAGTAAAATCGGTCTTGTGGAAGATAGAGAAAAGAAGTATAAATCTGCACTATGGAAAATAATTGTTGAAGAAAACGAATCATTGTTCTCTTACACTAATATGGGTTACCAAACACATTATGTAAATTCCGGGATTTCAAAATATCTTTCTGATCAATCGCATTTCCTTTACAGGTTAGGTTATATTCGTTCGAAAATTAAGGAGGTAGAGCCTATTTTCAGAGATGCAGATGTAATTGGTATTAATATTTCAGCTGGACGACAATCCGATGCTCCCGGACAATTACAGCCTTCTCCTAACGGATTTTATGGTGAGGAATTATGCCAGATGTCAAAATATGCAGGGATGAGTTCTAAATTGTCATCTTTAGGTATTTATGATTACAATTTCAGCTCAGATATAAATTGTCAGACTGCTCACCTTATTGCACAGCTAATATGGTATTTCATTGATGGTTACAATAACAGAATAGTAGAATATCCGCTTGAGAATTATCAGGATTATAAGAAGTATATTGTAAATCCATATGGTTTTGAACACAAATTAGTTTTTTATAAAAGTGAAAAAACGGATCGTTGGTGGGTTGAAGTACCATCTTTTAAATCAGGTGCAGATAAACAAATTTTAATATCGTGTACAAACGACGATTATATTGAAGCCAGTAACGGAGATGTTCCGGAGAGATGGCTGAAGTTTTTCCAAAAGATCAATTAAAAAGGATTAATTCCACAGTATTTTTTTGTAAATAAGATTATCATTAGTAACTTTATTATTTTTCAGCAGTATAAGTGAAGCGTCTTATCTGGTAAGATTAACATTTTAATACGGATAAAATTTGTATAGAAATTTAATTTTTGTTTATTTTACCTTTGGCAATCTTTATTATAATTGAGGAATACGCTATTTAATATGAAAAAACAATTTTTATTTCTTGTCATTCTCTTAATGGTATCAGCATTATTAAAAGGGCAACAGGATCCTCAATTTAGTCAGACAATGTATACCCAGCTGCTTATTAATCCGGGATATGCCGGAAGCGAAGATAAAATATGTGCTTATGCGCTTCAAAGAATGCAATGGACAGAATTTGACGGAGCACCTTCAGTAACTGTTTTTAATATTGATGCAGCTATTAAAAATCGTTTTGGATTAGGTCTTTCATTAGAAAATGATGAGCTTGGATTTGATAAAAATTTTAAAGTAAATATATCAATTGCATATAAGCAAACAGTTGGAAAAGGGAAATTGGGAATCGGAGTAAAATGGGGCGTAGCTAACTCAGCAATCGATGCTGTTTGGGAAGCACCTGATGGTACTGATGGTGCTACTGACCCGGCTATTCCGCTTGCAAATAGCGAAGCAATGACATTTCTTGATTTTGGTTTTGGATTGTATTATAAAACACAGGATTTATACCTGGGCATTTCTTCTACACATTTAAATGAGCCAGAATTTGAATATGAAAAAGGAACACCGGTATTGAAAAGACACTATTATATTACGGCAGGATATAATTTACCCTTTGCAAATCCTTTACTGGAATTTCAGCCAGCCGTATTTGTTCAATCAGATGGCACAAATTCACAGTTAGCACTTAATGCAATAATTGCATACAATAAAAAGATGTGGGGTGGCGTTTCTTTAAGAACGGATAATGCAATTACTGGTATTCTTGGTGCTGAACTGTTTAAATGGGTAAAAATAAGTTATTCATATGATTTTGTTGTTTCTGATTTAATAGGATATAATAATGGATCTCATGAGATAATGATGGGGTTTTGCCTGGATGTAAAAAAAGATAAAACACCAGAAAAGTATAAGAGTATAAGATTTTTATAGAATATAATAATAAAAAATTGAAGAATTATTGTTATTTTGCAAAATAAATATTTAAAATATTATGAAAAAATTACTTGTTATTATACTATTGGCAGCTTCTTTTGGTTGTAGTAAATACAATGCGGGTGAGTTGACAGGTGTTCAGAACAGACAAGGATGGTTTGAATCTACACCATACGGAATGAGCTTTGTCCCCATGGGTAGCTTCAGCATGGGGCCAAGTGATCAGGATGTAGCATGGGCTATGACAGCATATGCCAGAACTGTTTCAGTTGATGCTTTCTGGATGGACGCCACCGAAATAACCAATAATGAATATCGTCAGTTTGTATATTATGTTCGTGATTCAATTATGCGAAGAAAATTAGGTGAACAAATAGAGGATTTTTTAATAGCCGAAGATGAATTTGGTAATCCAATTGAACCACCTATTTTAAATTGGGATATTGAAATTGATTTTATGGACGAAGAGCAAGCAGAGATAGTTAATGAATTATATTTAGCTGAACATGAGCGTTTTTATCGTAGAAAAGAAATCGATACGAGAAAATTGATGTTTGAATATTACAGAGTTGATATGCAACAAGCAGCGTTAAAATCAAACAGATATAATTTTGATACAAAAGAATATAATGGTTCAGCAGTTAATGCTCAGGGAGAAAGAATGGATGTAGAAGACAGATCTGCTTTTATTTTAAGAGATGTTATTAATGTATATCCTGATACGCTATGCTGGATAAGTGATTTTACATATTCATTTAACGAACCGTATACTAATATGTATTTCTGGCATCCTTCATACGACAATTATCCTGTTGTTGGTGTTACATGGAAGCAAGCAAGAGCTTTTGCTATCTGGAGAACCCAATATTTAAATAATTTCCTTCGTAGTTCCGGAGATGGATTTGTTCAGGACTTCAGATTGCCATCTGAATCTGAATGGGAGTATGCCGCCCGGGGTAATCTGGACCTTTCTATGTATCCGTGGGGAGGTATGTATACGCGAAATAAAGAAGGATGTTTCCTTGCTAATTTTAAACCTTTAAGGGGAAATTATGTTGATGACGGAGGTATGATACCCGTTGCAGTTGGTAGTTATTCTCCTAATGAATATGGTCTGTTTGATATGGCAGGAAACGTGTCCGAATGGACAGCAAATGCATTTGACGAATCATCGTATAGTTTTATGCATGATATGAATCCGGATTACCGATATGAAGCATTACCAGACGATCCTCCTTCAATGAAAAGAAAAGTACTTAGAGGTGGTTCATGGAAAGATATAGGTTATTTCTTACAAACAGGAACAAGAGCATATGAATTTCAGGACTCATCTAAATCTTATATTGGTTTCAGATGTGTTCGTTCTTATCTGGGTGTAAATTAATAGGGTAAAGTAAAACTTTAAAATTTTGTGTTATGATTAATGTGGCAGAATTAGTTCAGAGTTCCGGATGGAAAAACTTTATGGCGAAATTATATGGTATCGGAGCTGCCGTTGTTATTATGGGTGCATTATTTAAAATTATGCACTGGCCATTAGCCTCTGAGATGTTGATAGTAGGTATGGGTACAGAGGTAGTAATTTTCTTCTTTTCTGCTTTTGAACCGATGCACGAAGAAGTGGATTGGACATTAGTATATCCGGAATTAGCCGGTATTACTGATGACGAGGATTTTGCTCCTATAGCTCGTGGTGAAAGAACCGGTTCTGGAGGAGGATTTGGAAAACTGGACGAAATGCTGGAAAGTGCAGAAATAACGCCTGATCTTTTTGCAAAACTTGGAAAAGGATTAAAAAATTTAAATCAGACTACACAAAATATAATGAATGTTGCAGATGCAGCAAACGCAACCAATCAGTTTGTTGATAATATTCAAGCTGCATCTGAATCTGTTTCTTCTATGACGGAATCTTATGGACAGTCTGCTTCTCAATTAAGTAATTCGGTTGAAGGTTTAGTTGATTCATATAAAAAATCTTCTGAAATGATGGATGAAACAGGTCAGAATGTTGCAGAGCAATTTACAAAAGCCAGTGACAGTTTTTTGAATAATTACAAAGGACTTGAAGAAAAAATTCAGGCAAATGTGGAAATAATTTCAAATGGAAGTCAATCTTATAACGAAAAACTTGAATCATTAAATAAGAACTTATCAGCATTGAATTCAGTATATGAATTGCAGATGCAAAGCACCAATGATCATTTAAAAACATCCAAAACGCTATTTGGTGAGCTGGATGGAATTATGAATAACTTAAAAGGTTCTGTTGATGAGACAAATATATACAGAGAAGAAATCTCTAAACTTAATAATAATTTAGCTGCTCTTAACAGTGTTTATGGAAATATGTTATCTGCAATGAATATAACTAACAAGTAAATTTGTTATAGAAAAAAATAGTTATGGGTCACGGAAAAGAAACTCCCAGACAGAAAATGATAGGTATGATGTATTTGGTGTTAACAGCTATGTTAGCATTAAATGTTTCTGCTGAAGTTTTAGACGCTTTTGGTGCAGTTGATGAAGGCTTGGTAAAAACAACTAAAAATTACACTGTAAAAAACCAGCAGCTTTATCGCGACTTTAACGAACAATATGCTCAGAATGAGACTAAAGTAAAACCCTGGAAAGATAAGGCGGATGAGGTAAAAAGGCGATCTGATGAATTATATGAATATATTCAGGATTTGAAAAAGGAAATTATTGCTGATAACGGGCAGGGAGAATTAGAGGACGGTGTGATTACTGCAGAAGGAGAAATAATTAACGAAAAAATTGAAGGTAAAGATGGATCTGACGCACCCAGCCGGGTATTAATAGGTCCTAATATGGATGGTAAAGCATTTGAATTAAAGAAGAAAATCCAGGAATACAGGGAGTACTTAATTAGCTTAGTTGATGAAAAAGATCTGATGGTTATCAGTTCTCTCGAAACTAATTTGGAAACAAAAGCCCCTCCTCCGTCTAAGGATGGAACACAAAAGAAGTGGGAAGTGAAGTATTTTGCACACATGCCTTTAGCGGCAGTAATGCCATTACTATCAAAAATGCAGGTTGATGTTCGTAATTCTGAATCAGAAATAGTACAATATTTATATAGACAAATTGATGCAGGATCTTTTGCTGTTAATAAAATAGAAGCAACGGTAATTCCAAATTCAAGTTATATTTTACAGGGAAACGAGTATAAAGCTGACGTGTTCCTTGCTGCATTGGATACAACGGCACCTCCATTAGTGTATATTGGTAATTATGATTCTGTTAAAAACGAGCAGGGCGTATATGAGTACAATATGGTTGGTAGTTATGATTCATTAGATGTTGTTGAAGGAAAAGGGAAGTTTTCAAGATTAAGCACATTATTAGGAAAACAAAATTGGGGTGGATTAATAAAAGTAATGGGCCCGGATGGTAATTATATTACAAAACCTTTTAAAAGAGAATATCAGATTGCTAAACCTAATTTAGTTGTTTCCCCAACGAAAATGAATGTGTTTTATGTTGGTGTTGATAATCCTGTTAGTATATCAATTGCAGGTGTTCCGGGTAATAAAATAACACCGTCTATTACAAATGCTTCAATTAGAAAGCAAAGAGATGGTGAATATATTGTTTTACCTAAAAGACCTGGAAATAGCTTAATTTCGGTTCGTGCCG
Source organism: Bacteroidales bacterium (assembly GCA_019038645.1). Classification (GTDB taxonomy): domain Bacteria; phylum Bacteroidota; class Bacteroidia; order Bacteroidales; family UBA12077; genus UBA12077. The sequence continues at coordinate 10,579 of JAHOYT010000057.1, forward strand.
AAATAGATGGTGTGTCTAAAAATATGGGTGTTGCTCCTTTCCGGGTAAAGGCGTTACCTGATCCAACAATTCAGGTTGCTGGTAAAAAGGGAGGTAAAATACAAAGGAATGTATTCTCTGCGCAGGCAGGAGTGTTCGCTGTTATGGAAGGATTTGATTTTGATCTGGAATTTAAGATAACAGAGTTTACAGTTTCAACTACCGACCGTGGAGGATATTTTATTGGACAAACAACCAAAGGTAATATTTTTACCAAGGCACAAAAAGATTTGATGAAAGATCTAAGGAGAGGTCAAAGAGTTAATATTGAAGATGTAAAAGCAATTGGGCCTGATGGAAGTGTTAGAAATCTGGCTCCTATAGTATTCGAAATAATTTAAAATTTAAAAATAGCAGTTATGAAAAGATTATTTGTTGTTTTCCTTGTTTTTGCGCTTTTTAGTGCAGTTTTTAATAAACAACAATCTTTTGCCCAAAATGTAGTTGACGGAGTATATGTAAAAGAAAATATACCTGGTAAAAGACCCGTCCCATATCCAAGCTTAAGAGAAGCCGATATGTTATGGACTAAAAAAATATGGCAAATTATTGATTGTAGAGAAAAAATGAATCATCCGTTTTATTATCCTTTAGTTGATATGGATGACAGAAAAAGTTTAATTAGCCTGTTAATTTATGGAATTAATAATGAAGGTTTAACTGCTTATAAAGATCACGAGTTTAAAGAAATTTATACCCGTGATGAGGTTTATGCCTTATTTGATGCATTAGCAGACACACAAAATGTGCCGGATCCTAATACAGGAGAACTAGTCGAAACAGTAATTGAAGGAGAAATAAAGTACGATGAAGTATATCAGTATGAGATGAAGGAACAGTGGTATTTTGATAAGCAGCATTCCATAATGAAAATAAGAACTCTGGCTATTTGTCCTGTAAGAAGATATCTTGATGTTGAAACAGGACAGGTAAGAAAACAACGTACTTTCTGGGTATATTTCCCGGAAGTGAGACCATTGTTAGCCGGGCAGGAAGTATTTAACAGACACAATGATGCGCAGAGAATTAGTTTTGATGATATATTTTTTCAGCGACGATTTAGTAGTTATATTGTTAGAGAAACTAATGTTCATGATAACAGAGAAGTTTTAGCTTACTTGCAGGGATTAAACACATTGCTTGAAGCCGAAAAAATCAAACAGGAATTGTTTGAAATGGAGCATGATTTATGGGAGTTTTAGTATAATATATAAAACATAAAAAAGGCGCTTTAGCGCCTTTTTTATATATACTTATCTCCTAATTTTAATTTAATATCATTTACATATTGTTTTATTTCCTGCTCATCTTCTTTTTTACATATAAGTAAAATTCCTTCGGATTCAACAATAATCAAATCGTTAAGACCCTGAAGTACAGCAAGTTTATTTTCAGGTATATTAACAATACAATTTTTAAGATCATATGCGAATACATTTTCCCCAATAATTGAATTCTTGTTCTTGTCTTTTGATATATTATCATGTAACGAACCCCATGTTCCTAAATCTGCCCAGCCAAAATTGCTTCCGTAAACATATACATTTTCGGCTTTTTCCATTACTCCATAGTCAATCGAAATGTTTTTGCATTCGTTGTATGTATTTTGGATAAAAGCTTCTTCATTTTTAGTATTGTATAAATTAATACCTTCCATAAAAAGGGAATTTATTTCTGGCAAATGAATCTCGAATGCTTTCATTATTGTTTTTAAAGACCAGATAAAAATTCCTGCATTCCAGAAAAACTCTCCGCTTTCGTAAAATATTTTCGCTAATTTTTTATCAGGTTTTTCAGTAAAAGTTTTTACTTTATAAATATTTTTATTCTCAGTGTGATTTTTATTACCATTGACCTGAATATAACCGTAACCAGTTTCAGGCCTACCGGGTTTAATACCCAAAGTGAGCATAGCATCTTTACCTGTCACGAATTTCAAGCCTTTCTGTATTACTTTTATGAATTCATTTTCCTTAAGAATTAAATGATCGGAAGGGGCTGTAACTATATTTGCTTCAGGATTTTTCTTGAAAATCTTATAATTAGCATACGCAATACAAGGGGCGGTATTTCTTCTTACAGGCTCAAGTAAAATCTGTTCTTCAAACAATTCAGGTAATTGTTCCAGAACCGTTTGTTTATAATTAATACTTGTTACAATATATATATTTTCCGCCGGACAAATTTTAACAAACCGGTCAAATGTCATTTGCAATAAAGTTCTTCCGGTGCCAAGAATATCTAAAAATTGCTTAGGTTTGGTCATCCTGCTTAAAGGCCAAAACCTGCTTCCAACACCTCCTGCCATTATTACACAATAATTATTATTCATCATTGTTTTATTATTTAGGATGATTATATGTTTACTAAATTACAAAATGCAAAAGAATAAAAGCGAATAACATTAAAAAATGTTTATTAAATATGCGTGTTTTAATAAAGGATTTATAAATTAGTATATTTGTAAACTTAAATAGTCATATATGGGTCTTTTTAATCATGTTGGAAAATATTTTTTATTGCTTTTTCGGGTATTTTCAAAACCCGAAAAACTAAAAATTTATTATCGGGAAACTATAAAGGAAATAGATAAACTTGGTTTAAACTCAATTGGAATTGTAGCTATTATTTCAATTTTTATGGGTGCTGTTATAACTATTCAGACAGCTTATAATACCGAAAACCCAATTTACCCAAAATATTTAATTGGCTTAACCGCACGGGATACTTTGCTTTTAGAGTTTTCTTCAACAATTGTCGCTTTAATACTAGCTGGTAAAATAGGTTCGAATATTGCTTCTGAAATTGGTACTATGAGAGTTACTGAGCAGATAGATGCCATGGAGATTATGGGAGTGAATTCTGCAAGCTATTTAATACTTCCAAAAATTATTGCTACTGTTTTATTTTCTCCATTTTTATGCTTAATGAGTATGATTATTGGAATATTTGGAGGATGGATTGCAGGTGTTGCAACAGGAGTTATGACAACACAGGATTACGTATATGGTATTCAATATGCTTTTATTCCTTATTATATTGTTTACGCGCTAATTAAAATGGCCATTTTTGCTTTCCTGATAACATCCATTTCGGCTTATCATGGGTACTATTCGTATGGAGGATCTTTAGAAGTGGGAAAATCAAGTACAAAGGCCGTAGTTCGCAGTAGTATTTTTATTTTGCTTTTTAATGTTATATTAACGCAACTATTGCTTTCATGATCGAAGTTAAGAATGTATTCAAGTCTTTCAACGAAACACATGTTTTAAAAAATATTAATGTTTTATTTGAAAAAGGTAAAACAAACCTGATTATAGGACAGAGTGGATCAGGGAAAACGGTGTTGTTAAAATCAATTGTAGGATTACATGATGTAGATGAAGGTGAAATAGTATTTGATGATACTGTATTTAACAAGTTGGAATTTAAGGAAAAGAAAGAAATGAGAAAGCAAATTGGAATGCTTTTTCAGGGTGGTGCTTTATTTGACTCCGCAACTGTCGAAGAAAATGTAATGTACCCATTGGACATGTTTACCGAAATGTCATTGGACGAGAAAAGGGATCGTGCAAACGAATGTTTAAAACGTGTAAATATTATTAATGTAAATGAATTGTTTCCCTCGGAGATAAGTGGGGGAATGCAGAAGAGAGTGGCAATTGCACGTGCAATTGCTCTTAATCCAAAGTATTTGTTTTGCGATGAGCCAAATTCAGGTCTTGATCCTCAAACTGCAATACTGATTGATGATTTGATAAAAGAATTGACAATTGAGTATAATATGACTACTATCGTTAATACTCACGACATGAATTCTGTAATGGAAATTGGCGATAAGGTTATGTTTATTTATAAAGGAGAAAAGTGGTGGGAAGGGACTAAGGAGGATATTTTTGACACTCAAAATAAAGAGCTTAATAACTTTATTTTTGCATCGAAATTGTCACAAAAAATAAGAGAATTAAAAAATCATAAAAATTAGCCTAATTCATATATTTTCTCTAGCCGTTTGATATCCAGAACTTCAATATTTTTACCTTCTATTTGAATAAGATTATCTTTTCTAAACTCGGACAATACTCTGATTACATTTTCAGTACTCATATCTATTAATTCAGCAACTTCTTTTCGGCTAATTGGGAGATTAAATTTTGACGAGCCATATATGTGTTTGGAAAAGAAAAGTAATATGTAAGCTATTCTTCCCCTCAATTGACGTGTATTAATATCAATTCTGGTTTTAATAACAGAGTCCGAAACTGCACTAATCTTCTCGAAAAAATCAATGGCGAAAATGCCATTTGTTTTTATAAACTTTTTGATGATTTCTAAATTAACAAAACAAACAATAGAATCTTCAATAGCGGTGATTGAGTAGATCTGTTTTGTATTTGAAAAAATACTTAAAAGACCAATGAAATCTTTAGGTTTGGCAATACTTATAATGTGTTCTTTTGAATTTAGCTCGGTTTTAAAAAGTTTAACAAGGCCAGTCTGAAGATACATAAATGATGAAATTTCATCGCCCTCAAGACAAATGTTCTCGCCCTTTCTATAAAATTTTTCTGTTTTTTTTACATTAATGACCTTTAATTCTTCAGCGGATAAATTTTTAAACGCCCAGGACCTATAAATACAATCCTTGCAATTACTGACTTTATGCGCTAATTCCATTTTCTTCTTTCATTTTAAATGATGATATATATCATTAATGACATATATCATAATATATAAAGATATAAAT
>JAHOYT010000024.1 GCA_019038645.1 Bacteroidales bacterium
AAATGCTGCCGTAATTGAAAAAGCGCAAATAAAAATATCAATAAGAAATACTACCCAGCGTGGAGTATATGATTTTGGGAAAAAGATCATTTAGATGTATGTAGTTTCGTTTGATTTACTAATATTAATATCTGCAAACCAAAATTAATTAAATTATTGCAGCATGTATAATTTTTAATCGTCTTTTATCAAAACAAAACTTAAATCTGAGGTTATGAAAACAAAAGCATTAAAATTTACAGCACTGACAATTATAGCTATAATTGGTTTTATGTCAATCAGTGCGCATGGTAATTCGTTACAGGATGTAAAAAAAGAGAACAGAAATGTTGCTGATTTTACTGAAATAGGACTTTCTATATCGGCGGATCTTTATCTGTCGCAAGGAGCAGTAAATGAAGTTATAATTGAAGCTGATGAAGATGTTCTTGCAAAGATCGTTACAGAAGTTAGAGGAGATGAGCTGCAAATTAAATTTGAAAAGTGGTACAATTACAAGGGTACGCGAAAAATTAATGTTTATGTAACTGTTAAGGACATTAAAAAATTAATAATTTCGGGTTCCGGAGATATTATTGCTAAAACAGCAATAAAATCTGAAAGTCTGGGACTTATCATCTCAGGCAGTGGATCTTTATTAATCAATGATCTGGATATTAAGAATATTAATGTAGTAATTTCAGGATCAGGTGACATCAGAGTAGATGGCAAATCTCAGGGGAATGAATTAGATGTTACTGTAACAGGGTCAGGAGATTTTGATTCTCACGGTCTTGAATTCAGGAATGCAGATTTAGTAATAACAGGTTCCGGATCAATAAAAGCTTTTGTAACAGAAGAACTTGATGCAAATATTACAGGAAGTGGAAGAATATCTTATAAAGGAAACCCAATTATTGATGCAAATATTACAGGTAGCGGAAAAATAAGAAGCGATAATTAATTAAAATTTATATATGAAGAAGTTGTCTCAAAAGTAACAAAACTGTCATTCCCTTGTAAAAGGGAATCTCATACTTAACATTTATACAATTACTTATGAGATCTCCAATCAAGTTGGAGATGACAAAAAAGGACTTTTGAGACAGCTTTTTATTATTTTCTTATGATTTGTATTTCTCCGTTAGGTTCCAGTTTAATAATATCTGAGGGCATTATTTTTGAGACGTCATCCTGTCGCCATTTTACTACATAATCCACCGCATCAATTATTTTCTGACTTATTTCAGAATAATTCGAAGGCGTTGGCTTACCACTTAAATTTGCCGATGTAGAAACTATTGGCTTACCAAACTTAGAAACTAATTTTTGTGTAAATAAATCGTTTGTGATTCTGATTCCAATGCTTCCGTCAGAAGAAATCAGGTTTTTAGCTAAGTTTTTAGCTCCTGAATATATTATTGTGAGTGGCTTATCTGCCAGGTCAATTAAATCCCATACAATATCAGGCATTTCATTTACGTAAGAAGGAATTTTATTCGGGTTGTCCAGTAATACAAGCATACTTTTTTGATCACTTCTTTGCTTTATTTGGAAAACCTTTTCAATTGCTTTTTCGTTTGTAGCATCACAACCAATGCCCCATATTGTATCTGTAGGATATAAAACTATTCCGCCTTCTTTTAATACTTCCAGTGTTTTTTTTATGTCCGGATCAAAACTATTTGTTGATTCCATATGGTGTGTAGGTTGTTTTATTTTCAATTACCTGATTTAGATATTCCAAATTTGCTTTATCACGTTCCAATTTTTTATGAAACAGATGATATTGTATTGCAAGATGTTTTATGGATTTTACTTTTTTACCTGCATTGCGTAGTCTGTATTCCAGATCTGTATCTTCTCCCACGGCAGGTTTTAAATATCTTTCATCAAACCCGTTAATTTCCAATATATCAGATTTATATAAAGAAAAATTACTACCCAGAACACCTTTGTCTTTTTTGTTTATTCTTTTTCTTATGAAATTACTTTTAAAATAAACTGCATTTTCTAAATGCGTACCTCCCACAATAGATTTTAGAAATAATCCTGTTAGTGCAAACCCTCTTTCTAAAATACCATTTTTAACGTTTTTGAATGTTAATTTATCAGAAATAAATTGAGAAAGATTTGATCTTCGTCCGGCTAAAATTGTATTGTGATCTCTATTTAGCAAGTGTTCGTGTGCAAAATTTTTGTGAGGTATACAATCGCCATCAATGAAAATTAAGTAGTCAGATCCGGCAGTCTGAATTGCGTTATTCAAAATTGCATTTTTTCTCCATCCCTTATCTTCATGCCAAACGTGTCGTATATTTAAAGAAGAGTGATTAATGTAGTACTGGGTTTTTTTAATAAACTCTTCTTCTGATCCGTCGTCAGCCAGTAGAATTTCAAAATTCTTATTTGTTTGACGTTCAAATCCTGCTAAAACAAGTTCGAGGAACTTAAAATTATTATAAACTGAAATGATTACTGATGCTCGTGGTTTTTCCATCTTTTTATACGGCAGAAAGCGTATTATTTGTTTTTAAGAAGATTGTAGTTTTGAAAACTAAAAATAGTTTTACGAAGAATATAATTTTCAATAAAAGAAAGAAGTTTATATTTAAACTTTTCATGTTTAAATTTCTGGCGTTTCTTATTACGTTTATATAATTTATCTTCCCAGTTAAAATTAAGTATTTTACTACTCATAACTTCCGGATGTGTTCTTTTGAAATTCCTTATTTTGTTAATGTTGCCATAATCAAATTGTATTTTTTCCATTTTTTCGGCTCCGGCTGCTCCCCTGTGATTATTTGCAAATGAAACCAACTTCTTTTTCATTATATGTGGCGGGCGCACCCATCCGTAATGATAAATATGAGCATCTACTTTAGCAACAGTTAATTTATATGTATTTTCCTGAACTCTGTAATTTAATCCGTCAAATTCAGGAATTCGCCTAAAAGATTGTGCAGATTCCCAACTATGAATTTCAGAGTCATTTCGTACAATTCTGATTTCGTGTTTATACCAGCTGTGAGAGTAATGATAATGCTTGTAATCTCCCCAGAAATGATAATAATTAAACAACAAGCCCTCAACTTCTTTATCATCAATTAATTCTTCACACCTTTTCCTTATGGCCGGAATATCACCCTCATGAATAAGTTCATCCGCCTGCAGGTAAATAAGCCAGTCGCCTGTACAGTTGTTTTTTGCAATATCTGTCTGATGTGCATGTTCCATACCTCTCGGGTATTTTTCAATATCCCAGACAGTATCAATAATTTTTATTTTTTCAGAATTAATTTCTTCAATTAATTTTCTGGAATTATCATCAGAATCACTATCTCCTAATGCAACAATAAATTCATCGACCAAAGGTAATGCAGACATTATAGATTCTTTAACAGGATAACCTAGTTTCTCTGCATTTTTGGACATTGTAAAACCGCTAATCTTCATTCAGGTAAAATTTAAATTACTTTGCAAATATATAAATTGTCAGAAATAAGTGTTCTATATTTGTTTTAATAAAATAATTTTGGAATAATGATAAAGATTAGTGCTGTAATAATTACTTTAAACGAAGAAAGAAACATTAGAAGATGTCTTGAATCTATTCATGAAATTGTTGATGAAATAATTGTGATCGATTCTTTTTCTACGGATAAAACAAGAGAAATATGTGAATCGTATAATGTAAAATTTTATGAGCATGAATTTCTTGGCTATTCAGCACAAAAAAATTATGGAATAAAAAAAGCACAACATCCTTATATATTATCCCTTGATGCTGATGAAGCATTATCGAAGAATCTTAAAAAATCAATCCTTTTTGTAAAAAGCAACTGGAAATACGATGCATATTCGTTTAACAGGTTGACTAATTATTGTGGTAAATGGATTCGTTATGGTGGTTGGTATCCTGACAGGAAGATACGCCTATGGGATTCGCGTAAAGGTAGCTGGGGCGGATTGAAAGTTCATGAAAAGCTTGTGTTTAATAAAAGAGTAAGAGTAAAAAATATTAAAGGAGATTTATTGCATTTTTCATATTATACTATTGATGAGCATGTTATTCAGGCTAATAGGTATTCTTCGATTCTGGCCAGGTCGTATTACGAAAACGGAAGAGCTGTTTCCGTTCTGGAGATTATAGCAAGATCTCCATGGAGGTTTGTAAGAGATTATTTTATTAAGTTAGGATTTCTTAGCGGAATAATGGGATTAGTTATTGCTGTTATTTCATCTACGGAAGTATTTTTAAAATATGTAAAACTTAAAAAATTATTTGCAAGACGTTTTACTCCCGATCACAAAAATATATGTTTATTAAATTCGAATAAAGTATGGGGTGGTGGTGAAAAGTGGACTCTTGATACTGCGCGTTACTTGTCAAAGGCAGGATATAAGGTTCTGGTTATAACAAATAAAAATTCTGCTTTATTTAATGAAGTAAGAAAATATGAGCTGGAACTGGAACTTAAAAGTATAAAAGTTACAACATATAGTTCGATTAATATTTTTCAGAGAAAGCGTCTTAAAAGAATACTTAAAGCATATAATATAGGCACATTATTTTTGAATTTATCAAATGATTTAAAATTTGGCGCTAAAGTAGCGAGTAAACTTGGGGTTAATAAAATAGTTTACAGAAGGGCCATTCCTAAACCGATCAAAAGAAAGTGGTATTATAAGCACCTGTTTGTTAAATATTTAGATAAAATTATCACCAATTCTGAACAAACTAAAAAGGGTATTTTATTAAATTATTCAGACGTTGTCAAGGATAGCTTTGTTAAGGTAATTTATAACGGAATTAAAATAAATGAGCAGTTTGACAGAAAGATAAAAGATATTGGGAGTCAGTTAGTAATTGGTTCGGCAGGAAGGCTTTCCAGAGAAAAGGGTCATTTATATATGATTAAGCTCGCTTCTCTTTTAAAAGAAAAAGGTATTTCATTTAAAATTAAGATAGCCGGAGAAGGTTCACAAAGAAAAAAACTGGAAAAGGAAATTGAGAGATTAGGTTTAAATGAAGAATTTGAATTAATTGGTTTTAAAAAAGATCTGGATGATTTTTACAGTCAGGTTGATTTGTTTATTTTGCCATCAATCTGGGAAGGATTTGGATTTGTTTTACTTGAAGCAATGAGCTTCAATATGCCTGTAATTGCATTTGATACAGGAAGTTCAGCTGAAATCATTCAGGATTATAAAAATGGTTATATCATACCTGATTATAATGTAGACTTGTTAACTGAAAAAGTTATAAAATTATATATGAACAAGGATCTTCGAAAGGAAATGGGTGATACCGGATATAAAATTCTGAAAGAAAAATTTTCTGTGGAAAATACTTTAAGAGAAATAATAAAAATAGTAGAAAACAAGTAGGCCATTCACTTTAGTAAAAAAATAACCTTTCATGTTATAAAACAATTTTAAGGAGTCATTAAAGCATGCTCTCCGGTTCTATAGTATTTGCACAATTAAAATGACTCTCCGGACAAGTTTTAAACCCATGAAGTCCGCAGGGACGACAACTTAGCTCTTCTTTTGTTTCAACAATTTTGACGCTATCCGATAAAGGGCCGAACCCAAAATCAGGAACTGTTGAACAAAAAATAGCTGTTGTTGGGGCATTCATAGCCGATGCCATATGCATTGGGGCAGAATCGTTAACAAAATTCATAGTTGCATTGGCCATTAAAGCTGATGTTTGAAGAAAAGTTAATTCACCACACAAATTTGAGATACTACTTCTGTTGCTTTTTGAAATAATATTTTCACAAGCACTTTTATCATCAGGGCCGCCAATAAGGTATAAATGATATTTTGATTCGATTTTATCGATAAGATCCACCCATTTGTTTTCAGGAAACTGCTTGGTAAACCAAACCGAGGTGGGAGCAATACACATATATGGTTTCATTTTGTATAGCGAAACTATCTGATAATCTTCATCAGAAGGATATAGTTTTGGTTTAAAAACACCATCATCCGTTATTTCTGTTATGAGTTTGATATTACGCTCAATCTCATGTTCTCCACCTCCAATTTTGTGTTTAATTCGTCGTGTGAAAAAAGGAGAAAAGGGATTTTTATTAAACCCAACAGTTATTTTCCCTCCTGAAAGGGCTGTTATTATACCCGTTGAAGCAAATCTCTGAAGATTAATGACATAGTCGTATTTTTTGGCTCTAACTAATTTTATTATTCGAAAAAGATTTTTCTTTTTTTCTTTCTTTTTATCCCAAATTAATATGTTTGAAACAAATGGATGATTTCTTAGTAAATTTTCATTTCCTTTTCGCAATAAAAAATCGATCTGTGAATCAGGGTAGAAGGCATGTAGTTTTTCAGTAACAGGTGTGGCCAGAATAACGTCGCCAATAAATGCAGTTTGAATTATTAAAAACTTTACCATGTTTTATACTACAACATTATATTCTCTTAAAGCGTCGTTTAATGAAGTTTTAAGATTTGTGGATTCTTTTCTTTTACCAATAATTAATGCACAGGGAACCTGATATTCGCCAGCATTAAACTGTTTGGACTGTGTTCCCGGAATTACAACCGATCTTGCGGGTATGTATCCTTTATATTCAACGGGTTCAGCTCCTGAAACATCAATAATTTTTGTAGAATTTGTTATAACAACGTTTGCACCTAAAACAGATTCTTTTTCTATATGAACACCTTCTACAACAATACAACGTGATCCGATAAAACAATCGTCCTCAATAATAACAGGTGCAGCCTGTACAGGTTCTAAAACGCCACCGATACCAACACCACCACTTAAATGAACGTTTTTACCTATTTGCGCACAGGAACCTACTGTTGCCCATGTATCAACCATTGTTCCGGAATCCACATATGCTCCAATGTTAATATATGATGGCATCATAATTACATCTTTTGCAACATACGAACCATATCGTGCAATAGCATGTGGAACTACCCTTACACCCAGTTTGTCATATCCGGTTTTTAAATCGATTTTATCATGAAACTCAAAGGGACCAGTTTTGATAATTTCCATTTTCTGAATTGGAAAATATAAAATAACTGCTTTTTTAATCCAGTCATTTACCTTCCATTTATTATTAACACGTTCTGCTACTCTTACCTTCCCTTTATCTAATAATTCAATCACATCACGAATTACAGTTTTGGTTGATTCTAATTCCAGAACAGACCGGTTTTCCCATGCTGCTTCAATTATCTTTTTCTTCTCATCAAACATAATAATATTAATATTGCGTTATCATATCAGATCAAGTTACGAAGATAACCAAAAAAATCGCATAAAAGTTTACACAATAAGGTCAGTTCTGATATTGGAATGTTTAAAATAATTAGGGAAAGTTAAATATTGTTAACAATAACTTGTTGTCAGCTAATCATAAATTATATTTGTTGACAGATGAAATCTTAAATGAAAAAAATCTCATATAAAAAGTATTTATTTATTGCATTGATTTTCTCTACAGCATGTTCTGTATATGCGCAGGATAATGATAGTTTGTTTTACTTCTCAGGTAAGATTATTAGTGAAGAAGGTAAATATCCTGTAGCTCTTGCTCATGTAATAAATCTTGATCAGCACTGGGGAGTAGTTGCTGATACTTCCGGATATTTTGAAATATGGGTAAATCAGGGAGATACTTTACACTTTTCGGCAATTGGGTTTTATTATCTTGAATACCCCATCGAAGAGTTTGCTAAAGATTCACTAGTTCAGATTTCATTGCAAAACAGATATTATGAAATACCTGAAGTAAGTATTACATATTTAGGAACATATAAGGATTTTGAATACAAGGTTTTAAATTTAGAATTACCTGAAACAGGAATTAATCCCGGGCTTGAAAAATTATTTAAACATGTTGAATTTCCTTTGGTTGCAAAGCCCGTGATAACGTCGCCGGCATCACTAATTTATTCTTTGTTTAGTAAGGAGGCTAAAGAGATTAAAAAATATTTTGATGTAATAGAAAATCAGGATGCAGTACAAAAGTTTAACCAACGGTATAACGTGCACATAATAAGGAATCTAACAGGCCTAAGTGGTGTAGAAGCACATAAATTTATGGATTTTTGCAATTTTCAGGAGATGTACGTACTTAGCATTTCTGATTATAATTTATATTCAGAGATTATGTTAAGATTTGAAGCTTATAAAAAAAACATGAATGATTCGGAAAAACATGAATGATTTTTTACTTTAGCAAAAAACAATTAAATGTCATATATAATCCCCAAATTTTCTGACATTCAGGAAGCTCACAAGAGAATAAAATCACTCATTCACAGAACTCCTGTTCTATCATCTTCTGTAATAAATAATATATTGAATTGTGATTTAGTGTTTAAATGTGAAAACTTCCAGAAAGTAGGAGCATTTAAATTTCGTGGGGCAACAAATGCGGTACGACTTTTAAATAATAATGAGGCTAAAAAAGGAGTTGCAACACATTCTTCCGGAAATCATGCAGCAGCATTAAGTCTGGCTGCAAAACAACTTGGTATTCCAGCATATATTGTTATGCCTGAAAACGCACCTGAAATAAAAAAGAAAGCTGTATCTGGTTATGGAGCAGAAATAACTTTTTGTAAACCTACACTTGAATCAAGGGAGGAAACTCTGAAAGTTGTTCAGAATAAAACAGGAGCAACATTTATTCATCCTTATGATAATTTTAATGTTATTTGTGGTCAGGGCACTGCTGCAAAAGAGCTATTGGACGAGAAGACGGATCTGGATATAATTATTGCTCCGGTTGGGGGAGGTGGATTAATGAGCGGAACTGCAATTTCTGCTAAATCACTCAGGCCGGAAATAAAAATTTATGGAGCAGAACCCCTGAATGCTGATGATGCATTCCGTTCTTTTACAAAAGGTGAATTAATTACTGCCGGTCCGCCAAATACAATTGCTGATGGTTTGTTAACATCTCTAAGCCCTTTAACATTTAAAATAATCAAAGAAAACCTGGATGGAATATTCACAGCAAAAGAGGAGAGCATTGTTGCGGCAATGAGATTAATATGGGAGCGGATGAAAATTATTATTGAACCATCGTCGGCTGTTCCTTTGGCTGCTATAATTGAAAATCAGGATGTATTTAAAGGTAAAAAAATCGGGATTATTATTTCAGGAGGGAATGTTGATTTGAATAATTTACCTTTCTAAAATAAATCTTCCTGTTACCGGATAATGATCTGATAATTTTATATCGGGGATTTCAAAATTCACACATTTAATATCTTCGCTGTGAAAAATAAAATCAATTCTGAACGATGGAAATTTTCCCATATAGGTTGTCCCTATTCCTTTGCCGGCTTCAACAAATGAATCGTTCAGGTCCGATTTCATCTTTTTATATGTGTATGATGCGGGAACATCATTAAAATCGCCACATACAATTACCGGATAAGGGGAGTTCTTAATATAATTTGAAATGATATTAGCCTGACTTGCACGCTTGATAAATGCATCGCGTAACCTGAATGAAATATCTTTAATTTCTTTTAATCGCTCATCATCCTGTAAAGCCTTGCTGTTTGTAATAAATGAATAATTATTTTTATTAAAGCGTATAGACTGTAAATGATTGTTAAATATTCTAACGGTATCATTTCCAATAACAACGTCTGTATATATTGTAGAATTTGATGAGTTGCTAAAATTAATTACTCCTCTGTTAACAATTGGGTAAAGACTATAGGTGGCAATACCATAATTGTAGTTTCGGTTTTCAATAGTATATTCTATATGTTTAAAATATTTTTTATCAAGAGATTTTTTAATGAAAGATTCTGTTAAATCTCCACTGTTTTTTGTAAAAAACTCCTGAAAACACACAAAATCAAATTCTTTATTGTTTATAAATTCAAAAATCGCAGAAGGAGTATTTTCATTTTCGTTCCAGCTATATAAATCAAAAAGCCTTACATTAAAGGACAAAACATTAAATCCTTTTTCGGATATCTCAGCATCATTATTATGCGCCTTAAGAGGAACCTGAATATAGGAAGCCAGATAATTCCAGCCAAGCAGTATTGACAATAATGAAATAACGAAGAACTTTCTTTTTTTGTATATCCAAAATATAATAAAAAGTAAATTGACAAATAATAAGAAAGGATAAGCTAATCCGAAAAATGCTAACAACCATATTTTTTCGGGGCTAATAAATACAGACAAATACGAAAGCAACAGCGCTCCGACAAAGATATAATTCAAATACTTTAATAAAGTGTAAATAATCGCTTTCAATTCAAATTTTCTTTGATATTTAAATCTAATTTAAAATTAAAGATTGAAAAATTCAACCGGAACTTGATTATTTTGACGGATGGAATTCTTATTTGCTGTTCTTAAATAGTATCTCTTTTTCCTTTTTTGTCAGGCTGTCATAACCTGATTTTGCTATTTTATCCAGAATTTTATCAATATCTTCTTGCCTGGCGGTCTGAGCCTTATTGTATTCAATGTCTTTTTCCATGTCATTCATAGGTCGCTTATATGTAACCTTAAATTTTTCTTTTGGCTTAAATAATGAAAATATTTTATCCATAAAGCGATCAAAACCTTTTGTAATATTTTTTCCTTTACGTAATTGTGAAATATAAAGGTACCCAAACAGAGCTCCTCCAAGGTGAGCTATATGTCCTCCTGCATTTGATGAGGCAATACTTAAGACATCAAGTACAATAGAAACAATTGCTATATATTTTAACGGAACAGGACCAAAAAACAACAGGCTTATTCTATGGTTTGGTGCATAAACCGAGATTGCTATTACAATTGCAATAACCGAAGCCGAAGCTCCAAGTGCATATGACATTGGCAATATCTGATCGAATAAAGGGAATATATTGAATGATAAAATATATATTGCAGCACCAGCAAGTCCACCTACTATGTATACACTTAAAAGTTTTTTACTATCAAAATAACTTAAAAAGATCTGCCCAAACCAATATAACCAAAGCATGTTAAAAAGGATATGCAAAAAATCCTGATGTAAAAACATGTATGTAAAAATAGTCCAGGGCTTATATATGAGATTATTTAAATCTGCAGGAACGGCAAGCCAGGTTACGAAAGAAAAACCGGTATTTAGTTGCAACAAGGTAATAAATGTTCCTATAAGCTTTACTGCCAAAAAGACAGCAAGATTTATATAAATTAACTTAATTAATGCACTTCCGCTTTTAAATGATTTTTTTATTTCATCGGCTATACTCATAATTGTAGCTTATAAGGTATATATTTTCAGGCGAATAGCCTTTGTTAATAGAAATTGGTTCTTTTATAATTCCATATCTTAATAAGGATAAACCCAAATAACATGCCACCAAGGTGAGCAAAGTGAGCAATATTACTTCCTGGTCGGGTTAAGCCTAACCAAAGTTCAAGTGCACCATAAAAAATTACGAAATATTTTGCTTTAATTGGTATCGGAGGGAAAAGTAGCATTAACTGAGTATTTGGGAATAGCATTCCGAATGCTAAAAGAACTCCAAATACAGCACCTGATGCACCAACCGTTGGAATATTCATTTTAAAGCTCAAGAGCTCATTGGCATATTGTTGTGCCATTGCAATATATTGTGTTGAGCCTGGATTTGAGTACCAGCCATCAAGTAACTTGCTGTATATCTGGGTATAATATTCCGGAAAGTGTTCTTTTATAAGTAGTGCAAACGCTTCCGGTGAAGGGGTATTTGAAAATGCTGTTATGTCTTTTAATACACTTGCCATTTGTAAATGGATTACAAAAGTATGTAGTACAGCAGCTCCAAGCCCGGTAACAATAAAATAAATAAAGAATCTTTTACTCCCCCATACTGTTTCTAAAACACGACCAAACATCCATAGCGCAAACATATTAAAGAATAAGTGCATTAGTCCACCATGCATAAACATATGTGTAACAAACTGATAAGGTTGAAATAAGTCTGATTTGAAATAATGCAATCCAAGATACTGGCTTAGCTGAACACCCATTACATTTGAAAGTACCCATGTTGCTAAAAGCATTATTACATTTATAATAATGAGGTTTTTTACAACCGGAGGAATATCACTTAGTCTTATATTATTCATGTTGATAAAATTAAAATACAATTAATTAAAACGCTTTTCGAGTTCATCAGTTGTAATGATGCTTACAATTAATTTGCCAAAAGGTGAATAGTTCGGATTTTGGCAGGCAAACAACAAATCAACCATTTCCCACATTTCTTCATTATTTAAATGTTGATTGCTGCTTATTGCTGTAGCTTTTGCCAATGATTTTGCAATTTTTTCTTTGGCTTGAATTTTTGCATCAACTTCTTTGGTTAAATACTCGTTTAAAAATTTATCTATGATTTGTTCCGGCTCCTGATTGCCTGAATCAACCGGCATGCCATTTATAATAATTGAATTTCCTCCAAAATCGTCAATGTCAAATCCCAGAGTTTTTAAATCATGGTTTATTTCCATTAGCAAAGCATGATCTTTAGTATCCAGTTCAATGGTTTTTGGATATAAGGATTTTTGGGTAACAGCAGATTCTGAAGATAAGGTTTGTAAAAATTTCTCGAAAAGAATTCTTTCATGAGCTCTTTTCTGGTCAATAATCATTAAACCTGATTTTATAGGTATTAATATATATTTGTTTTTAAAATGAAAATATTTATCGCTAATGCTTTGATCAGTAATTGTTTGTTGTGAATTCCCGATAGAAATAAAAGAAAAATCATTTGATTGCTGATTTTCTTTTTCAAATCCATCATATAGTTTATCCCAGTTTACCAGATTTTCTTTTTCAAGAGAAATGGCTGAGCTTTTAGGATTCTGGTTGGTTGGCTTCTTATGCTCAAAAGGATTGAAAGTAGGATCAATTTCAATTTGTGGATTTCTAATGTCAGTATCTTTTGATAAAACGGGAATGTCGAATCCTTGTTCCTGATTGAAATCAATTGACGGAACAATATTATTTTTTCCAAGAGCTTGTTTAACGGCAGAATGCAAAATTTGCCAGATAGCTTGTTGGTCTTCAAATTTAATCTCTGTTTTTGTTGGATGAATATTCACATCAATAGTAGATGGATTAGCATCGAAATATAAAAAGTAAGAAGGAACAGTTTCGGGTTGTAAAATCTGGTCGTATGCATTTATAATGGCTTTATTAAAATAAGCACTTCGCATAAACCTGTCATTAATAAAGAAAAATTGTTCTCCTGATTTTTTTCGTGCATACTCAGGTTTGCCTATAAATCCTGAAACAGATATTATGCTTGTATTACTTTCAATTGTAATCAGGTTTTGATTTATTCTTTTTCCAAAAACTGCTACGATTCTTTGCCGGATGTTTGCTTTTGGCAGTAAATAAATTTCAGAATCGTTATGATAAAGTTTAAATTCTATTTCCGGGTAAGCCAATACAATTCTCTGAAATTCAGAGAGAATATGCCCGAATTCAGTAGTATTGGATTTGAGGAATTTTCGTCGGGCAGGTACATTGAAAAAAAGATTCTTAACGGCAAAATTTGTTCCCTTAGTACAACTGGTAGTTTCCTGACTTACAACTTTCGAGCCCTCAATTATTATATGAGTTCCTGTTTCGTTGTTATCTTGTTTTGTTTTTAATTCAACATGTGCAATTGCAGCAATGGAGGCTAAAGCTTCACCTCTGAATCCCATGGTTGAAATAGCAAACAAATCATCAGCAGTTCTAATTTTTGATGTGGAATGTCGTTCGAAAGAAAGTCTGGCATCAGTATCAGACATTCCAGTACCATTGTCAATAACCTGAACTAAAGTCCGGCCTGCATCTTTAATATTTATTGTAATTGAATCAGCTTTTGCATCAACGGCATTCTCTGTCAATTCCTTAACAACAGAAGCAGGTCGTTGAATAACTTCTCCTGCTGCTATCTGGTTTGCAACCGAATCGGGTAAAAGCTGAATAATATCTGACATTAAAAAATCGATTTAGAAATATAGAAGAAAGTAAATCGCTGCAATCAAAACAACAAGAATAACAATTAAACGCATGGTCGACTTTCTTTTTTGCTCAATGTTCTTTTTAAAATAACCACGCATTTCTCCCTTTCTAATACCTGAAACATAAGGTTTGTCCGGATCGTCATCAGAGACACCCATTTCTTTCTTTATTTGTTCAACACGCTTTTCAAGTTCTTCTTTTTGCTCATCGTAGTATCTGGGCTTAAACTTAAATTTTTTATTTCTCGGGGTATGTAAAAATTTTATGGCCATTTTATTGAAAATTTATCGCTGTAAAGTTATTCAATATTTTGTCATTAATTAAATTTTAGATGATTGATATAAATAATACGGTTTGTGCTTATATTAATTGTGCTGATAAATCGATTACAAGTCATTTTTTATCATATATTTGCAGGCGAATATTTATATAAAAGTTATTGTCACGAAAATATTACAATTAAATCTTTGTGAATCAGATAAACTTTTATATTTTTGCATTCCCAAAAAAGTATAAAAACT
>JAHOYT010000070.1 GCA_019038645.1 Bacteroidales bacterium
TCTTTTTAAAAATCTTCCTTTATTATCCGAAATTAGTTTTCCATTTTCAACTTTAATTTCTCCATTCAAAATAACAATTTCCGGAGCACCAACCGTTTTTGTACCTTCGTAGATTTCTAAATCACAGTTTTGATGATGATTTTCGACCGAAATAATGTTTTCGGTTTTAGGATTCCAGATTACCAAATCGGCATCGGAACCTACAGCAATTTCTCCTTTTTGCGGATATAAACCAAATGTTTTTGCTGCTTGTGTTGATGTAATATCTACAAACTGATTATAATTAATTCTGTTTTGTAAAATACCGTATGTAAAAAGTAAAGTCATTCTGTGTTCAACTCCACCGGCACCATTAGGAATTTTTCTGAAATCTGTAAGTCCTTGTTCTTTTTGCTTCCGGTTAAAAGGGCAATGATCAGTACCAATAGTAGATACAATACCTTTTTGAATACTATTCCAAAGAGTTTCCTGATCTTCCTTTTTGCGTAATGGCGGACTCATAACATATTTTGCGGTGTCTTTAAAATCACCAATATATTTTTTATCATCCAGAATTAAATATTGCGGACAAGTTTCGGAGAAAACCCGCTGCCCGGCTCTTTTGGCTTCTTCAATATATTTAACTGAATCTCCAGCTGATGTATGAACAATATAAATTGGACAATTGGCTTTTTTAGCCAGTTCAATTGCTTTTTTTACTGCTTCTGATTCTGTATAATCCGGTCTTGATACAGGATGAAATTCAGGACTTAATTTGCCATCTTCAGAAAGTTTTTTTCTTAACTCATCAATATCATTACCCAGTTCGCAATGCAATGTAACTAATCCACCAGCTTTTCCAACCACCTGCATTACTTTAAAAATGTTATCATCACTTAAGCCTATGCTATCTTTATAAGCCATATATACTTTAAAAGAGGTTATACCGGCTTTAATACAATCCTGAATTTCTTGCTTTGTTGTATTTGTCCATTCAACAGGACTTACATGAAAAGAATAATCGCAAAATGAACTATCTGCTTCCGCTTTTCTGTCAATAAATGCATCAATAAGTGACTGACCTTTTTGCGTAGTAACAAAGTCGATTAGGGTAGTTGTGCCTCCTATAAGTGCAGCCTTACTTCCTGTTTCAAAATCATCAGCAGAATAGCCAGCTTGAGTAGGAAGATGCATATGAACATGCGGATCAATTCCTCCGGGGAAAATATAAAAACCTTTTGCATCAATGGTTTTATCTATTGGTTCAAAAATGTTTAATGAGTTTCCAATTTGAGCAATTTTACCATCCGAAATATAAATATCAGAGTTGAATGACTTCTCTGAAGTTATAATGGTTCCGTTTTTTATTAAAATGTTCATATGTAAATTTACATTTTCTTTTGATAGTATGTCATTCTGAATGTTCCGATAATTATCGGGACGAAGAATCTATAATAATGTAAAAGAGATGCTTCGCTTACACTCAGCATGACTCCAACAGTGTTTTTAATTGTATTTAATAATAGATTCCGGAACTCCGTTCGGAATGACATATAGTTATTTTGTTTTATCTAAAACCTTAACAAACATCCCGGCATTATCTTCTTTGAAATCAAGCTTCTTTAAATATTTGGTGTATTTTTCACTTCTACCGGAAGCTTTTACAATATCAAATCCGTCATCAATAAATTTTCTTCTTAAACGCAGGTAAATAAATCTCCCGTTTTTAAAATCGCGATATTCCGGTACTACGTAATCCAGCCCGACTTTTAAAACATTGTTATCTTCCCGGTGTGCCAGAAATAAACCTGCAACTGCGGTATTTCTTAATATAAAAAAACTGATAGTATTCATTTCAGGTACATAAGTAAAACCAGGAAAGAACTTTTCTATTTCTTTGTTATGAAATTCCAGAAAACGCAACAGATATTTATTGTCTGCTCTGACTTCAAGTGTTTCGAATATTTCCTTTTTTGAATAAATAGTAAAAAGATAGTAAACATCAACACATACTATAAAGCCATTCAGGAATCCAACAGGTAAGGCGCCAATCAAAAAACCGTAAGTAGAAAATGTTAAAGCTCCGGCCAAATTAATCCATCTGAACTTTACGATGGAATTCATTGTCATGGATAATGCAATAATTATTGAAGCAGCGTAACCAATCCATTGAAGTATATTTATTTCCATGAGAATTAGTTTAAAATTGAAAGTTCAAAGTTAAAGGTTTAATGCTATATTGTAGTTTAATTAGCGATAAATAATACAATTTGTCATTCCGGACGAAATGAAATGGAGATCAGGAATCTTTTTCTTTCAAAATTAGATTTCCTCTTTATTCGCTTTGCTCATGAGAATAGTTCGAGGGAATGACAGTTACAAGGATTTATTCTTGCATTTTCTTCCAAAGGCGTAACGATTGCTCTTTTGAGAAATTCAGAATTTCAGTTTCGTCTACATTCTGAATTTTGCGGTCTTTTACAATGATATTTCCATTAGAAATAACATCATTTATATGATTTGAATTAAGACCGAAAATAAAATGCCCTAAAAAGTTATTCTGATTAATTTCGGTAGGAGAGTCGTAGTCCAAAATTACAAGGTTGTTTTCCCCATCACCATTAAACTGATTTAAGGCAATATAATCATGAATTTTTCTGAAACGCTCATAAGCTGATGGATAATCAATCGTATCAAAACCTTGTCCAACAAAGAAAGCTGCCTTTGCACTTTGTAACATATCACTGTGCATTCCGTCTGTTCCAAGAATTATTTTATCACCTAATCCTTTAGCATTAAAATAACCAACTTTGTTATTTAAGTTGCTTTCCATATTCTGAACAACAAATGCATTTGAATTTTTAATGATTTTTCGTTCATTTTCATCTATATGTAAACAATGCCCCAAAATGGTTTTGGATGAACCTAAAACTCCGTAATCGTTTAAACGTTCAACTGCTCGTTTATTATAATTATCATGACAATGTCTTTGGTCATATAAGTCTTCCGCAACATGAATATGGAATCCCGAGTTGTATTTATTCATTAGATCTGCTGCTCTTCTCATTATTTCATCATTAACAGTGAATGATGCATGTAAGCCAACTAATCCCTGATTAGACTTTAAATAATTTTCAGTTTCGGATAATCCTTCCTCAGCTTTTTCCAATCCATCACGATCAGTTATTTCATAGCATAGTAAATGGCTAACGCCCACTTTATCAAAAGCTTTAGCAATAATATCTAGTGAGCCCTCAATAAAATTTGGCGATGCATGATGATCAATAACAAAGCTTGAACCTGCTTTCGCACAAGCTATTGCTGTGGTCAAAGCACTTGCTTCAATCATGTCTTTGTCTAAAGCTTTGTCGAGAGTCCACCAAATGTATTGTAGAATCTCATAAAAATTCTCCGGATTCTTTTTTGGAGCTCCCATTCCACGTGCTAAGGCCGAATACACATGGTGATGCCCGACAGCAAAAGATTTAGTAACTATTTTTCCTTTGCAATCAATTATTTGATCTGCATCAATAGAATCATTGTTATCAATGAACTTTATTTTACCGGATACACCTTCTTCCACAAGAATGTTTGTATTCTTGAATTCAAGACTTTTCCAATCAATGTATGTAGCGTTTTTTAGTAGAATCATAATTCACTTTATTAAACAGAGATTCCCGCTTTCGCGAGAATGACAATAATAGTGAAAATGTCATTCCGCACTTGATGCAGAATCTCTAATTGTCTATTTTAATCTCTTTGTAAAGGTAATTTATATCGCTTTTTACCATCAAATTTAACCAATGCACAAGCAATGGCTGCTGCTGTAGGAACCATTCCAATTTCACCAATTCCTTTTGCTCCATAAGGTCCAATAGGATCTTTTACTTCAATCATTCTTACATCGATTTCCGGAGTTTCGTGTGCACGCAATATTTTTAGATCTCTCATCTTGTCACTAACTAAAAATCCGTCTTTCATTGGTAGTGATTCCGTTAACGCATATCCTAAACCCATATGTACTCCACCTTCAACCTGACCTTCGAATAACATTGGATTCATGATTTTACCACCATCATGTGCAGCAATCATTTTGGATATTTTTCCTTCATCATCCAATATACAAACCTGAGCTGCATAACCGTAGGAATAATGCGTAATTTGTTCATCAACATCTGTTCCTGGCTTTGTTGTCCAGTCACAAACATATTGTCCTGTATATGATTTTCCGGCTAATTCTTTTAACGATTTTGTTTTTAAATCTATTTTAAAAGATTTTGCTGCATTAATTACCGCTAAACCAACCAGTGCTGTAGCGCGCGATGAAGTTGTCATTCCTGTTTTTATCTGCGCTTCGGTATCAACAATAACTTCAATAATTTCCGGCGAAACAGATGTCTCTTCACAGAGAGTTTGTAAAGCCATATTGTGAACACCTTGTCCCATCTCAGTCCATCCGTGTTGCAACCGAATATGCTTTGCATCAATAATTTCTATGATGACTTTTGATTCATCAACCATTCCGTTACCAACACCCGAATTCTTAATGGCACAGGCCAGACCTGCAAATTTCGCCCTATTAAAATCTTCTTTTACAGCATCTAAACAAGCACGAATACCAACGCCATATACTTTTTGTCCTGTTGAAGTTTTGGAACCATCAATCAGGGCATTATCGTATCTGAATTGCCATCTGTCAAAATTCCCTTTCATGCATATATCATCAATACAACTTTCGATGGCAAAAGCAACCTGATTAGCACCAAAACCTCTCATGGCACCGCAAGGAATATTATTTGTATAAACTGTTTTAGCTTCAATATCTACATCAGGTACGAAATATCCCGCAGCTGCATGACCTGCCACGCGTTCCAGAACCTTTGTTCCAACCGAAGCGTATGCTCCTGTATCTCCAACAGCCCGTAATCTCAATGCTGTTAACTTACCTTTTTCGTTAGCTCCGATTTCAATATTCATAAAAACGGGATGACGCTTAGGATGCAAGCGAATTGATTCTTCGCGTGTTAATGTAAGTTTTACAGGCTTTTTTAAAAGATAAGCAAAAAGTGACGTATGACCCTGAATGCTTAAATCTTCTTTTCCCCCAAAACCACCACCGTTCGGGACAAGTGTAACACGAACTTTTTCTTCAGGTAAACCCAGAATCATTGCAACCTGCCGGCGATCCTCATATACGCCCTGACTCTGACTAAAAAGTTCCAGTCCGTTTTTGCCATCCGGTCTGGCAAGAGCTGCTTCTTTTTCCAAAAAAGCATGTTCAATGCGCTGTGTTTCGTATTTGCCTTTTGAATTGTATTTTGAGTTTTTTAAAGCGTTTTCGGCATCACCAATAGTAAATTGGGTTGTATCAAAGTTGTTGGGTTTTTCTGCATGAACACGTTCACCATCAATGGCTTTAAAAACATCGGTTACAGGCTCATACACTTCGTACTCCACTTTAATTAGTTCTACTGCTTTTCTGGCAATATCATCTGAATCGGCAACAATTCCAGCAATTACATCACCAATATAATGTGTTGTTTCTTCTTCACCAATCATTACACTCCAGTCCTGATAAATTAAACCGACTTTCTTTTCACCTGGAATATCTTTGGCTGTAAATATTCTGTGAACTCCTGAGAGTTTCTGTGCTTCCGAAGTATCAATTTTTATAACTTTAGCTTTTGGATAATCGCTAAACTTTAAAGCGGCATAAAGCATTCCATCGAAATTTATATCATCAACAAAATCGCGTACACCGATAGCCGTTTTGTAAGCATCGTATTTTGGATGTGATACACCAATTTTTCCGGATGTTTTTGTGATTTCAAGTTTTTTATTTTCACGAATTGCTTCACCAGCATGAACAATGGCATCCTCAATCTTTTTATATCCTGTACAACGACAAATATGTGGTTTTATGGCTTTTTGAATTTCCTCTATAGTTGGATTTTGATTATCCTGCAAAAGAACTTTTGTCCGGCTAATAAATCCGGGAGAACAAAATCCACATTGCACAGCGCCTTTATTTACAAAAGCTTTTGCAATAGTATCTTTAACATATTCGGGAAATCCTTCGGGTGTAAATATTTCAGTTCCTTCAAGTGTTTTTATTTTAATAACACAAGACAGCTTAGCTTTTCCGTCTATTTCAACAGTACATGCTCCGCATGCAGCCTGACCGGAGCATCCATCTTTTAGTGAAGTAATATGCTTATTGAGCCTTAAATGTTTCAGTAAAGTTATATCGGGATCGCCTGACCAGGTTTCTTTTACTCCGTTTAAAGTATAGGTAATCATAAGATCAGTTTTTTCAAATTTTCAATTGTTGGCTGAATAGATTCAGGAATATTCAATAATGTTTGCACTGAACTGAGATCTTTTAGCCCGCTTCCGGTTAAAAGTACAACATTTTTTGAGTTGTTGTCAAGTTTGTTTTGATGATAATAACTCAGTAAACCGGCAAAAGAAGTTGCTGCTGCTGGTTCTGCAAATAAGCCGGTATTTTTGGATAGGATAGATGATGCTTCCAGGATATCATTATCGGTAACAGTTAAATATTCGCCTTTATATTTTTGGATGAATTGTTTTGCCATATTAAAATTTCGGGGAATATCAACTGAAATAGAATCAGCGATGGTGTTGCCTGCTTTTATTTCAAAATTATCTCTTTCAATATTTCTGGTCAGATTATCGCTTCCCTGGGATTGAACTGCTACAATAACAGGAATTTTATCAATGATTTTAAGATTTAAAAGATCTTCAAAACCTTTGTATACTCCTGAAATAATTACCCCATCACCAACAGGAACAAAAATTCTGTGAGGAATAGTTTCGTTAAGCTGATCAAAAATTTCAAATGAAACAGTCTTTTTCCCTTCAATGGTTAAAGGATTATACGCAGTATTTCGGTTGTACCATCCAAATTCTTCGCTTGCTTTTATACTTAAATCAAATGCATCGTCGTAAGTTCCTTTTACCGGAATAATAGTAGCGCCATACATTATAATCTGAGTTAGTTTTGCCAATGGAGCTGTTTCAGGAACCATAATAATTGCTTTCTGATTTTGGGCAGCACAAAGCCCTGCAAGCGATGATCCGGCATTACCCGTTGATGCAGCTACAATAGTTTCAAATCCTTTTTCTTTTGCATAAGCAGAAACTATGGCTGATGCTCTGTCTTTAAACGAGTAAGTAGGGTTTTGAGAATCATCTTTAATAAATAATTGAAACGGAAGCTTTTTACGATCCAGTTCTTCAAATTTATATAAAGGTGTGTCGCCAACTTTTAAATTTGGAAGACTTTCAATTCTATCGATTGGCAGCAAGTCAAGAAAATTATTCTTTTTCAAGTCTTTAAACAGAATATTTTTCTGTAAAATATCAAAAAAGTTATAAACAATTCTAAGAACGCCTTTTGGTGGTCTCGAATCGTTATTTTCCTTGCTACAGTTAGGACAGAGATATAATGCCTCAGTTGAATCAGGTTGTTTTCCACAATCAATACACTGATATATGAACTTATGAGTGTCGCTTTTTGATGACATATTATTATGATATACTGCTAATTTAGTTATTTTTGTTCAACAACATCTGACTCAGTTAAAATTAAAAATATACAAAAGGTGTCTCTGTAGTTATGTTTTAAGGTTTGGTATACCTGTGATTTTTACTTATTGAATAAGTTTTTGTATTGAGTTAATTCAGGTAAAATTATAACTATAACGAGACACCTTTTACTATTTGCAACTTTTCAAACTAATATTTATTGGTACTCCTTTAATAATCCGGTTCTTTCGTTAAATTCATTAATTAATTCATCCCATCGTTCTAACTGATTAAATTGTTTGTCCCAGATTTCACGATCACTCCATAACTGATTCAAATCTTCAACCTTTTTTCCCTGTTGTTCAATCCATGTAAAATATTTCAGATTATGAATTGCCTTTTTATCGTAATAATTTAACTCTTTGGTATAATCGATTGCACAGCCCAGAATACATTTTTCAAAATCTTTAACCGCCTGAACATTGTTATATTCACCGCGTTCTGCATCCAGTTCATCAATTCTTGACTGATACATGTCTGCTGAATCGGTAGCGATAGTAATAACTACATCATCTTCAGTCATTTCGTAATATTTTGCTGTTTTTATAGATGATAGTAAATTGCCAATACCGGATACTCCGATTAAATGAAGATTATCAATTATTTCCTGATCAATACCAATTGATTTTAAGTATTCATGTCCTTCTTTCTCATTAAATAAGCGGAGAATTCTCATACAATCTTCATCATCAATAGCTGTAACAACATCTGTATTTTTTACATTATGTATCCATGGTACATGCTTGTCGCCAATTCCTTCAATTCTGTGGCCACCGAAACCATTCATAAGTAATGTTGGACATTGCAATGCTTCAGAAGCAACAACTTTTACTTGCGGAGCAATTGTTCTAAGATAATCTCCTGCAGCTATTGTTCCGGCAGATCCGGTTGCTGAAATATAAGCAGATAATTTAGTTTTATCCGTTTTTACTAAGTTATAAACTTCTTCGATAGCTTTACCGGTTGTATTGTAATGCCATGCTGCATTTCCAAACTCGTCGAACTGATTAAAAATAATGCAATCTTTACGGGTTTCTTTTATTTCCCAGCATTTATCATAAATCTCTTTTACATTCGATTCGCAACCAGGAGTAGCAATTACTTCAGATCCAATTTCATCACGTAACCATGTAAATCGTTCTTTACTCATTTCTTCCGGCAATATTGCTATTGATTCTGTTCCCATAAGTTTAGAATCAAATCCACCACCACGACAATAATTTCCGGTTGAAGGCCAAACAGCCTTGTGATATGTAGGATCAAATTCTCCTGTAGTAATTCTTGGAGCTAAACATCCATAGGCAGCACCTACTTTATGTGCGCCTGTAGGAAACCATTTGCCAATAAGTAAAACAATTCTGGCATTAACTCCGGTAATCTCCTTTGGTAATTCAATGTGATTTACATTACCATACAATCCACCTTTTTCTTTGGGTTCGTTTTTCCAGGTAATTCTAAAAAGATTTAAAGGATTAATTTCCCATAATCCAATATTTTTTAATTGATTTTTTATTTTATCGGGAACTAAATCCGGATTTCTTTGTTGTTCAAATGTAGGGAGAATGATTTTTCTCTCTTTGAATCTATCTACAGCATTTTGTAATGCTTTCTCGTTGGTCACTTTATCAATAATCGGAATCATTCTTAGTTGTATTAGATTAATATGCTTTGCAATTTACGAAAAATATAAATATCTTCTTTAGTAAAATAAAAGAATGGTAAAATATTCCAAAAATTGATTTTTAATAAGAAATATCTTATATTTGCATTGTATTGCATTTGTACGAACAGAAAAATAGGCTACAATGAAAACAATTGATGAAATAGATAAAAAATTATTGAATGTACTGCAAACCAATAGCAGAATAACTATTCGTGAGTTATCTGAAAAATTACACTTGTCCACAACACCTATTCACGAAAGGATAAAAAAACTTGAAAAGAATGGTTATATTAAGCAGTATATTACTTTGGTTGATCCTAAAATGATAGGGAAAAAGCTAATTGTGTATATTTCTGTTTCACTGAATAAGCATACTAAAGAAGCAATTGAGGAATTTGAAGCTCAAATGCAAAAGCTTAACGAAGTTATGGAATCGTACTATATATCTGGCAGTTCAGATTTTCTGTTAAAAGTTTTTTGTAACGATATGGATGATTTTCATCAATTTATTACAAATAAATTTTCTATTATTGGCAATATTACTCAGTTTTACAGTTCTTTTGTAATGTCCGAAACAAAAGTAAAACAGAATTTTATTTTATAGATTAACCAAATACAAGGTTACCTGCAGCTTTTAATAAAATACTCATCTCCGCAGCAAGTTCAAAGGTCATTTCTTTTATTGATTTTGAACTGAATTTGATTTCCAAAATTGAAAAATCAGTTTTATTTAATTTTGCTGTTACTTCATCTGATATAAAAATGTATTCATTTTGATTTTCCAATAGTGATACATATATGCTATTTTGTTTGTAAAGAAGAGTTTTCTCATTTTTAGTGTTTTCAAAATAAAAACCTTCTTCTGCAAGATCAAACGACGATTTTGTTAACCAGAACTTTGGCTTCTCCTTGTATGGCGCGCTATTGGTCGGGCAGAACGTAATGCAATTTCCACATTCATTACAAAAATTAGCAATATTTAATATTTGATATTTCTGATTAACTTTAAAAAGTCCTTCGTTTTGGATTTCAATTTCTCCATTTTTCGATTGAACTGCTTTCTGAAGATAATAGCTTACAGGTTCAATTTCATAAGAATAATTGGCAAAATTAGGGCAAACAGTTGTGCATATATTACAAATCTCATCACATTGTAAACAACGTTCAGCTTCTTTTACAATGATACTCTGATCTAATGTTTCGCTAACAAGTTTAAAATTCTTACGATCGTTTACGTCCAGTTCTTTTAAATCGGGTCCAAATTTTCTGTACGCTCTTTTTAGCATCAGTTCTTTTTTGCTTAAGTCCTTTCCGTTGCCCGCTTTTTGAATACTAAAATCAATTTCTGCTTTTTTAATTATTTGTTCTGCTGCCTTTCGTCCATCGCCAATGGCTTTTATAGCAGTTGCTGCACGACGTAAAGCATCGCCGCCAATAAATATATTTTCGATTTGTGTTTTATAATTATTTGTATTGGCTTTTAATAACTCTTCTTTAACAAAATCTATATCCAGGCTTTGTCCGAAGGCAGGAATAATAGTATCACATGAAATTTCAAATTCCGACCCTTCAATTTTTACGGGTCTTGGTCTCCCTGAAGAATCTGATTCTTTTAATTCCATTTTACTACAAAGTAAAGATTTAACAAAACTATTTTCAGAAATTACTTTTTCAGGTCCTGCCAGTTCAATAATTTTAATTCTTTCTTCCAAAACGGCCTTTATTTCGCCCTGATCAGCCGGCATTTCGTTTATAGTTCTTCTGTAAACAATAGTTACTTTGCCATCTTTTCCAACTAAACGATAAGCTGTTCTTGCTGCATCCATGGCTGTATTACCACCACCAATAATAACAACATTCTTCCCAATTCCTGAATTAGTACCTTTTTTTGCTATAAACAGGAAATCAAGCGAGTCAATCACTCCTTTTGATTCAATTCCATCCAGATGAAAAGGAGTGGAGAGCTGTGCGCCTGCACCAATAAACAGATAATCATTATTCTCTTTTAGCAACCGGAATTTCTCCTGGTCAACTTTGCTGTTATAATGAATTTCTACGTCTAAATCAGTTACCCGTTTAAAATCTTTTTCGATTGCTTCATCAGTTAATCTGAACCCCGGAATTGCATACTGAACCATTCCGCCAGCTTTTGAATTTGCTTCGAAAACATCAACTGAAAACCCTGCTAAAGCAAGATAATAAGCACAGGACAATCCCGATGGTCCGGCACCAATAATGGCAACTTTTAAGCTATTTATTTCGGCAGGATTTAATTTTACCTCATCCTGTTCAGAAATAAATCGCTTTACTTCACGAATTAAGAGTGAATTATCATAATGTACCCTTGTACATTTATTTTGACATAAATGATCACAAACCATTCCTGTAATTGCCGGAAATGGATTTGTTTTTAATATCACTTCATAGGCTTTATCGAACTGATTTACAGATGTGTAATGCATATAATCAGGAATGTCCTGATTGGTTGCACAGGTATCTTTACAAGGTGCTGATATACAATCGAAATATTCCAGATTCCGATCGGTTTTAATGTCAGGGTCTTTTAAATAGTTTCTTTTATATTGATTGGAATCAAGTACTTTTTCAGCATAGTTATTAAGGTTACCCAAAGCTGATTCTTTCAGGTTTTTGTTAACTCCTGAGTTTATTACAAATTCTATAATATTTTCTGCATTTCGAACTTTAAAATTATTTTTTAATTCATCAAAATACTGATTCAGACGCATGTATCCGCCAGGTTTTAAAATATCTGAACAAACGGTAATAGTTGTAAATCCGCATGAGAGTATATCAGATATATTAAAAGCATCGGCTCCTGCAGAAAATGATAATTGTAATTCACCATTGAATTCATTCTGTAATTTTTTTGCTACATGAATAGAAACAGGATGTAAAGCACGTCCGCTCATATACATCATATCAATATCAGATCCAAATACGGATTTATTATTTATTGATTCTAATGTATTAGTGAGTTTTAATCCAAAATGCAGATCCTTTTCCTTAGCTGTTTTCTGTAAAGATCGAATGATTTTTAATGCATCAGGGTATTTTAAATCATGCTCAAAAGCAATATCAGGAACTTCTGTATTGAAGTTTAATTTATCATTCAGTATTTCTCTTAACAGTTCCGGACCCAGTAAGGTTGGATTAAGTTTAACAAAAGTATGCAGGTTCTTTTCATCCAACAGATATTTAGCGATATCTTCTATTTCATTAGCAGGACATCCGTGCATAGTAGAAAGAGTAATGTTATCTGAAATTTGAGCGGGAATTTCTATAGAATCAATTTCAGGATAATATTCTCTTATTTCGTCAATTTTTTCTGTTAGTTCGGTTCTGCAATCATTCATTTTACTAAAAAACCACTGTACGTTATCTTGTAGTATTCCTTCCAGATTATATCCGACACTCATATTGAAAATTGTTCCAATATTTTTGTTCCAGCCAAACTTATGATTTAGAATATGAATAAGAATCCAGGCATTCAGGTATTCATTAAAACTTTCTATTATTTTTAATTCCTGCGACCACTCACAATTGTAACCTTCGTCCTGCATATCGATACAAGGTTTAGCAACTTCAAGTTCATCCAATGTTTGAATTGTTTTTAATTCGATATAGCGGGCACCCATTAGCCATGATACGATAATATTTTGTGACATTTGAG
This sequence comes from Bacteroidales bacterium, assembly GCA_019038645.1. GTDB lineage: Bacteria > Bacteroidota > Bacteroidia > Bacteroidales > UBA12077 > UBA12077. Next base: position 12,942 of record JAHOYT010000070.1, read on the forward strand.
AATGCGGACCAGCAGCAACACCTAATGGTGAATTAATTTCCTGATTGAACTGTTCTAACCTAAAAAGATTATCTTTTATTGGATTGAAAAACAATTCTTCGGGTATACCAAAAATGGTTTGACTATTATTATATTCTTTTAAAATAAGTTGCAATAATTGCTTTATTGATACCGGATAAAACTTGTCAGACATGGTGCATTTTTTCAATTAAGTAACAAAACAAATCTACGCAAAACAGCTGAGATTCTTAAATTTCTTCTATATTTATAGTCAATTTTAGAAAAAAGATGAATCAAAATATTAAAATAGAAAAAGAATTTTCTGTGATTATTCTTGCAGCCGGAAAATCATCACGTATGGGAATTCAAAAATTGTCTTTAAAATATACTGATGATAATATTTTTATTGAACATATTGTAAGTGAATATGCAAGTTTTGGATGTAGAGAAATTATTATTGTAGTAAATGAAACTGGAAGCAGCTATTTGACCGAAAATAAAACTCAGTTTTCGAATAATGTAAAAATCGAAATCAATAAACATCCTGAATGGCATCGGTTTTATTCGCTTAAAACGGGAGCTAAGAGCTTGTCGAAAACTTCTGCAGTTTTTGTTCATAATGTTGATAATCCTTTTGTAAATCATGATGTACTGAATGAATTATTAAAATCATCAAACAAAGCTGATTATATAGGTCCTGAATTTGATGGAAAAGGCGGACACCCAGTTTTGCTCTCAGAAAAAATTATAAAGGATGTAGTGAACACAAAGAAAGATCAACTGCATTTTAAGGAATTTCTGAATCAATATTCAAGGTTAAAGGTTGAAGTTGATGATGAAAAGGTTTTGGTGAATATCAACACTTTGGAAGGTTATAGAATGTATTTTGAGTCATCCTAAAATAGGTTGACAAGTTTTTAAATAAAATTTAGTTAAAACCA
>JAHOYT010000100.1 GCA_019038645.1 Bacteroidales bacterium
GAAGGATGTGTTTATTCTATTGACAGAAACTCGGGCAAGTGCACAAAGATTCTGGATGGTCTCAAAAATCCGCACGGTGGAAAAAGGTTAAATAATAGCTATATTGCTACAAGTACAACAGGAGGTTCTGTTGTTACCGGAGATATAAACAGCAACAAACAGTATTGTTTTCAAAAGATTGAAGGTAAAAATGATTTGCTTGCAGATTTTGAATGGATTCAGAATTCTGTAATAACCGGAAATTTGGTTATCTCAATAGATTCTAACCGTAACAGCTTTGTTATTTTTGATATTGATAAAAAATTAATAGACCTGATTACATTTGATGAAAACTTAGCTATTCAGGATCTGGTTTTAGGAAGCCTTAACTCAAAACTGACAGAAAAACTCAAAAACATTAAGGAATAATCCACCTGATCACCTCAAAAGCTTCTGCAAATTCATTTGAAATTTGCAATCCACGATAATTTGCTAATCCGGTTACCATTTTATCGCTCGCGTAAAATCGCTTAGCCTGAGATTCGTATTTGTTGATCGACTCCATTTTTTTATCTATATGATCCTCATTTACCACAATTGTACAAGCAGAATTAAAAGAAAAATTATTCCACATAAATTCATAACCCAGAATAGATGAGTTTTTAAACGCTCTGCGCCCTTCTTCAAAAATAGTTTTATGATCCTGATGAATATCAAAAGAAGATGGCATGAATACCAGGTCGGGCTTAATTTTCCGGTTTAATTTTACTAATTCTTCAAGAATTTCCTGTCTGAATTCAGGGAATCTGCGAACTTTAAATTTGTAAATAATCAGGTTTTCTTTTTTAATTCCGAGCACTGAAGTTGCTTTTTTCACTTCAGTTTCAAGAATGTTTTTTGGAAAACCTTCAGGAACAGATTCTTCACAAATTGAAAATGCTGCATAATAAACATTTTTCCCTTCGTTAATATATCGGGCAATTGTTGCTCCACAGCCGAGTTCTCCATCATCGGTATGAGGTGCTAAAACTAAAATAGTATTAAACATCAGAACAAAATTTAATAGTTATTAAACAAAGATAATTAAGTTGATATGAATTTATGAATATAATATGCTCTTTTTATATTTTCAATCGGAAATTTCTTTAAATCTAACTGAATCTAATTCATTAGTTATTTATTTTTATTAACTGATTTGGATGTAGATAAAATTGTAACTGAATTTTAGAATAAACGGCTATCTTTGTTAAGATTTAAAGGTTATTTTGGATAGTTTGAAATTATTACATTATGATAAAAAAAGTTTTAACAATAGTTGGTGCCAGACCACAATTTATAAAAGCAGCGGTTGTTAGCAGAAAGTTTATTGAGTTTGGAATAAGTGAGGTGATTATTCATACCGGGCAGCATTTTGATGACAATATGTCGAAAGTTTTTTTTGAAGAAATGGACATCCCGGAGCCAAAGTACAATCTAAATATACATAGTTTATCGCATGGTGCAATGACAGGTAGAATGATTGAGCAAATTGAAATAATTCTCAAGAAAGAAATGCCTGATGTTGTGTTGGTTTATGGCGACACAAATTCTACTTTAGCCGGAGCATTAGCAGCACAAAAGCTTCACATTCCAATTGCTCACGTTGAAGCAGGTTTGCGGTCCTTTAATTTAAAAATGCCGGAAGAAACCAACCGAATATTAACTGATCGAATTTCAGATTATTTATTTTGCCCAACAGATAAAGCGATAGAAAATCTTAAATCAGAAGGATTTGAGAATTTTCCATGCAAAGTAGTAAAAACTGGCGATGTAATGCAGGATGCTGCTTTATATTATGAAAAAATATCAGATCAAAAGTCAAAAATCATTAATCAACTGAAATTAGATAAATCTAAATTTATTTTATGTACAATTCACAGACAGGAAAACACTGACGATAAGAGCAGGCTGATGAATATAATTAATGCACTTAATGAGTTAAGTAAAAATTATAGAATTGTACTTCCGATTCACCCCCGAACACAAAAAATCATAAATAATCTTTCAATTAAACTGGAATTTGAGCCTGTTAGTCCTATTGGATATTTAGATATTATCCAGTTAATTAAAAATTCGGAGTTTATTATTACAGACAGTGGAGGATTGCAAAAAGAAGCTTTTTTCTTCAGAAAATTTTGTATTACAATACGTGATGAAACAGAATGGGTTGAGTTAGTGGATAATGGATTTAATGTTGTTGTTGGTGCTGATAAAGAAAAAATATTATTGGAATCGCAAATGGTAGATCAAAAAACTGCTAATTTCGACATGAATTTATACGGGAACGGAATGGCGGGTGATATTATTATAAAAGAATTAATTTCCGGATAGATTCTTTTTCCAATATTTTGGATTTCTCCAATTTCTATAAAAATTTCTTAAGCTCGCAAGCTCAATTGGTTCATAAAACTTTAATATATTCGTACATTAATTCATTTTGTAAAGACTTTCCTTAAAAAACTTTTTACAATATCAAGTTCGTTTTTTTCATAGAAGTTTAATATCCATAGAATAATTGGGAATAATATTATAAGAATTGATTTGAAAATTATTTTGATGAAAAAATTAAAATCATTAAAAACAAAAGAAATACCATATAGAGCAATACCTGTAACTATAAGTAGAATGACCTTCTTAATTTCATATTTAACTTTGTAAAATTTAAAAGAGAATTTATAAAATGCTGTTGACATAATTACCCAGGAAATTATAGTTGCTACTGCTGCTCCATAAATTCCATAGCGGGGTATTAATATTATGTTTATTGCAAAGTTTATTATAGCTGCACTCAGAACAATGTATGCATTGTATTTAGTTTTTTTAGCAAAATGCAAACCCAGAGAATATACATACTGAATACCTTTAAAAATAAATGCAAGAGAAATAAAAGGAACAACCGTATAAGCAATATTATAGTCTGAATTTTTTGAAAATAGTTCAATAATTTCCTGAGAAAATAATGATATTCCTAAACTTGCCAGAACAAGTACAAAGGTGTAATAAGTCAATATTTTTGAAAAGAATTTTTGTGCATCCGGTTTGTCGTAATTTTTATAGGCAATTGGTAAAAATCCGGTTTGAAAGGATTGAATAATAAGAACATTAGTAACACCAGCAATTTTATAACCCAATGAATAAATACCGACTTCAGAATAGTTCAAAAAGTACTTAATAATATAGCGATCTCCCATAGTAATTATCATCATAGAAATTGTCGAAAAAATAAGAGGGATTCCGTATTGAAGCATTCTTTTTAATTCAGCAATATTGAATTGCAGGATCATGTTCTTTAAAAGGAAAGGAATTGTAAGAACAAATACCAGAATATTGCCAATTAGCTGGCTAAGAATAATTCCTTTTACTCCCAAACCAAGGTATTTTATGAAATAGATATTTAATACCAGGATAGCGGTTATTCTTAAAATTGATACTGAGATATAAAATGCTGATTTCTCTTTTAAACGCAGAAGGTCAAATGAAAACAGGTTCAGGATTTCAAAAGAAACTGATAAAAAAAGGATTAAAAAATAATCACTATAAATATTGGTATTAAAAAACAAATTCGAAAATGATTCCCGAAATGGTTGTAAACTCAGGTTTAATAATGCAATTATGAGAAAGGCACTGCTATATGTTGTAAAAAGCAATGATTTTACTCTGTTCTCCGAGTTTTCAGAAGAACACCACCGAAGCATAGCTGTCGATAGTTTAAAACTAAAAACAGCAACCATAATGGTACTGGTAACTTCCAGAATGGCAAAAATTCCATATTCTTCTGTTAGTAAATAACCTGTATATAATGGTAGCAGAATAAATCCAATAAGCTTTGAACTTATATTCCCCAAACTGTATATCAAAGTCTGTTTAGCTGTATGTTTTAATTTCCCAAGCATTTATCCGCTATTTCATTTCCTAAAACATTTTCAGGATCTTCCGTTTTAATAAAATTTAAAAGGGTTTTGTAAAAATCTGTCACTCCGGGGTATCTGTCTTCATCAAAAAAATCATTGTGCCATAAAAGTGTAAAAATGCCATTAAATTTTTTGATTTCGTGAATTAGATCCATTATAATCGGCATAGCATTTTGGCTATTTAAATTTCGATAATGAAATAATGTGACATCCATAACATTAAGTGGAATTTCCCAGACATCAATCATGCGGTCATTTTCAAAATCATATAATTTAAAAGGAAGACAGAATGAATTTCTAAATCCTTCATGTTCGGCAAAGCACAATGTGGTATCATATTTCAAGCCGGTTTTTTCATGTATCAGTGTAGTTTGCGGCAGCTTATATAAAAGCCTGTGTTGTCTTATACCAAAAATATTTTCAGGAGTGTTTGTATTTAGATTTTGCAGAGTTTGATTAAATTTTTCTTCATTTTCAACTGAACCGGTAGTTCCATGTAAGCCAATTTCACAATTTTCATTTATAATATAACGGAATAACTTTTTGATTCGGCTTTCAGAAAACCTGTAGTCAGAGTCATTATTGTTTTTATCTTTTTCTAAAAAATAAAAGGCTGAACGAAATCCATTTTGTTTTTCAAGGGCTCTTAAATAGTTGAAATTCCATGTCGGATTTTGCTTTTTTGAGAACTTAAGTAGTTCAAAAAATGTTTTAATCAGATGTTTGATATTTATTCTAAAAGAATAATAACTTTTGGTGAAACCAGTTAATTCCTTGATTTTATATAAGAAACGATTAAAAGTATAAAAATCGACATTGTCAATATCGTGAGTCAGAAAAAATCCGAAATTGCCGAATAGCTTCTTTCGTTTTAACTCAACACTTTTTTTATTTAGAAAAAGAGTAATTGCTTCGGCAATTATTTCAAAATAATAATTAACTACTGGTTTTTCTGTTATTGATAGTTTATTTTGAATTGAGTTTTCGTGAGGGAATCTCCCAAAAATATCTGTAGCTGAGTTATTATATTCCTGATATCCGGAAAGTAAATAAAAACAGGATTTTAAAATATCATGATGAAAAATCAAATTAGTATTTTCAAGCGAATAAAACGTTTCATTATCTGACAGTGGAAATAAAATGGGAATTTGATCAATACGGATAGTTTTTTGCAGATTAAAACTTTCGGATGAAAGATTAAAGATTATTTTATTGAATTGATTTTCTTGTGGTTTATTAGATTTATTAAAAAGAAAGTATTGTCTAATTGTTTCATTTAATTCAACTGAAAGGTTTAAATGATAAAGGATATATTCAATCTGCTTATTGTTGAGAAATCCTTCCATCAACTAATCTCCTTTAAGATAATTTCACTAAGTTCTTGTTCAACATTTGTATGGCCGGATAGAGAGTAATGAACACCATCCGGATAATGTTTTTCAGAATATAAAAATTCAAGATCTACAAAATACAGAGAGAATTCATCCGAAGCATCTTTCATTATTTTATTATAAATCAAATGCTTTTTTAATGAGCCTGGCAATTCTTTTTCAATTCTTTCGTTTGCAGGGTTTATGGGAAGTATAATGATTTTTGCATTTGTTTCTTTTAGTAATGTCTTTATTAATAAGGAAAAATATTTAATGTATTTTTTTGAAGAAATCCATGATCTTTTTCCTCGTAATTTTACTAATACAGGCCGTGCTTTTATAATTATTACACGATAAATTAATGAAGCGAGCCTGAATATAAATCCGGTCTTTTTACTACTCGCTAATCTATAGAACCAAAGTGGAACTTCTCTTGTTGAAGCATCAACTACACCAAGATTAATAATAAAAAAATCAGGGAATGTATTAACGAAGTCGTCAATCTTTGTTAAAATATTATAAACAGTATATGCGCCTGAAGCTTTATTAGTTACAACAAAATTTTTGTCAGGGATTTTTAGGCAAAGGTCTTCTTCAAGTAATTTACCATAATTTTTGTTTTCAGGATTCTTCTCAGGAGGTCTGGTTCGCAAAGCAACAGAATTTCCAATTATTGTAATTTTATAGTTTTGCATACAGATTTATTTATTCAGTTTAGCAAAAACGAAATCACGTTTAACAATTTTACAATTATAGTTTCTTGCTTTTAGAATCTCTGAAATCATTAATCCAGCAGGTTTATCTTCTTTTTTATACCTTGCAGCAACAGCCATGTTTTCAGGTTTAAAATTATCTAATCCTTCCAGAGCTTCAACTTCAACACCATTTAGTTGAATTAACATGAAATCAACATGAGAAACGGCTTGTTCATTTAATATATTATCAAGTGAATCCACAGGAATTTTCAGGGAATCCTTATCAGTATAATTTAGTTCTATACTACCTGACTGATGATCACCTTTTTTTCGCTGGAATATTATTTCATTTTTCTCTTTCCAGACTCCTTTAGGAACGATATCTACATTTGTAAGATTGTTCTTTTCTATATTTTTTTTAAGAATTTTCAGATTGTCAGGCATTGGTTCAATGGCAATTACCTTTCCTTTAGGACCAATTTTTTCAGAAAGATAAATAGTATAATGTCCCATATAAGCACCCATCTCTGCAATATAATCTCCTGATTTAACGGAGTAAAAGAGTTCCTTTTCCGGTCCTCCCAATTGCAAACCTCCTTCAAAATATCTAATAACAATATCGTTAGCTACAAGAAAGCACTCAAAAGGTAAAACAGATTTTGTTTTTACAGGAAGTAAATTATAATATTTTTTAAGTTTAGGCCAGGAAAGTAAACCATAAAAAACGGGGCCATTATTTAATTTAACAAAAGGTACTCCTTCTTCATCAATGCCAGCATTTGCAATATCCAGTTTAGCAACTTTTCTTACCAACTGAATCCTTCTTCGGATATATTTTAAATCTGAAACTATCATTTAAGATTCTATTTTTCCTTTAATAAAAATGTTAATGCTCTTAGCATCCACGATTCCGACCAACGAATATAAGGTGTTTTATCTATTCTTCCGTTTTTATATATTCGGTAATAAAAATAACCTTTTTTATCCATCATATTATTAATTGTCCACATTGCTATTTTTTCTGCTTTCTCTGATAATTCCGGAAGTCGTGGTTTTATTTCTCCTAAAGTGATTATTGCCTGAGCACAGCTTTGTATATCAATCGGATAAGTAGATTTGTATGTCATCTTTGGTATTACACTGTTTTCGAAGAAATTATCAAGGTAATATCTAAGTCCTTTTTCAAGGGCTTTTTCACCATTAAATTCTGTTCCCAGGTGCTTTTTAATTACTTCCAGAGATTCCAGAATAAAACCTGTATGATAATTATCGATTTTGCCAATAATTTTATCGGGTGGAGCCCAGTAATACCATGAGCCATTTTCATTCTGATGTTTTATTGTAAAATTCATGGCTCTTAGCCCGTATTCTTTAAAATTTTCTACACCAGAATATTTCCATGTCCTGATTAGTACTGCTGCAGCCAGCATACTGGAATTATGAATATTGTAATTGTCTACGCTTGTGTAACTGAAGCAAATAAATCCGTCTTTATCCTTTTCCCAATTCAGGCTTTCAATAAAAAAATTACATGAACTTTCTGCAACATCAAGATATTTTTTTTCATGCAATATTTCGTATGCATCGAGGAAGGCATTTGCTACCTGTGATGTAACTGTCGCTCTTGGTACATTTTCAGGAAACAACTTTCTTGAATGCCAGTTATATGGTTGACCCCAGCACAATTTATTGTAACCTGGCGATGTGTTTTGTTTAAGCCATTCAAGGATATTTATTGCTTTCTCAAGATAGATTTTATCTTTTGTAATTTTATATTTTGAAAAATAAGCTCTGGCTATAACAGCTTGTCCTTGTGGGAAAAGATTTTTTTTAACTACGAAAACTTTTCGAAGTATATTTGAGTAATTATCACTTAAATAAATTAATGGAGCTGTTAATGTTTTTGCCAATTTAGATTTATGGCTCAAATTTTTAATGAAAATAAAAAAACGTAAAGCTTTAATATCTGAAACATCATAACTTAACGGGCCATTCTTTTCAATCCAGTCTTCAAGCTGATCGTATGCTATATTTATCCTGGGATTCATTAAATTGTATAATTGTATTTTTGGGATAAATCATTGCAAATATCCTTTAATGCGATTTTCTGATCTGAGTCCCAGTTGCTAAATTCGGCAAAAGAACCTTTTGTTTGTACGTTGGATTTTTTATTTAGCGCTTTTGCAATATTAGATTGCGAAATACCGACATCCATAAAATTCATTAGAGAAGTAACATTTTCCAGATTCAATTCATTAAAGTTAAAATTATAACAATTTGCATTATATTCTTTTTTAAAATGTTCAATAAAAAGATTTGTTTCATTCCATAACCAGGAAGTTTTTTCCAGCTGGCTTAACTTGTCCCAGTTTTTTGATTGTTCTTCATCAGTAGGTGTAATCCTTTTAATATCGTCCGGATTATTTTTCACGTAATAATTTCTTCTTATGCCCGAACGAACAAACTCACCGGGATGTCTGTATAAGTGAATAAATTTAGCGTCCGGAAATAATTTAATTAAAACAGGAGCAAAGAAGCTAATGTAATTGTTTGTTTCAACGTAACTTTTTTGAGTTTTATATGAATATCGTAAATACTGTTCCCTTCCGGAAAGAAATATTTCTTTTACAAGATTTTTTTCAGAATCAGAGATTTCCTTTTTATGAAAAATTTCGTAAACCAATTTATTCTGATTTGCAAACGATGGTTTTGGGTTATGTAAAACCATCGTGGATTTGTTTGAACTCATTAAATCCGAAAACCATTTTGTACCACATCGTCCGGTTGAAAGAAAAAACACAGGAGATTTAATATATTTATTTAAGTCCGTTTTTAATTCGGATGTAGAAACTTTCCTTTTTGATTTTCCTGCCTTAAAAAGCCAATAGAAGTCTTCTAATGTTAATTTAAATAATTCCCGATAATTCATTTATTTTAAATTTTCGTATACAAATTAACTAAATTCTTGCCTGCAATTTGAGTATTGTACTTTTTTTCTACTGCATTTCGCCCATTAACACCCATTTTCTTTCTTAAATCTTCATCATCATATAATTGTAAAATCTTTTCTGAAAGATCATTTGAGTTATTACTTTTAAATACCAGGCCACAGTTTTCTTCATTTATTATTTTTTCCTGTGGTTTACAGTTAGATACAATTAACGGCTTTTCAAACAACATGTACTGGAATATTTTATTTGCTACTCCTGATTCGTGCTGATCATTTTTAATAATAGGAGATAAGCAGATATCACTTATTTTAATATAAGATGGTAAAAGACTTATATCTTTCCATGGATAATAAATAATCATGTCTTTTATTTCCGGATCGTTAATTGTCTCATTAAAAGTGTTTTGCTCAGCCTTATCGGCAGGACCTATCAATAATAGTTTGAGGTTTGGAATTTTAGATTTCAGATCTTTTAATGAATTAATTACAGTATAGATTCCTCTTCGTTCTGATATTACACCAAAATAGAATAAAATTAAACCATTATTTTTCGAAAGAATTGAATTGTCAATTTTATATCCTGTCAATTCATCCAAATCCGGAACGTTTGGATATACGACAAATTTCTCTTGATTCAGAAAGGAATATTTATTTATAAGATTATCCCTGAAAGTTTCGCTTAAAACAATGATTTTTTCAGTATAATTTAAATATTTCTGTTCTAGTTTTTCCCATTTTGATGCATTTATAAAATATCTGAACGGCAATTTATACATCCACTTATAACCTTTTACTGCTGCCGGATAATTTTCATGTAAATCAAGATTAAAATGGATTGCAGGTTTTTTTGTTGCATAAAAAGCAGGTTTTGACATATACAGGTCGTGTACGTGTAAAACATCAATATTGAACTTTTTAATAAACCTTTTAATGTGGTATTTCCAGAAAAGGTTATATAACTCAATGGAATTATTAAATGCAAACAGTATATTCCGGATCTTCCTGCTTATTGGAATTCTTGATACCTCACAACCAAAAATTGTTTCCTGATTATTATACTTCCCATAATTAAAACAAAGAATAAAAACATTTAATCCATTTTCTGCCAAAATTCGGCATTCATTTACAACTCTGACATCATGGTTAAACTCGTTGTCAACAACGATTCCAATATTTTGCATATAATTTGTTTAAACCTCAAAAATACTAAGAAAAAGTATGAATTGATTCAAATTAAATATTTTTAAAGATATTGCAATTTTTATATTATTTTTAAAGCTTACATTTTGATTTAATTTACTAATAATAACTATTATGAATAAGCAGCTTATGAATAGTTTGCTACCGCATTTAATAGCGATAGTAATATTTATTGCAATATCCTTTATATATTTTAGTCCTTTGCTAGAAGGGAAAGTTATTCAGCAACACGATAAAACTACCTTTTTAGGTATGTCTAAAGAGGTAAGAGATTTCAGGGAAGCAACAGGTGAAGAAGCGTTGTGGACAAACAGTATGTTTGGAGGAATGCCTGCATATTTAATTTCTGTTAAAACAAAAAGCAATTTAATAAAACCCATAGACATATTTCTAAAGTCATTTGAAAGGCCTGCTTCTCAGGTATTTTTATGTTTGCTGGGATTTTATATTTCCTTACTGATATTTGGGGTTAATCCATGGTTAAGTCTTGCAGGAGCAATAGCTTTTACATTTTCTTCGTATTTTTTTATTATAATTTCTGCCGGGCATAACACAAAGGTTTTTGCAATTGCATATATGTCGCCAATAATCGCTGGAATATACCAGGCTTATCGCGGCAAAATATTGCTTGGGTCAGCTATTACAGCATTATTTCTTGCCCTGCAACTTGTTTCAAATCATTTACAAATAACATATTACACCCTGATCATTGTTCTAATATTTGGCCTGGTAGAGTTGGTTTATACAATAAAAGACAAAACCTATTTAAAATTTCTGAAAGCAACGGGGATTCTTATCATTGTTGCTCTATTTGCAGTTGGTTCAAATTTCTCAAAAACGCTCACCATTATGGAATATGGGAAATATTCTACACGTGGAAAATCTGAACTTACAATCAATAAAGAAAATAAAACCTCAGGGCTTGATAAGGATTACGCAATGGCCTGGAGCTATGGAATAAGCGAAACGCTAACAGTACTTATCCCGAACTTTAAAGGAGGTGCAAGCGTTGGGTCGGTAGGTGAAAATTCAGCCTCTTTTAAATTTTTTAAAAAGATACAGGGTGAAAGATATGCGTCACAAGTAACTAAACAATTACCTTTATATTGGGGTAATCAGCCTGGCACATCCGGACCTGTATATTTTGGAGCAATAATAATGTTTCTATTTGTTTTAGGGTTTTTTATTCTTGACAAGAAGTTAAAATGGTGGCTCATTTCAACTACTGTTCTTTCAGTATTATTATCGTGGGGGCATAATTTTAGTTTCTTTTCAAATTTATTTTTAGATTATTTCCCTGGATATAATAAGTTTAGAGTTGTTGCTATGACTCTGGTTATTGCACAATTTACTGTTCCGTTAATGGCAATATTAGCATTAAAAGAGTTCTTTGATGGTTCTGTTGAAAAGCAAAAACTTGAAAAGGCTTTTAAACACTCATTCTACATTATTGGTGGAATTGCCTTGTTTTTTTCCTTGTTTCCTGGTGCGTTATTTGATTTTTCTGCAAAATCTGATCAGGGATATATTGCACAAGTCGGACAAGCATTCGTTGATGCATTAAAAGAAGACCGAAAAATGCTATTGCGTGCTGATGCTTTCAGATCTTTCGTGTTTATAATACTCTCTGCATTAGCAATATATGCTTTTATGAAGAAGAAATTGAAAAAAAATTATGCATTTGCCGCATTAATAGTTTTAATTCTGATTGACATGTGGGCAATTGACAGAAGGTATTTAAACAATGATAATTTTATAAGTAAAAGACAAGCAAAGGAACCATATAAAATGTCTCAGGCCGATCAAAGAATATTGCAGGACAGAGATCCGGATTTCCGTGTTTTAAATCTTACGGTTGATCCTTTTAACGATGCAAGTACTTCTTATTTTCATAAATCAATTGGTGGTTATCATGCCGCCAAAATGAAAAGATATCAGGAGTTGATAGAATTCCAAATATCAAAGAATAATATGGATGTATTAAATATGTTGAATACAAAATACTTCATAGTTCCCGACAATAATCGTCAGCCAGTTGCACAATATAACGCGGAAGCATTAGGTAATGCATGGTTTGTAGAGGATTACAGAATTGTTCCTGATGCTGATTCAGAGATTCAGGCATTAAGCGAATTTAATCCATCGCAGGAAGCAATAGTAGATCAGCGATTTGAGGATTTTGTGCAGGGAAAAAACTTTACAAAAGATACAGAATCGTATATAAAACTTGAAGTTTATAAACCAAATCATTTAACATATACCGTTAATTGTACGGATGAAAAACTGGTTGTTTTTTCCGAGATATATTATCCTGAAGGATGGAAAGCTTATATTGATGGAAACTACACGGATCATTTCAGAGTTAATTATGTTTTAAGATCTTTAGTTATACCAGAAGGAGACCACAGAGTAGAGTTTAAATTTGAACCTGAGTCATATTATATCGGCAATAAAATTGCTTTGGCAGGATCATCCATATTATTGTTGTTTATCATATTTGTTTTTGGCAGAGAATTAGTATTATTTTATAATAAAAACAGCAAATAAACAGTTTGTTATTCAGGAGTGTTGAGGTCG
>JAHOYT010000097.1 GCA_019038645.1 Bacteroidales bacterium
AATTGGAGAAGGAGGAAGTGAAGATGGAGAGTTTTATAGAATACAAGGGATGACCATTAGCTCAAACGGTACTATTTACGTAATTGACCCTTATCAGGCAAATATCAATATATTTGAAGAAAATGGCACCTTTTTGAATAAATTTGGTGGGTATGGATCTTTATTGGGTGAATTAAACATTCCAATGGATGTTAAATTTGATTCGCAAGACAGGACTCTGGTTTCATCAATGAATACAGGGACCATTGAAGTTTATTACGTTAATGAAATTAACCCAACATATGAGATAACTGCTGTAAAAGAAATAATATGTCCTGGTGAGAATACGGATGTTAAGATTGATTTTACCGGTACTGCTCCATGGACATTTACGTATACTATAGATGCCGCAAATCCTGTTACTGTTACCGAGACATTTTCTGACCCATATATATTTAATACAACTGAACCCGGAGTTTTTAAGCTTATTGAACTTTCAGATTCCAATTATAGTGCTGTAGATTTTACGGACAGTGTCTCTGTTACCCAAAATCCATTCCCAACTTCAACTATAACAAGTGGCGATGTTGAAATATGTATAGGAACAAATACTGATGTAGCAATAAACTTTACAGGTGTTGCGCCCTATTCTTTTACTTATACAGATGGCACAACTCCTGTTACAATTAATATCTACGAAGCAAATTCATATAATATTAATACTTCTGAAAATGGAACATATGAAGTTACATACTTGATTGGTAGTGGCGGATGTGTAGGGAGCTCATTTACCGGAACGGCCAATATTAATGTAAATGCTTTACCTTCAACTGTAATGTCTAGCGATGATATTGTAATTTGTGAAGGAGAAACTACCGATATTGAAATTGAGTTTACCGGGACAGCTCCATGGACTTTTACTCATGCAATTAATGGTATTAATCAAACACCAATTACAACAAGCGATAATCCTTATATATTAACTACAGGTGTTGACGGGGAATATACTATTACTGCATTATCAGATGCAGATAATACAGGAGAATGTTTTACTGGATTCGCAAATATTACTGTTACACCATTTCCTACTTCAAATATTATAAATACTGATGTTACAATTTGTGAGGGAGAATCAACAGATATAAATATCGAACTTACTGGCATGGCTCCATGGGATTTAACATATTCTGTTAATGGAATAAATCCTGTAACAATTACCGACATTCAAACAAGCCCTTATATTCTTTCTGCACAAGATTCTGGATTATATGAAGTGACAGAATTGATTGGAAGTAATTGTTCAGGGACAACTTTTACTGGTAATGCAGTTATTAATGTAAACCCTCTTCCTACTTCAGTTATTACTGAAGGAAATGATCAATATTTAGTGCGTGAAGGTGAAACAATGGATTTTTATTTAGAGTTAACAGGTGAAGCTCCCTGGACATTTTCCTATGTTATTGATTTGGAGAATCCAGTTACTATTATTACAAACAACAGCTCAAATACAATTACCAGTTCATTGGAGGGTACATATGAAGTAATCGAAATTTCAGATGTAAATTGCACTAATTATCAATCAGAAGGCTATCCGGACGTTAAATATGATCAATCACCAACATCTAAAATCTCTAGTGAAGATGTAATTATTTGTGGAGAAGGTTCTGCTGAAATTCAGACAGATTTAACTGGTATTGCTCCCTGGAATATTACATATACCATAGATGGAGCAAATCCTATAGAAATAAGTACAAGTGTCAATCCATTTATTTTAGCAGTTTCAGAACCAGGTTTATATACAGTAAGTAAATTAATTGATGCTGAATTAGAGGGTACTCAAATGCTAGGTGAAGCACTTGTTACTATCGTACCGCTACCTCAGGTAAATTTAGGTGTAGATACAGCTATTTGCGAAAATACAACTATTACTTTAAATGCGGGTTCATTTACTGAATATTTATGGAATGATGGAAGTACTACTTTAAACATAGATATTGATTCCGAGGGAACATATAGTGTGAGAGTAAGGGATAATAATAACTGTGAAAATACGGATGAAATAAAAATTTTAGTAAATCCATTAGCGGTATCTGATTTCGCCTTTGTCGAAAATAATTTGGAAGTTAGTTTCTCTAATATGTCATTAAATGCAAGCGAATATCTTTGGGATTTTGGAGATTCTAATTCAAGCATTGAAATGAATCCGGTGTATAACTATTCAGCATCGGGTAGCTATAATGTAACATTGACATCTTCAAATAGTGAGTGCGGCGATAGTTCAATTATAAAGAATGTTACAGCGATAAGCACCTCTATAGTAAGTGCTGATTTTGAAAATGAAATTAAAGTTTATCCAAATCCTTCGGAAGGTTTAATAAGTATTGATTTAGGTAATTTAAATGATATAGGATTAGAGTTGGAAATTATAAACCTTGCAGGACAGAGGGTTTTTAGCAAAAAGATTGAATCAACTCAATCTGTGGATAAAATTGATCTTAGTAATCTGCCAAAGGGTGTTTATACTCTAAATATAATTTCAAAAGAGTGGGTACACACTAAGAAAATTATTTTATCAAAATAAAATAAAAGTTATAAATTCAATAAGTATGAAAAGCACCAAACATATTAATAATAAAGTAATGATTTTTTATGTATTACTAGTACTTTTTATCCTTTTATTAAGCAATAATTCTTTTGCACAATCACCAACAATTACGCTTGGAGTAAATCCTGAAGTATATCAAGGTACAACAAGCGCAAATTTAACATACAGCGCTACTACAAATAGCCCTGATCAATACAGCATTGATTATGATGCCACTGCAGAAACGGAAGGATTTTCAGATATTACAAACGCTGCATTACCATCCAGTCCAATTAACCTGGTTGTTCCTGTAGCTGCTGCAATTGGAACCTACAATGGAAATTTAACAGTTAGAAATTCAGGGTCAGGATTAAGTAGTGGAGATTATAGTATAACTGTTACTGTTCAAGACCCAACCTTGGCAGACCATTCATTAACCACCTGTTCATCATGTCATACATTTCATAATGCAACAGGCAGCACCTTAACAAATTTTTCAAGCAATGAAGGATTATGTTTGAGCTGCCACACATCAGGCCAAATTGCCGAAACCATGCCGTTTTTAACATTAGATAAAGCTATTCCGGGAACTAGTGGGAATTCACATGCCTGGGATGCATTAGCAGTAAACTCAACATATGAAACCAATTTACCATCAAACCCGGAAATGGCTGCACGATTAACCGTTGGCGATTCAATAGTTTGTTCAACCTGTCACGATCAGCATAATAGTGCTTTAGCTTCACCTTATTTAAGGGTTGATAATACAGATGATGCCATATGTAAGGACTGTCATTCAGCACGTGATATTGGTTTATACACAGACGCTACGCCCGGTTATGGAAGCCATCCAATAGGAAATACTGTTGTTTATAATGATGCTGATGCAAGATTCAACGCTTCACCAACAGCACTACTTGCAGTTAATAATACTGATAAGATTCAGTGCTCCACATGCCATGGCGTGCATGATGTAACAAATAGCGGCACATTAACTACTGATGGCTACCTTCTTAAATCGACAAACGACAATACACTATGCCTTGATTGTCATGCATATGCAAGCCACCAGGGACAAACATGTATAACGTGTCATCAGGTACATAATACAAATAAGAATAATATTTACATGATAAGAGATCTTGTTACCACACCAGGTAGTGGTGATAAAACAGTAGTATTTACTGCTGAAACCGGCACCAACTCCTTTGCCGATGGCGATGGAACTTATGATGGAGTTTGTGAAGTTTGTCATACAACAAATACATCTACTTACCATTATAATGATGGTACAGGAGATCATACACATGAAGCTGGTACAAATTGTACTGATTGTCATATACATGAAGATGATTTTACCGCTCCTGCTTGTTCAGATTGCCATATAGCTAATTTCCCGGGATGGGGTACAACAGATGCTCATTTAGCTCATACTGGCACATACTCATTTACTTGTAATACATGTCATTTTGAGCGAGGCTCTGGAACAGATTATCATCTATTTTCAGATCCTTTAGATGTAACAGATGGAATAGCCGAAGTTAATTTTAATCCATCCGGTCTAGCAACTCGAGATGGCCAGGATGCAAACACACCTGTGTTTAATGGCGATAAAACATGTAGTACTGTTTATTGCCATAGTAATGGTATTTCTGCTCAAGCAGTAACCGGAACAGGAGGATGGATTTTAAACTCATCAGCTTATACAATTCCTTCATTACCTGATTTTGTAGTAGCACCTGCCTGGGATACAGGAAGCGTAAATTGTGGAGATTGTCATGCGGCGGATGCTACAGGAACAACCTGGCCTTCCGATGCTGTTGATAACGGCAACCATGATAGGACTAAACATAAGGAAACTTGTAGTTGGTGTCATAGTGTTGATGATTTAACAACTTATATTGGAACTTATAATACATCATTTCATGTTGATGGTGATGTATTTTTTGATGCACGAACTTTTGCAAATGGAGGTACTATTAATACAGCTTCAGGGGATTCTTATGAGGAAGGCCATTGCGGTTCGGGTAGAGATTGTTGGTATCCGTAAGAATGTAATTTAAAGTGACGAATTTTATTGATTGTTTACGTTGAATTAATAATATAATTATATTGAAAAATGGAGCTTTTAGTCTCCATTTTTTATTTACTATCAATATTTTATCTTTGATAAATGAATCAGATATTCCAGAAAATATTAAAACTGCTGTTTTCAAATAAAACTACGATAATACTTTTACTCTTTTTAGGAGTTGTTATTGGTATTGCCACCTTTATTGAAAACCAATATGATACTTTTACCGCTAAAGTAATAATATATAATACCAAATGGTTTGAAACAATTTTGGTTTTGCTTGTTATAAACTTCATTGGGAATATCAGGAAACATAAATTACTTCGCAAAGAAAAACTGTCTTCGTTTACACTTCATGTGGCTTTTATTGTAATGATAATTGGGGCAGGGATAACCCGCTATTTTGGATTCGAAGGCGACATGCACATTAGAGAGGGTGAATCATCAAATCTAATTTTTAGTTTAGAGCCTTATTTCCAAATTAAAGAAATAAACAATAAAGCTTCCTTTTGCACTAATAAACCTGTCTATTTTTCACAAATAGGGAATAATCCCAAATACCAGGAATTTGAATTCAATAAAAATGAAACCATTAAAGTAAACTTTAAAGAGTATATAAGAAATGCCGAGGAAATTATAATTCCACATATTGGAGACAAAGAAATTATTGAATTATCAGTTGCCTATGAAAAAAGCATTGAAACTGTTTATATAAAAAAAGGTGCCTATAAAAAATTAGGAACTATTGTTTTCTCGTATGATAATAATTCCATAACGAACTCTGTAAATATTACTGAACAAAACAATAAATTTTTTATTCAGTCGCCTTACCCTATTCGAGTGAATAAAAAATCGGAAATGGCTGCTCAAATTATTAAAGAAGACTCGATTAGCAATTTTAAAGAAAACTATGTTTATAGTATTAACAGAGAGCTATTTCTTTTCATAAAACATCATAAGAATGCCCAAATAAAATGGCTCAAAGGAGATCCTGATAACAATAAAATTGATGTACTTCTTGCCAACATTGAAATAGGGAAAATCAGTAAAGATATTGAGTTGTTTTATGATAATGAAAAATATGTTCAAAAAGCAACGAACACCATTATTAATGGCAGTGAATTTGAAATAACTTATGGCCTTAAACCCATAAAAATACCTTTCTCAATACAACTCAATGATTTTATTTTGAATAAATACCCAGGCTCACAGAACCCTTCTTCATATACTAGTGAGGTGACATTAATTGATGACAGAATAAATTTAAAAGAGAACCACTCAATCTTAAAGAATAATATCTTAAAATATGATGGATATAGATTTTTTCAAACATTGTATGATGTTGATGAAAAAGGTACAATACTATCAGTTAACCACGATTTTTATGGTACACTTATCTCCTACATTGGATATTTTCTATTAGGTATAGGATTTTTGCTATTAATGCTATCAAAAAAATCACGATTCAATGAATTGAGCAAAAAAATTAAAAATATTAGATTACAAAGAAAGGAATTGCTAATAATCCTCTTCACTGCTTTTAGTTTAAGTGGGTTTTCTTTAACAAATAAACAAACCCAGAATCACGTATCAGTAAACCATGCTGAGGAGTTCGGAAAACTACTTGTGCAATCATACGAGGGACGTTTTGCACCCGTAAACTCGTTGGCCTATGATGTAATGCACAAAATCTCTAAAAAAGACAAGATCATTCTACCACAAAATGAAAGAATGGATGCAATGCATGTCTTTTTAGATATGCTTCATAATCAACTATTCTGGAAGCAACAAGATATAATTTATGTTGGCAATAAGTCTGTTAGAGATATTCTTGGAATTAGTGACAAATACGCTTCTTTTAATGATTTTTTTAATGAGCAAAACAGATACAAGCTAGAAAACTATCTGCAAACTGCTTTCAATAAAAAACCAAAAGAACAAACTAAATTCGACAAAGAAATTATTAAGGTAACTGAACGAGTAAATATTTGCATAATGACATATAATGGTTCATTACTGAAAATATTCCCTGAACAAAACTCAATAAATAATAATTGGATAAACTGGAACGATTCTGTTGCTTTATCATCATTAACGGGTAATTTAGAAATGCTAAATGCTGACTTTCAATTACCAAAATTAAATTATAGAAACATAATGCAGGTTTACCTAAAATCGGTAAGCGAGGCGCAAAAAACAGGTAATTATTACAGGCCCAATCAAATTTTGGGATACATTGAAAGTATTCAAAGGCAAAACATTTCAGATAATATTCTTCCCACTAAATTTAAAGTTGGTATTGAAATTTTCTACAATAAAGCAAAAATATTTATCCATTTAAAATATATCTATGCAATATTAGGTTTATCTCTTTTGATATTCACTATGGTGGAAAATTTCACCAGTTCAAATAACAAAATTATTCGATATGGGATTTTGAGTTTTGCTGTATTATTGTCATTCGCTTTTGCTTATCACACATCTGGAATGGGTCTTAGATGGTATCTAACAAATCATGCACCCTGGAGCAATGGTTACGAAACATTATTACTGGTTGCCTGGGGTGGCTTACTTGCCGGGTTTAGTTTTATCCGGCACTCTAAAATTACATTGTCAGCTACTGCATTATTGGCATTTTTAATTCTAATGACAGCAGGTCATAGTTATTACGATCCACAATTGACAAACTTACAACCTGTATTAAAATCGCATTGGTTAATCTTCCATGTGGCCACAATAACAATAGGTTATGCTTTTTTAGCTTTAGGATTTTTTCTGGGACTTATTAATATTTTTATGTTTTTATTTATATCGTCAAAAAACAAAACTAAGGTGACTCTAATAATTAAAGAACTTACATATATAAATGAAAAGGCTCTCTTTGTTGGTCTCTTTTTAACAACAGCGGGAACATTTATGGGTGGAATTTGGGCAAACGAATCCTGGGGGCGATATTGGGGCTGGGATGCTAAAGAAACATGGTCGCTTATTATAATTTTAGTTTATGCAATAATTCTACATTTGAAATTAATCCCAAAAATGAAATCACAATTAGTTTTCAATATTGGCTCAATTGTTGGCTTCGGAAGTGTTATCATGACTTTTATTGGAGTAAATTACTATTTTACAAAAGGTTTGCATAGCTATGCATCTGATGACCCTCCTATTTTTCCTATTTGGGCCTGGGTCATAATACTTTTGCTATTTGCTTTAATTAGTTTAGCTATTATAAAAGAAAAGGTATATAAAATAAAGGATTCATAAGTTAAATCACAGATATAATTTGTCATTCCTGATGAAGTGAAACGAAGATCAGGAATCTCAGGTTATGTAGAATACAGATTCCCGCGTTATTCGCTTTGCTCATGAGAAAAGTTCGCGAGAATAACATAATTATTAAAACTATGGGATGATCTTATTATTTTGAAATTTTAATAATGATGAACTTCATCATCTAGTGCCATACACGACAAATCCTGTGGCTTATTAATATTTAAAAAAGCTTTTCTGTTTTGCTCACTATATTCGAGACAATGAAATCTTACATTTAAATCTTTAATAAAATTTTAAATTGAGTATTTATCAGCTCCGCTTAAAAAAATCTGATTATTTTTTTCCCGGTTTTTAAAATGATAAACCGAAATAATCTTAATAAAATATTGTTAATAATTAATCATTATAAAATATTGTTTAGTTAGATAATATCTTATTTTTGACAGCATTAAATCATCTAAATATGTGAATAGAGATATTTCACAAACTTTGCGCTTTTTAATTAACTCATATTAAGAAAGTTATGAACAAGCTAAAAAATCAAACTTTTCCTGCTCTTCTGGAAAATAGTGTTAAATTATATGGTGAAAATATTGCTTTATCATATGTAAATGAGGAGTCGTATACATATAACGAACTTTATTCTGAAATTGAAAAAATAAAAAAGATACTTGTTGGCCAGGGTATTGAGAAGGGAGACAAAGTAGCTATTCTAAGCAGAAATATGCCAAACTGGGGAATATCATTTTTTGCTATCACTTCTTTAGGTGCTATTGCTGTTCCTATGTTACCTGATTTTCACGAAAATGAAATCCAGAATATCATTGAGCATTCGGAAGCTAAGGCAATTTTTGTTTCTAAATTAATGTATTCAAAAATTGAACACCTGCCAGGCAATATGCTTGAAACTATTATTTACTCTGATGATTTTGAAATTGTAAAAGGAAAATCAACGACAAATATAGATTATAAAGATAATTTCTTTGTGGAAGAATCTGATCTGGCATCAATTATATATACATCCGGAACCACAGGAAAATCTAAAGGTGTTATGTTAACACACAAGAATATCATTTTTGACGCGGTACAGGTTCTTTCAATTGAACATGTAAAATCACACCATCGTTTTCTTTCAATATTACCGTTATCACACACTTATGAAAATACTTTAGGTTTTATCCTTCCTATTTTACAGGGAGCATCGGTATATTATCTTGAAAAACCTCCTACACCAAATGCATTGATTCCGGCCATGGAAAAAGTACATCCTACTCATATTCTTAGTGTACCTATGGTAATAGAAAAAATATACAGAAATAAAGTATTGCCTACATTTACAAAAAGTCCGGTTATGGCATTTTTGTATAAAATACCAGTTTTTAGAAAAGTGCTAAATAAAATCGCCGGTAAAAAACTAATAAAAACATTTGGAGGTAAGATTGTATTTTTTGGAATAGGTGGTGCGCCACTTGATCCTTTGGTTGAAAAATTTTTAAGAGAAGCAAAATTCCCTTATGCAATTGGTTATGGATTAACAGAATCTTCTCCTTTACTTTCCGGAGCTAATGCAAGTACTGTAAAATACAGAGCAACCGGACCAGTAATGCAAGGTATTGAAGTTAAAATAAATAATCCTGATCCAAAAACTGGCGAAGGTGAAGTATGGGCTAAGGGAGATAATATCATGAAAGGATATTATAAAGAACCTGAATTAACTAAAGAGGTGTTAACTCATGATGGTTGGTTAAAAACCGGCGATCTTGGTTATTTTGATAAAGACAATTTTCTTTATCTGAAAGGAAGAATAAAAAACATGATTGTGGGTGCA
Source organism: Bacteroidales bacterium (assembly GCA_019038645.1). Taxonomy (GTDB): domain Bacteria; phylum Bacteroidota; class Bacteroidia; order Bacteroidales; family UBA12077; genus UBA12077. The sequence continues at coordinate 9,739 of JAHOYT010000097.1, forward strand.
AGCGGTGAAAATATTTACCCCGAAGAAATTGAATCTGTTATTAATAATTTTAGATTCGTTTTAGAATCAATCGTTGTTGAACAGAAAGGAAAGTTAGTTGCATTGGTACATTTCAATTACGAAGAACTGGAAAATCAATTTCAGCATTTAAAAGAAGAAGCAGTTCATTATGCAAGAAAAAAAGCCGAAGAATTAAAACTTGAATTACAAGACTATGTTAATTCCAGGGTTAATAAGTTTTCGAGAATTTATACTGTATTACCACAATTAATGCCCTTTGAAAAAACTGCAACAAAAAAAATTAAACGATATTTATATTACTAATATAAAATTTCAATTACATAAAGTAAACAGCAATATTGCCACAAGCGTATTGCTGTTTTTTTTTACTTCAGTTCTTTTTTTAAGCATATAAAAATACTTTGGCGAAAAATATATAAACAAAATTTTTATGTACACTTGACAAATGCTAATAAATTAAGTATTTTATTACAAATTTCAGAAAATGAGATATTGCATTGGCGATGTACATGGGTGTGTCAAAACTCTCAAAGAACTTATTCGACAAATATGTTTAATTAATAAACATCCGGAACTTTATTTTGTTGGAGATTTAATTGATCGGGGACCTGATTCGAAAGCTGTTATTGATTATATTATTGATTTACCAAACAACGGCATACAAACCAAAAGTGTTAGGGGAAACCACGAAGAAATGCTTATACATGCATATGCTCATAATCAGAAGATTACAGACTCAAAATGGCACTTAAACGGAGCAGAAAATACTATCAGAAGCTTTAATGCTATTGCTGATTTAAATAAAACTATAAAAGATTTAATACCCGAAAAATATTTTCGTTTTTTGAATTCATTACCTTATTTCATAGAACTTAATGATTATTATATTGTTCATGCCGGATTTAACTTTATATTAAATAATCCGTTCAGTGATTTTGAAACAATGCTTTGGACAAGAAAAGAGCAATACAATCCGGAAGTTACAAGAGGGAAGAAAATAATTCATGGCCATTCACCAATTGCATTAGAGAATCTTAAGCGTAAATTAACAACTAACACCACGGATGTAATCAATATCGACACGGGATGTGTTTATACTCATTATAAAGGTTTAGGATATTTAACCGCTATTAATCCTGACACATTAAAAATAATTTCTATAAAAAATATAGATA
>JAHOYT010000078.1 GCA_019038645.1 Bacteroidales bacterium
ACGGCCATTTGTGGATCCATTCGGCGTTTATACGGAACTACATCAATATCAGAAATAATCGGTTCAGGCCGATCTGGTTTTATTCCAATACCTGAAGTTCCTGATTCGTTCATAAACATTTCTTAAAGTCCGCTTTTTTCAGGTCCATATTGAGAATCAAACTAAAAGTAAGGTTTATTAAAGCAATTTAATTCCTTCATTGTTTAATTCCACTAGTTTTTGCTTATATAAATTTCCCAAACCTTTTTTAAATGCTTTTTTACTCAAACCCAAAATCTGCTTTATTTCTTCAGGAGTACTTTTATCTGTCAGATTCAGGAATCTATTATTATCTTTTAATGCTGATAGAATAATTTCAGAATTATTATCAATACTATGTTTATAGCCCGGCTGTTCTAAAAGAATATCTATTTTACCATCTTCTCTTACTTCCTTAACATATCCTTTTATTCTATCGCCAGGTTTAATGGCTTTATGAATATCCGATTTAAATATTAAGCCTTTATACAAATTATTAACTATTGCATTCATTCCTAAGTCGGTCATGTCGTAGAGTAAGAGATCAACCTCATCTCCCTCTTTTACATCTATATCTTTAAAAAATACAAAATCCTTAACTTTGGCTGAGCCAATTAATCGTTCTGTTTGTTCATCTTCAAGCAGAAAAATTAAATACCATTTTCCTTCTTCCATTTTTTCATTTTGCTCGGCGAAAGGAACCATTAAATCTTTAGGCAATCCCCAATCTATAAATGCTCCATAGTCATTTACTTCTTTTACCTTTAAATAAGCAAATTCCTCGAACTGAACATATGGCTTTAATGTAGTAGCAACAATACGATCTTCTGAGTCTTTATAAACAAAAACTTCTATGTCATTGTCGATTTTTAAATCATCGGTTACATAAGCATTAGGTAACAGAACTTCATTGTTTTCAACATCTTCCAGATAAAGACCGTTATCAGTTGCACGGACAATTTTGAGTTTATTTATTTTTCCAATTTCCATAAGATGCAAATGTATGAAATACTTTCGCTTTTAAAATAAGATGATTAAGGTTTTATTAAAAAGCTACTACCCTAAGATAATTAAAAAAAGTGCAAGAATGACTCCTGCACTTTGTATACTGAAATTAACATATTTATAATTTCCCGTGTACTTTCAATCGTTTCTCATGATCACTCATATCTTCGATCGCTTCATTAATCAGTTTTTCATTTGAGGATGACGGTTTGCTGCATGTCAAATTGTATTTCAAGGCATTATCGGTATACTCACGTGCTTTTGCAAAGTCTGACATCCACCAGTATGATATTCCTATGTTATAATACAACATAGTAGTAATTACTTCATTTATCCTTGCTTTTTTATCATTGGATGATTCTTTAAAAACTTCCTCCCAAATTGAAATTGCTTTATTCAATTCGATATTCACATCGGCTGTAGCAGATTCGGAAGAGATCATTTCAAAAGCCTTTTCCATAAGTGCTATGGCTGACTCCAAATCGGAATAATCCATCTTTTTTCCTTTACCGGAAGCGATCTTTATCTTTTTAGTTACCGGAAGGTAAGAGAAATTGTTTGCCAAAATATTTTTTATAGCTAAAAGAGCCTTTTTATCGCATTTGTTTTTAATATCGGTAAAAAGTTCTTCCTTTTCAGCATTAAACTTTGTGTCCAGTTCAGCAATTGAATAAGTCCATTTTTCGAAATCATCATTCATGAGTTTTTCGTCATGCTGGATTATTTGTTCGAAAATAGTATTACCATCATTGTCAATCAAACTAAATCTTACCGGATATTCACAAGTTATCTCATAATAATAGCCAGTTACATTTTTTCCCTCATTAACATTAAATACATCTTTTGTAATGAGTTCCTTATTGATTTGGAATTCCCCAAAATTGGCTTTGATCAATACATCTTCCTGAGTTTCAACCTTATTATATCCTTGCAATTTTAAATACTGATTACTTAACTTATTAAGATCTGTATTTTCTAAAGTAACATTCATACTTAATTCAGAATTGTATGTTTTTACACTTAAATCGAGAGGTTGCAAGGGTAATTGCTCATAGCTGACCTTTATATTTTTCATATCAGTTTTTTGCGCAAATGCAATTACGGTAAGAAAAACTAATACAACTAAAAATACAGTTCGTTTTTGAATATTAAAGTTCTTCATGATTTTAAGGTTTATATAAAAACAGTTATGACGTAAAGTACAAAAAATATGCAATAAAACAAAGAGACAGAAGGTTTTATGTTGCCGTTTGGTTTGTAGTGTCCTGCAATTGTGCTTTTCTTTTCTTTTGCTTAAAATATGGATGTTTAACGCATTGATAAAATCCAACTGTAAGAAGCCCATAAACTAAAATGAAAAAATAATAACCGAAACTGAGCGGGATTGAATTAAAATAGGAAGCTAAAATTAATACTAAAGAAACAAGAAGTAATAAGCTGTTTTGGACAAGATTTACAAAAACAGCCCATCTAATATTTTTAAACAAAGCAATGGTAATAACAATTTTTATAAGTAATAATCCCACTAAAACAGGAATTATATTAGATGTTACAAAATCAAAGGTTGTGTAGCTATCGCCTGTAAGAAGAATACCAAAAATAAAGGTTAGAGGAATAGCAAAGAGTAATCCCAGAGATTCGATAATCTGCCAAACACGCAAAAACGTAATAAATACTGGACGTTCCATTTATTAGATAATATTTAAATAAATTATGGTTCATTTATATTAATATATCATAGTCTAAATTTTAAGTTAACGATACGTTAATAAAATGTACCAGGGTTTTCGACTGTCTTTTATCAATTTAACACTAAGTTAAGCTTTAATTTGACAGGTATCAATTTAACCTTTTCCAAATGCCCTCTGTAAACAAATTGCACCATCAAAGCTTTTTCTTTTTAACTTAGTAGTTCTTCCATTTCTGATTCGTAATCGAATTGCAAATCTTCATGTAGTGTTAATATTGCTTTTTTTATTAACTCAATTTGTCGATTGTATAGATTTTGTAATGCAGTACTTCTGAAAATGGATGGTTTAAAGTTTTTCAGCTTTGAACAAAAATAAATCAGTAAATCTACCTCCGTTTCCTTTTTTTGTGAATAACGGATATGTTTTTTGCTGTTTTTCAATATTTTCCGAATGCTCTTTCGGATATAGAAATAACTTTTTCTGTTTATTTGCTCAAACTGCTCATCAATATCTCTTTTAATACTTTCGATATAAGCCTGCTCATCTTCAGCTTCAAACAAAAGATATGTAAGTAATTCTTTATTTTCTTTTTTGAATCGGGCTAATCGCAAACATAATTCAAGCAGTTCTATAGGCGAACGCGTTTTTAATTCATCCTTAATCTCTTTTACACTTGCTGCTTTCATATAAACTATTCTGGAAAAGTCTGAAGATAATATTTAATTTGTGAAAATAAAATTAAGTGGCTGTTCTCTCATTTTAAGTCATGCCGAAACAAGTTCAGAATGATTGCTATAACCGGGATTTATTCTTCATTCATTAAAGAATCCACAATTATGGAATCCATCATCATTCTGAATTGAAGATCTTGCTCAAGTAAATCGAATCGTTTAATTAGCATTTGGTATTCCTTCTTAATTACCTCCTGTTCTTTTAGCAATTCTTTATTCTTCTCTCCCATTTCATAATACAAAAAAGCCCGGTCTAAAAGAATACCCGCTAAAAAAAAGATAATAACAAGAATTGTGGCTTTAGACTTTTTCATTTTTAACCAATCAATTTGTCACTAAGTTAAACATATTTATGAAAATGACATACAGAAGGTGCTGTACCGAACGGTATGCAAATTCAAAAAGTACAAGCGAAAGCTATCGACTATCGAAAAACCAGTCTTTTGTTAATTAGTAATTATATCCAAATACGTAACATTGCATATTTATTACAATTCATCAAAAATATGACTTTTAATATTACGTGAATATCAGGTGAGAATAGCTAACTTAACATTAATTTAATATTAGTTATATTTATTCTGTGTAATATTGCAGGCGAAAATAATTTCTAATCCAAACATTGAAATGAAAGCAAACCGAGGTATATTTCTATTGGCACTAGCTACTTTGTTGCTTTTGTCCTACGATCTGTTTTCGCAGGACAATGAGACTATATTTGAACCTTCAGGCGATATTTATGGATTAATTTTTACAAACATCCATTCAGATTTTAATAGCGGAAATTCTGCTTTTGAAATTCAGAGAGCATATCTTGGCTATAAGCATAAAATTGATAATTACTTTTCGGCAAATATTAAACTCGATATAAGCAGTAACGGTGGTGATGAGAAAAGATATGCTTATTTTAAAAATGCAATGATTACATATACTAACAGGAATATTAGTTTAAACTTTGGATTAATTGATGTATATATGTTTAAAACACATGAGAAATTCTTTGGAAAAAGATACATATATAAATCATTTTTAGATTTTAATAAATTTGGTTCCAGTTCCGATTTGGGTGCAAGTTTTATTTATAAACTTAATGATAAATTAAATTTGGATTTTTCAGTATTAAACGGCGAAGGATATTCTCACATTCAGCTCGATAATACCTACAAAGCTGCTTTAGGATTATCTTTTAATCCAATAGAAAATCTTTATTCGAGATTATACTTTGACTATTCTGAAAAGACTCATGCACAGGCTTCTTATACAGCCTTTCTGGGGTACAAACAGTCCAATAAATTTAGTGTCGGGATGGAATATAACTATCAGGTTAATAACAACTTTGCCGAAGATCATAGTTTATTCGGATATTCCGTTTATGGAACATTGAATATTATGGAAAAATGGGAGTTGTTTGCCAGATATGATGATTTAGAATCCAATAAAATTACGGGTGAAGTAAATAACTGGAATTTATCAAAAGACGGAAATACAATTATTTCCGGTTTGCAATTTTCGCCCGTGAAGGAAATAAGACTTGCATTAAATTATCTGGGTTTTATTAACGATGACACAAATGCAAGAGATATTTCTGCCATCTATTTTAATCTGGAATATAAGTTTTAACTAATAATGAGGGTGATCAGGAATCTCATTCAACCAGATTCCCGCCTACGTGGGGATGACAACAAAACGTCTAAGTCAAATATAGATGTTACTGGTGTTCAGGTCTTAACAAATCATTTACCGTTTTTACAGGATTAAATGTTTCGATTGGTACCTCAACAAAAATAGTATTCCAGTTTGCCATGGCACCATTCCACAATCCCGGAAGTTCCTGAGCTTTTAATTCTCTCCCATCCTTCGATTTTTTGGAAATAAAACCAGTATTTAAATCTCTGTATTTCAACAAATCGAATCGTCCTCCTTTATAGTTTTTGGTTGCACATACCAAATCCACCGGATTAAAATGCGTTGCAGATTTTAGGATTGCTTCTTGCTGATCATCATTCTGATCAATTTGAGATGATTCTACAATTTGAAGATTAACTGTTCCGTTAGATTGCTTAACCCAAAATGGACCACCTCCGGGTTCACCCTCATTTTTCACCATTCCACAAACTCGAATAGGTCGGTTCAGGATTTCCAATAAACATTTGTTGCCCGCACCTGATTCTATCTCTTCATATTTTATACAATCGTGGCCAAGTTCCTGCATTATAAATTGTTTGATTTCCTGTTTTGTTTCTTTATCTAAGTCTTCAGATTCAATAAGATGAATATATTTAAAAATTCTTTCCTGGTAGGATAATAGTAATCCTGCCAAAGCCTTTTTATACTGAATGGTAGTTTCTCTTAACTTATCAGGCACTACATTATCAATGTTTTTTATAAAAATAATATCAGAATCAAGGTCGTTCAGATTTTCAATTAATGCACCGTGCCCACCTGGTCTGAATAATAAAGATCCATCTGTATTTCTGAAAAGTTCATTATTTAAATCAACAGCAAGAATATCGGTTGAAGGCTTTTGCTGTGAAAACGAAATTTTAAATTTTACTCCGAATTGCTCTTCTAATTTCTTTTTGCTTTTTGCTATAAGGACGTTAAATAATTCCTGATGTTCTGAGGAAATTGTAAAATGCACTTTAACCTCATTATCTATACTTTGCGTATAATTAATACCTTCAATTAAATGTTCTTCGAAAGCGGTTCTAATCGTATTTTTGTATTTATGGAATAACAAAACACCTTTTGGCTTTTGTCCATAATCTAATCCATCTTCGAACAAAAAGAATTTAAGGATTTCCTTATATCTTCCCTGATCTGATAAATCCTCAATTTCTAAATTATTTGTTTTAATTACGGATTTCAAATCATCATAGAAGGCAAACTGATTAATATTTGTAAAAAAAATCTTTACATCTTTATCATCAATCTGATCTAAATTTTCGTATTGCTCATTTGCGATTTCGTAAAATTCAAACAAAAATTTAAACATTCGTGAAGCTGCACCGGAAGCAGGAACAAATTTCATTGTATCCGGATTTAAATCTTCATACAATTTTATATAAGCAGTAATTTCTTCATCAGTTAATTTTACAATTCCATCACTTATTATTGCTGGTTTTAGAATATTTAAAAAAGAGAATCCCTCTATAAAATCCTGAATCTGATTCTTAATTTTATCAACAGTTAATCCTTTGTTATTAATTTGCTGAATGTCTTTTTCTGTAAACATTTTACAATGCATTTATTGTTTATACAAATCTACAATGATTTTAAGTATATGCTAGAATTTAACCGTTAATTTAAGATTAAACCTTCGCGAAGTTAAATAATTCGGAACAGCATATTGTGAGGCATTTCCGGCTTGATTATTAACCGTTTTAACCCACATGTAAGATATTGTATTATTAATATCAAGTAAATTAAAAATTTCAAAACTGATCCACATATCTTCAAAAACATTTAGCCAGCTACCCTCTTTAAATTCTTTGTTCTCGCTAATAATAACTTTAGAAAATCCTAGGTCGACACGTTTATAAGGCTTCATCCTGTATACCTGATCATATCTATCTTTTTCCGGTGATGAAAAAGGTAGCCGGCTTCCATAATGCAAACTCAGGTTCATTCTGTAGGAAGGATTCATTGGCAGATAATCCTGGAAATATAAACTAAAATTCACCAATTGATCTGTTTGTCGTGGATAATAGCCAGGTTCAACAAGAACGCCATCTGAATTATAATAAAAGTCGCCGTCAATATCCTCTTCTGTTTGCATAATCGATAAGCTTGCCCAGGATTCTATTCCCTGAACAAATTCACCATTAATTTTAAAATCAACTCCAAGAGCATAACCCTTAGCCATATTTTCAGCTGAATATTCAAGATGAACATTATCAATCTTGTACGGTATTAAATCATTTAAAATCTTATAATAAAGCTCGGTAGTTAATTTAAATGGTCTGCTCCAGGCCTTAAATGTATAGTCGTTACCTAAAACAAAATGTATTGATTTCTGCGATTTAATATTTTCATTAACCACACCATCAGCATTTTTCATTTCTTTGTAAAATGGCGGCTGATAATAAAACCCCGACGAAAACCTGAAAAGCATTGCCTTTTCCCAATCAGGTTTATATGATAAAGACATCCGTGGAGTAACTAATAACTCTTCATTAAAATCCCAATAATTAGCGCGTAAACCTATATTAAAATAAAAATCAGCATTATTAACAAATTTCTTATTAACCGTATTTTGAATATATGCAGTTATTCTGTTGGATTTAATATTGTTTGTTGCTCTTGCTGTTTCATAAAGCTCAATCGAATTTCCGGTATAAGGAAGTGAATAACCAGCCGAATCGAGCATTTTCCATTGGTTTACAATGTCATCAATAATTTCATAATTATATTTTGCTCCCCATCTTAACCTGTTATTTGATTTGTAATATCCGCCTTTAAAAGAAGCTGAATAAACACTTGCTGTAAGGTAGTTTCTGGCGTGATTTAAAAATGTTCCAACACCAATATTCATAATACTATCTCCGTACGTGTCTGAACCAATGGTATTATCCAGTTCGTTTAAATAGTATTGTCCCTGAATATCATACTTTTCTTCTTCATTAGTTTTAAATGTAGATAAAATAAACTTTAAAGAAAGATTTTCATTTGGACTAAATGTGGATGTAAAAGCCCCCATATATGTCTCAAACTTATCTGTTTCGTTACCATCGTAATAAATATTCAGATTTAAAGCTTCATCGATTGTTCCGAACGAAGTTTTTCGGTTTACCGGAATAAACTGATAACTATTTAAGGAATAATATCCTATAATATCAAAATCCAGCTTGTTACTAGCTTTGTAAGTCAGGTATGTCTGAAAATCATAGAAATTCGGATTATAATCTCCTTCTGTTTCCAGAGAATTTAAAACATATTGCAATGTTTTATATCTAAATCCTGTGTTATACGTAAATTTTCCATTTTTGGAAATATCTTCAATGTGCAATGCTCCACCAAGAATGCTTAGCGAAACGGTAGCACCAAAATCAATTGGTTTTTTGTATCTTATATCCAATACTGAAGACATTTTATCTCCAAATCTTGTTTCAAATCCACCCGATGAAAACTGAATAGACGAAACCATATCAGAATTAAGAAAACTAAGACCTTCCTGTTGTCCGGAACGTACTAACATCGGGCGATAAATTTCAATATCGTTAACGTAAACAAGGTTTTCATCGAAATTTCCTCCACGCACCGAATACTGAGAACTTAACTCAGAATTTGATGAAACACCCGGCATCGTTTTAATTAAGGATTCAAGGTTGCCCGAAATATCAGGGTTAAAATCAATATGCTTCGCTTCTATTTTTATCAGGTTGCTTTCCGGCGACAACTCTCCTACCACAGAAACTTCACCAATATCACTTACAGAAACTTCAAGAATAATATTATAATTTTTAATACTAGTTGTTTCAGAATTTATCGTAAAACTTTTAGCAGCAAACCCAATACACGAAACCTGAATTAAGACACTTTTATCTTTTTGTATTTTCAGAGAGTAAGTTCCATCCTTTTCCGAAATAACGCCTGTATTATTTGATAGGTTTCTTATATGAGCTGATTCTACAGGCTTTCCATCCGAATCTAAAATTTTTCCGGATAATGAATTAATATTTTGTGCACCCAAAGAAAATGCAAAAAAGAAAATTAAAATATTTAGTATAACGATAATCCTCATCGGTGAACTTATATTAACTAAGCTATAAACACTTAATTCAAGAAAATATTTTGTTAATTTTCAAGAAAGTCAAAACTAATTCATTCTGCTTAGATAAGAAAAAATTCATAAATTTATTTGCTGATTAAATTAAATAATAAATTATTATGATTGAACAAAAAGAAATTACATTACCATCATATGGCAGAGGTTATCATATAATAACAAACTTAATAACGCACGAAATTGCTAAACTACCGGAAAAAGGATTAGTGAATATTTTTATTAAACACACTTCTGCCGCTTTAACTATAAATGAAAACGCTGATCCCTCTGTTACAAAAGATTTTGAAAATTTTATGAATCATCTCGTTCCCGATGGCAACAGGTTGTTTTCTCATACAATGGAAGGCCCTGATGATATG
>JAHOYT010000089.1 GCA_019038645.1 Bacteroidales bacterium
ATATGGGAACAGAAAAAGCAACAAGACTTAGTAAGGCAGCAAGAGAATTTAATGTGGGAATTTCAACAATTGTTGAGTTTCTTCATAAAAAAGGATTTAACATTGATTCTAATCCGAACACAAAAGTAGCTCCCGAATTATATAATTTATTAATTCAGGAATACAGTTCAGATTTGAATGTAAAAAAAGAATCAGAAAAATTAAGTTTAAATCAGCTTCATACAAAAAACGAAACAGTTTCAATTAATGATGTTCCGGAAACAGATGAAGAGGAAGAGGATTCTGACGATACTTTTGATGCTGAGGAAGAGATTACTATTAAGGATGTAAGTTCTTCAGGACCTGTTACAACGATACCGGAAACGGATTCTGACGATGAAACTGATGATTCTCCTGAAATACCAGAGCAGAAAACAGAGGAGGCAGAATCTGCTGATATTGATGAAAAGGAAACAAAAGACAAGGAAACAGAAGAAAAGCTCGGGGATCCTGTTAAGGTAGTTGGAAAAATAGATCTGGATTCAATAAACCAAAAAACCAGACCAGATAAGAAAACCAAAAAACAAAGAGAAGCGGAACAAAAGCTTGTAGCAGATAAACCAAAAGAACCTTCTGTTAAAGAAAAAAAGATACAAGAAGAGGTTGTTGAGAAAGTAGTGAAGGAAGAACCAAAAGTTGAAGAAGTTCCTGAAAAAAAATCAACGGTTTATAAATCTGAAATTAAAAAATTATCAGGTCCTACCGTTGTTGGTAAAATAGATCTTCCTGATCCTCCAAAAGTTAAAAAGAAAGATCCCGTAGCTTCATCTGATGATCAAAAAAATAAAAAGAAAAAACGGAAGAGAATTCATAAAGATAAAGTTGACGTAACGAATAAGAAGGAAGGACAAAGAGTTAAACCACCTGTAAAAGGTGCTGACAAAGATCAGTTCAGGTCAAAAAAGAAGAAGAGGAAGCAGCTACGCCCTGAAGTAAGCGAAGAAGATGTTCAAAAACAAATAAAAGATACTCTTGCCCGACTAACAACAAAAGGTAAATCGAAAGCTTCAAAACACCGAAGAGATAAACGTGAAGCAGTTAGTCAAAAGCAGCAGGAAGAACAAGAAAAAATTGAAGCAGAAAAGCAAACATTAAAAGTAACTGAATTTGTTTCTGTTAATGAGTTGGCGAGCATGATGGAGGTTTCGGCTACGGATGTAATATCGGTATGTATGAATCTTGGCCTGCTGGTTTCAATAAATCAAAGGCTTGATGCAGAAACAATGGCCCTTGTTGCTGACGAATTCAATTTTAAAGTAGAATTTATTAGCGTTGAAGTTCAGGAAGCAATTAAGGAAGTAGAAGATACAGAGGAACAATTATTACCAAGATCACCTATTGTTACGGTAATGGGACACGTTGATCATGGTAAAACCTCTTTACTTGATTATATCAGAAAAGCTAATGTTATTGCGGGTGAGGCCGGAGGTATTACTCAGCATATTGGTGCATATAGTGTTGAAATTGATGGTGGTAAAACAATTACATTCCTTGATACACCGGGTCACGAAGCGTTTACAGCAATGCGGGCAAGAGGTGCGCAGGTTACTGATGTGGCAATTATTGTTGTGTCGGCTGACGATAACGTAATGCCACAGACAATTGAAGCTATTAATCACGCAAGTGCTGCTGGAGTACCAATTGTATTTGCGATCAATAAAATTGATAAAGCAGGTGCAAATCCGGAAAAGATTAAAGAGAAACTATCTCAAATGAATTATCTTGTTGAAGAGTGGGGCGGAAAATATCAGTCACAGGATATTTCTGCTAAAAACGGTGTAAACATTGAGTTATTATTGGAAAAAGTATTGCTGGAATCGGAAATGCTCGACTTAAAAGCAAATCCGGACAAAAAAGCAATTGGAACGGTAATTGAATCTGAACTTGATAAAGGAAGAGGCTATATTTCAACCGTTCTTGTTGAATCAGGAACACTAAAAATTGGTGATGTGGTTTTGGCGGGAAGTTATTTTGGTCATGCCAAGGCTATGTTTAATGAAAGAGGAAAACGAATTGAAGAGGTGGGCCCTGCAACACCAGTTCAGATACTTGGATTAAATGGTGCACCACAGGCTGGTGACAAGTTTAACGTAATGCTAAGTGATAAAGAAGCTAGAGAAATTGCTAATAAACGTGAACAATTGCAGAGAGAACAAAGCATGCGGACACATAAGCATATTACTCTTGATGAAATTGGTCGTCGTATCGCAATTGGTAATTTCCAGGAAATTAATATAGTTGTTAAAGGAGATGTTGATGGATCGATAGAAGCGTTGTCAGATTCATTAATAAAATTAAGTACTGAAGAAATACAGGTAAATATAATACATAAAGGAGTTGGTCAGATCTCTGAATCAGACGTAATGCTTGCTGTTGCTTCAAACGCAATTATTGTTGGATTCCAGGTAAGGCCATCAATGAATGCCAGAAAAATTGCTGAGAAAGAAGAGATTGATATAAGATTGTATTCAGTAATATATGATGCAATAAACGAAGTGAAAGACGCCATGGAAGGAATGTTATCGCCTGATATTAAAGAGGAGGTTGTTGCCACTGTTGAGGTGCGGGATACATTTAAAATTAAAAAAGTTGGTACAATTGCAGGTTGCATGGTTAAGGAAGGTAAAATACATCGAAATACTATGGTGCGAGTAATACGTGATGGTATTGTAATATACACCGGTGGTCTTGGTTCACTGAAAAGGTTTAAAGACGATGTAAAAGAAGTAGCTTCAGGATACGAATGTGGACTGAATATTGAAAATTTTAATGACATTAAAGTTGGAGATATTGTTGAAGGATATAAAGAAGTAGAAGTTAAGAAAACATTATAGCTCAACATAATTAATGTAAGAAAGAGCCATTCATAATTGAATGGCTCTTTTGTTTAACAGGTTTTTTGAAATACTTATTCTGATTTTTGCAACAATTTAATATTATGGTCGTCTTTTTAATAATTGGGAATAAAATCAACTCAAAACACTTTTTTGCCAGTTCAGTACTTAATATATAGTATTGAATTATTAAATCTTGAAATTGATATACTCCTGATCTATTTTTACTTATTCTTATTATTAAATACTCAAAGATCATGATTAAAAATTTCTTAATTATTTCGCTCCGTTATTTATGGAAGAATTTCTTATTTGTTGGAATAAATATTCTTGGCCTGGCAGTTGCATTGGCTCTTTGCATAACTGCATATTTAAATAATAAGTATGATAAGGATTGGGATAAAACACATGTCAATTATGAAAATATTTATAAAATAAACATTACCCGTGAAATTCAGGATCGTCATCAGGAATACGGCATAACGCCATTAGCTCTTGCTCCTTTATTAAAGCAGGATTTATCAGGAGTTGAGGAGATAACAAGATATAGAAATTCATATTCACCAGTAAAATATGGAGATAAAATTTTTAGTAAAAGAATTGGATATGCAGATCCTAATTTTGGCAAAGTATTCACGCTGGATGTTATAAAAGGAGATAAAGATGCTTTAAATAAAAAAGGGAACATTCTTGTTAGTGATCGTATTGCGGAGATCTATTTTGGAGATGAAGACCCTATTGGAAAAGTTATTTCTATTGTAAATGATAAGAATGAAGAAACCGCTTTTTTAATTGCTGGTATATTTAAAGCTTTACCCTTAAACGGGAGCTTTCGACATGAGCTATTAACTCAGTTAGAAAACTTCGAAGATATGTGGGAGATTGAACCGGACAAGTGGGATAGCTGGGTAGCAGCTACTTTTTTATTAGTTCAAAATCCTGAAAATTTAGCTGGCATTGATAAACAATTGGCAAAATATATTGAAGTTCAAAATGATGCCAGAGAGGATTGGAAAATTACCAGCTTTTTTACCAAGTCATTAAAACTCATTGCTGATGACAGAGAAGTCTGGGCTAGCTGGTTAAGGACAAGTTTTCATCCGGCAGCAGTTGCAACACCTCCAATTATGGCAATTATGATATTAATAATTGCAGCTTTTAACTTCATGAATTCTGCAATCTCGTTCGCAGGTAAACGTTTAAAAGAAATTGGATTAAGAAAAGTGTTTGGTGGATTACGAAAGCACATAATAATTCAATTTTTAAGTGAAAATTTAATAATAAGTTTAATTGCTATAGTTTTTGGGATATTTATGGCTGGATGGTTGGTCCCTGAATATTCCAGTATGTGGGAATATATGGATATTGAACTGAACTTTAGCAAAGAACCAACTTTAATTGGATTTATAATAATCTTATGGTTTTTTACAGCTTTATTGGCTGGTGCATATCCTGCATTTTATGTTAGTAAATTTAATCCTGTTAAGATATTTAGAGATAATTTAAAACTTAAAAATAAGAATGTTTTATCAAGATTTTTATTAGGATTTCAATTCTTTACTTCAGTTTTAGCATTGGTGATGGGCGTTATGTTTGCTCAAAATGCAGTTTTCCAGGAAAGGATGGATCTGGGATATGACAAAGAAAATTTAATCGTCCTGAGCATGCACAACAATAACGACTACAAACCTTTCGAGTCTGTTATAAAGGAAAATCCTAAAATCGATATGTATGCCGGAACTAATTATCATATTGGATTTGGTAACTATAATCGATCTATTAAGTATTTGGAGCAACAAGTCGAAACAAATATGATGCATATTGGTTATGATTATCTGATGGCCATGAAAGTAAAAATTACAGATGGACGTGGATTTAATCTTGAAAACCAGGCCGGCGATTTTGCAGACCACAATGTAGTTGTAAACGAGAAATTCGTTAAAGATTTTGGATTTAAGGAGCCAATAGGTAAAACAGTTTATGTTAATGACACATTAGCTTTACACATTATTGGTGTTTCAAATGATGTATATTTATATGGTGCGTGGGCACCAATTGAACCTCTGATATATCGTTTGGATGAGGAAATAAATTATGGACGAATTGTGATTCGGACTTCAAAAGAAAATCTTACCGAAGTAAATGAGTTTTTAAAATCAGAATGGTCAGAACTTGTTCCCAATTATCCTTACGAAGGGGAATTCCAGGAAGAATTAATGGAAGAGGCCAAAGAAGTTAATAATAATATCAAAGTTATGTTTGTTTTTTTAGCAATTTGTGCGCTATTCTTATCTGCAATTGGGTTATATACTTTGGTTAGCTTAAGTGTATTAAATAGAACTAAAGAAGTTGGAATACGAAAAGTTCACGGTGCTTCAATTAATAAAATAATGTTAATAATTACAAAACCATTTAGTCTTTTAATATTGATTGCTTCAATAATGGGTTGTGTGTTAGGGTTATATGTTACGAAATTACTTATGAGTAGTGTATTTGCTAAACATATGGAACCGAATTTTATAAGTTTTGCAATACCAGTATTTGTTATTCTTGTTACATCGGTTATTACTATTGTTTGGAGAGTTTATAAGGCCGCTTCGCAGAATCCTTCACAATCATTACGATACGAATAATAAAAAAGGAGCAGATTTCTGCTCCTTTCATTTTTTATTTCATTTAACTAATTACTTCTCTTAACATAGGCTTTTTTATAACCAAGTTCAGCTAATTTACCTAATTCTTGTTTTGCTTCACCGTAGTCTGTAAAGTCTCCAATAGTGTATCTATAATAATCATCAGCTCCTTTTGTAACAATAACAAATGAAAGATTCTCAAAATAATTAACTTCAACAGGAATAATTAACGCCATTATTTGAATTGTATATTTAGGAGTTATATTATTAACTCTTATAAATATATCTTTATAACCGGCCTTATTTATTTTCTCTTTTAATTTCAGAGCTTCGGCATATGTTTTTGTATTGCCAACGGTATAACGATAATACCCATCCTCATATAGTTTTTGTTTTACACCATCTACATTCTTAAAGAAGCTAATGTCAATTGGTTTTTTTAATGCCATTAATTGTACAGAGTAAGTTTTTTCTGTATTTGAAACGGTTGATTTAGATACTGGAATGTATTTAATAACTTCTTTTTCAGGAAGTTTTTCTTCAGTCTTTGGTTTTTCAATTATTTTTTCCTCAACAATGGGTTCCGGTTTCTTTTCTTCTTTGACAGCTTTTACTTCTGGTTTAATTATTTCTTTTTCGACAGGTTTTTCAATAACAGGCTCTTCAATAACCTGAACAGTAACTGGCTCTTCAATTACTGCTGCTAATAATTCTTCTTCTTTTTCAATTGGTTTTAAGCTGGCTTCAAATAAAAATTCATTTCCTGTAAAATTATCAGGTATTTTTATTTTGTCAGTAAAAGCCTCAAAGTTTTCATTATTAATAACAACGGTGTATTCCCCGGGCACAACTTCCAGTTTAAATGTTCCGAATTCCGAATTAATAGTTTCAACTAAATTATTTGTTTGTGTTTCAAGAATTGAGACACTAATATTTTCCTGATCAATATTTTCGCCACTAAGAGCATTTTTTATAATTCCGGCAATATTAATTTGTGATACTACTGATAAATAATAAATATCCTTTTTCCCTACTGATGTATTATCGTATCGTGAAATATAACCTGATGTTAATGAGTTATCCGGCACAAAAAACAAATCATCTCCCGATGTATTTGCAGGATATCCAAGGTTAACCGCAATAGATTGATTTTGTAAATCAATATAAAATATATCAAATCCACCAATGCTATTATGTCCTTTTGAGCTAAAAAACAGATATTTATCATCCAGAGTTACAAAAGGAGTTTCCTCGTCGAATGCGGTATTTACATCAGGACCTAAATTTACAGGTTCACCCCAGTTACCTTTAGCATCAATTGTTGACATGTAAATGTCAAGTCCCCCGGACCCACCTTCTCTGTCACTGGTAAAAAACAATTTCTTTTTGTCTTTTGATATACAAGCATGAGTTTCATTACTCTTTTTGCCGTTTATTGTTTTGGGCAATTTTGTAGCATCTGTCCACTCTTTACCTTGTTTAACCGAAACAAATAATTCGTTTTGTTCAGGATCGTCCGTAACAAGATAAAGCTCTTCCCCGTCAAAAGACAGACTACTTGTTTTCAAATAATATTTCCCGCTGATTTTTTCACTTATTTTTTTTGGGCTACCCCAAACTCCATTAACCTTTTGAGCCTGGTAATTATCTATATAATTTCTTGTATATGATGTAAAAATTAAAGTTTCTCCATTACCGGATAAAACAGCACTGAAATTTGGATTTTCATCATTAACAGGTTCTCCCAGATTTTTAGAGGAAACTCTTAATGGATTTTTGAAAGCTGCAAGAGCATTTTTACAAGTATTTAATCGTTGTAAAACAGTCGGATAGAATTCATTTTCCGGTGTAATCAAGTTTTTGAAATTATTATAGATAACTATTGCTTCATCAATCCTGTTTTCAATCTGATATGCTTCTCCAAGGTATAACAGAACATCAACAGGAGTTCGTACTTCACGTAAAGATTTTTCATTAAAATCCAGTGCTATATCCTGCGATGCTTCTTCAAGATATTCAATGGATGTACTTTTTTGGTCATCTGTCATTAAATAAAGCTGACCTATTTTGTATTTTGCAAAAGAATGATTGGGAACCTCTTTGATCATTCGGCGATAAACATCTATAGCCTTTTCGTATTCATTTTCTTCAATCAAATACTGAGCTTCCCCTTCAAGGTAATAAATTTCGTTCCAGTCCTGAGCAAAAAGACTGCTATTTAACAAAATTAAGAACAGAAATAATTTTATTTTTTTAAACATCAGGGTCTAAATAAAGATTAATTAAGAGTTATAACGGTTTTTGACCACATTAAGTTAATATGTTTTGATGAAATAATCAAATTAATAAAGAATCGGTTAAAATTCTTATACTAAAACCAAAACAATTTCTAATTAAACCATCTCTTTAATTAGTATTCAAAATAACCTGATCCGTCCCAACAATGAGTACAAAGTTTTTCTTTTGGCAGCCCGATAGCTTCTACAAGGTCTTCAAGTTTTTGAAATTTCAAACTTGTAAGATCAAGATTTTTCCTGATTTGTTCAACCATGGCTTCATACTTGCCATTATTGGTATCTGAATACTCCTTCATATCTACATTTTCTTTACCTTCAAGTTGTTTTACTGCTTTATGTGTAGCAAGGTCAAGGTTTGATCTTGAACGGCTGAAATTCAAAAACTCACACGGAAATGTTAATGGTGGACATGCAATTCGCATATGAACTTCTTTAATACCTGCATCGTGCAGATCTTTAACATTATCTTTTAGTTGAGTGCCACGTACTATTGAATCGTCAAGAAAAATGCCTCGTTTATCTTTTATTAAAGAACTATTTGGAATTAGTTTCATTTTCGCAACTAAATCGCGCATGTTCTGACTTTGAGGCATAAAACTGCGCGGCCATGTTGGTGTGTATTTTGAATAAGGGCGTTTAAGAGGAATCTTTTTTTCATTGCTATAACCCATAGCATGTCCAATTCCGGAATCGGGAATGCCGGCAATAAAGTCTGCCTCGACCTGATCTTTTTTTGCTAATTTGGCACCGCAACAGTATCGCGTTTCGTCAACATTTATATTTTCATAAAATGAAGGAGGATATCCATAATAAACCCACAGAAAAGAACAAATCTGCATTTTTTCATTGGGCTTTCTTAATTGTTTATGACCATCAGCTTTTATTTCTACAATTTCTGCGGGGCCTAAAAATTTATCTATTTCGTAGTTAAGGTTAGGGAAAGAACAAGTTTCAAAAGCTGCTGCAAATGCATTTTCTTTTTTACCAATTACAATTGGAGTTCTTCCTAACTTGTCACGTGCAGCAATAATACTGTCTTCTGTTAAGATAATCATTGAGCAGGATCCTTTAATGCGATTGTAAACATTTTCAATACCTGCAACAAAATCATTTCCCTCAGCAATAAGCATTGCTACCAGTTCTGTTTGGTTTATTCCTCCCTGACTAGTTTCTGAAAAGGTTCTGTGCTGATTCGTATAGCGTTTTTCTAATTCATCAATATTGGAAATTTTACTAACTGTAACAACAGCAAAACGTCCTAAATGAGAAGTCACAACCATAGGTTGTGCTTCAGTATCACTTATAACACCGATACCGATGTTCCCGGAGAAATTAGCTATATCGTTTTCAAATTTGTTTCTGAAATAACCGTCTTCCAAACTATGAATTGCACTTTGAAAACCATTTTCTTTTGAGAAGAAAGCCATGCCGGCTCTCTTTGTTCCCAAATGAGAATGATAATCAGTACCGTAAAAAACATCAGTTACACAATCTGATTTAGAAATACTGCCAAAAAAACCGCTCATATT
>JAHOYT010000020.1 GCA_019038645.1 Bacteroidales bacterium
ATAATCATTCGGAATTTCGTAGTTGAATCAAATTAAAATAAACTATGAAAAAATTTATTTATTTATTATTAACAGCATTAATTTTTCCAGCAATTTTGGTTGCACAGCCAACTGATTTAGCTGAAAAATTACATACTTCAGTACGAAACGGTGAATTGGAACTAGTTAAAAAGATTATAGAAAAAGACAATTCTATAATAGATTATGCAAATCATTTAAGATCAACACCATTAATCGTTGCAGCATCATTAAATCAAGTAGAAATTTGTAATTACTTAATTGATAACAATGCGGATGTAAATGTCGCTAATGCGAATGGAAGCACAGCAATACAGTTTGCTTCTTTAAATGGTCGATTAGATTTAGTTAAAAAATTAATTGAAAAGGGAGCAAAAGTAATTGTTTGGAATAATTTGGGGCGTAATGCAATACATTATGCTGCATTTAGTGGAAATGTTGAGTTATTTGAGTATTTAGAAAGTAAAGGATTGGATATGACACCTACTACTGCTGAAAGAGGAACAATGTTACATTGGGCTTGTTATGGTGGTAATATTGAAATGGTAAAATACTTATTAAACCGTGATTTAAGTCTTGATAGTAAAGATAAAGATGGAAATACAGTATTATATTGGGCATCAACAGGAAATAGTATAGAAATGATTAAATTTTTGGTTGAAGAAAAAGGAATGGATGTAAGAGGGGATGATAAAACAGGAAGTACTGTAATACAAGCAGCTGCGTCTAGAAGAAATATTGAAGGTGTTAAGTATTTCATGACCAAAGGATTTGAAATAAACGAAGTATTTGAAGATGGACAAACTATTCTCCATTTAGCCAGTGATATTGGCGATGCAGAGTTTATAAAATATTTGCTGGAGAATGGAGCTGATGTTAATGCTGCCGATAACAGAGGAACTACAGCTTTAAATAATGCAGCCTTTTCAGGAAACGTAGAAACTGTTGCTTTATTAATGGATAATGGAGCTTTAATAGCTCCTAAAATTTGTAAAGAATCGGCTTGCGCAGAGTCACCAACACCAATACATAATGCGGCATGGCGTTCTCCTAATGTAATTGAATACTTTATTAATAATGGAGTTGATATAAATATCTTAGATAATAATTACAAAACAGCATTACATGGTGCTATTAGAAGCGATAGTATTAGAAGTATTAAACTGCTTTGCGAAGCTAATATAAATATAAATCAACAAGATAAGAATGGGATAACTGCTTTACATAATGGCATAAAACGTGGAAAATTTGAAGGTGTGAAATTATTATTGAAATATAATCCCGAATTAAATATTTCTGATGTTTCCGGAAGAACGCCTTTACATTATGCAGCCATAAATGAAAGTGTCAAAATAATGGAAATGTTATTAGACAAAGGAGTAGAGATTAATAAAAAGGACAAGAAAGGAAAATCTGCATTAGATTTGGCTTTGTATTATGGAAATAAATCAGCAGCTAAACTTTTAAGTTCGAATGGAGCAAAGAGTTTTAATAAATCGAAGAATCTATTTGAAAAAGACCTGGCTTTAGGCGAATCTGCTATTTGGTATTTGGATCATAGTGGATATGCAGTTAAAACTAAGAACAACTTACTGATTTTTGACTATTGGGAAAGACAGCCGTTACCAGAAAATGGTTGCTTAAATAACGGTCATATTAATCCTGAAGAAATAAAGGATTTAAATGTTACCGTTTTTGTTTCACATACTCATGGTGATCATTTTTCACAAGTTATTTTTGATTGGAACAATAAAATTGAAAACATAAACTATGTTCTGGGATTTGAGCATGATACAGATGTTGAGTATCGCTTTATTCCAGCAAGGGAAACTCAGAACGTAGGCGAAATATCTATTACTCCTGTTGTATCAAATGATTCTGGTCAGGGATTTTATGTTGAAGTAGATGGAGTAACAATTTTTCATCCGGGAGATCATACAAATATAAGTCGTGATATGTGTCCGAATTATACAGGCGATATTAATTTCTTGCAGGAAAAATATAAGCAAACTGACATTGCATTTTATCCTGTTACCGGATGTAGATTCCGCGACAAAGTTGCTTTAAAAATGGGAACTGAGTTTGCTTTAAAAACAATGAAGCCTATTCTTGCATTACCTATGCACGGAAGCAGTAATGAATATGAATATAAAAGGGTTGCTGAAGAGTTTAATAAGGAATTAGGTATTGAAAGCTTTAAATATCCATTAAATAGAGGAGATCGTTTCTTTTTTAAAAAAACAGATTCAAGCATTGCAAAAGCTCAATAGTTCAAGATTGTTTGATTAGTAAAAAGGGTCAGTTGTTTCAGCTGACCCTTTTGTACATTAAAATAGTAAATGTTTATTGTGTATATTCTAACATAAATGTTAAAGTACCATAACTTACTGTACTCATAATTTCTTCAATAAAATCAGTTTGTTCTGCATCTGGACTAAGTAAAGCACTTTTAATCATAAAAACTTTATAATCATGATCACTTGCACCAACATGAGTTGCTAAAACACATCCTGTTGCACTTAATCCGCAAAGAAAAACAGTATTAATTTCTTTTTCCCTTAAAAGTTTATCAAGATCTGTTTTTGTAAAAGCATTGCCATAATTTTTTATTACCATTGGATAATCATCCTTTACATTAATTTCAGATGGAAATTTAAATTCTTCTGAATCTTCTGCAGGGCCCCATTCTTTATCTTGATGATAAACCCGAATTATTGGAAGTTCAAATTTTTCAAATAATCCAATAGCTGCATTAATATATTCAAATGCTACATCTTTTTCCGATTGATCCATCCATGGAATATAAGCATTCTGAACATCTATAACGAGTAGAGCAGGCTTGAGTTCTTTTTTCTTTGTTTCCTGTGCATTTATTATATTTATTGACAGGATAATTGATAAGACTAATAAAATTGCTTTTTTCATATTTTCTAATTTTAGATTTAATGAATAAATTTAAAACACTTTATTTAAGTTGTCAACGACTAAGATAATGAGTGAGCAAATAACCCTCTAAATAAGTTAAAAATTTGCATAGTAATTGAGATTAGTTTAAGAAATAGATCTATATTTTTCTTAATATTTCCGGAATATTTAAAAGATAAGCTGAGAAAACTACAATTACAACCATTAATACCCAACGTACAAAATTGCTCCCCCAATTTATTGCCATTTTAGAACCAACAATTCCTCCAAATACATTTCCAATGGCGGCAATCAAACCTATTCCGTAATGTACCTGGTCATTCATCATGAAAACAGCCAGAGCAAAGGGGCTATACAGGAAAACAATCATAACTTTTATTGCATTCGCTTTTACTAAATCATATCCGGCATTTAATACTAAAACAGATAGCATGAAAATACCAACTCCAATATGAATAAAACCGCCGTATAATCCAATAATGAAGAAAAGAATAAGCTGAACTATAGTAGGTTTACTTTGAATTTTTTGAACCTGATTTTTAAGCCATCGTTCAGGTTTGTAAAATATAAAAAACAACATTACAAGCAAAATAACTGCTAAAATTTTCTCAAAAATAGCTTCGTTAATTTCAACTGCTATTTGAGCTCCTACAATTGAACCTATTACAACAGGAAGGGCAAGTTTAAATCCTTTTTTCCAGTCTAGTGCGTTATGTTTCTTAAAATTAAGCGTTGATGCTAATGTTTGCATAATTACACCTAACCGGATTGTACCATTTGCAAAATTTACTGGTAAACCAAGCATCATGAAAAGGGAGTAGGTAATAACTGTTCCGCTGCCTGCAATTGTGTTTATGACTCCTACCATAAATCCTGCAAGAATCAATAGGGCAATTATTCCTGGAGAATAAATATCAGCGTTTTTTATAAGGTCGATTGATATCGTTAGTAGCATTTATTGTATTGTTGAAATTGCCTATTCTTCGACAAGCTCAGAATGACAATTTTTCACCTAATTATTGAAATAACTTTTCACATTGAGCATGTCGAAGTGTGATAAAAAATCCTGTCTGCAATGAAACAGACAGGATAGCAATATTAAATAAAATATTCAATATTTTATTCCGTTGGAATATTTTTTAATACATCAATTAACAAATCCCAGAATTTAACTGTCGTTTCAATGTCTATTCTTTCTTCAGGAGTATGAGCTCCTTTAATGGTTGGCCCAAACGATATCATATCCAAATATGGATATTTTTCTAAAAATAAACCACATTCCAGTCCGGCATGAATAGCTCTGACTACAGGTTTTATCCCGAATAATTTTTCATAAGATTTCTCTGTAATCTTCATTATATCAGAGTTTGTATTTGGTCGCCATCCTGGATATCCATCGCCATGCTTAACCTTTGCTCCGGCTAAACGAAAAACACTTTCTACTTTACCTGCAATATTATCTTTTGCTGTATCAACAGAACTACGCTGACTTGTTGTAACAAATATCTGGTTTTCTTCAATAAATTTTATTGATGCCAGGTTCGTTGATGTTTCAACCAAACCTTCAATTTCTCTACTCATTGCATATACTCCATGTGGGCATGCATATAAACTATTTAACAAGGCAAACTGCGTATCTTCATCAACAACGAAACCAGGAAGGCCGGCATCTTCAATTGACAATTCTAATTTAGGTTCAGTAATAGCTAATTCACTTTTTACAGCAGGAGCGTATTCATGAAAATATTTAATTAGTTCAGCTTTTTCATCAGCATGAACTGTAATAAGAGTAAAAGCTTCACGGGGAATTGCATTTCGGGCTTTTCCTCCATCAAAATCACCTATTCTTATATCAAATTTATTATAGCTATTCCATAAGAATCGATTCAATATTTTAATAGAATTTCCAAGTCCTTTATCAATTTCATCACCTGAATGGCCTCCATTTAATCCGGTAACACTTATTTTGATCCCAACATGATTTTCAGGAACTTTTTCCTGTTCATATGCAAATGTTGCGAGAGTATCAATACCACCTGCGCATCCAATAAATAATTCTCCTTCATCTTCTGAGTCGAGGTTTATAAGAATTTTTCCTTCAAAAAACCCTGGTTGTAAAGCAAAAGCACCTGTTAAGCCTGTTTCTTCATCCACAGTAAATAAACATTCGATAGGACCATGTTCAATGTCGGCAGCAGTTAAAATTGCCATTTGAGCAGCAACCCCAATTCCATCATCTGCACCTAAAGTAGTTCCTTTAGCTTTTACCCAATTATCATCAATAAACGGTTGAATAGGATCCGTTTCGAAATTATGATTCGTACCTTCATTTGCTTCACAAACCATATCGATATGACTTTGAAGAACAACTGTTTTTACATTTTCATTACCTGCAGTAGCTGGCTTCGAAATTAAAACATTTCCAATTTTGTCTCGTTTTGTTTCCAGATTGTTGTTTTTGCCAAAGTCAAATAAAAATTGAATAATTTTTTCTTCTTTTTTTGATTGACGTGGAACCTGACATATATCTTCAAAATATTCCCATACAACTTTTGGATTTAATTCACTTAGTATTTTCATTATTTTGTAATCGTTATTATTAGTAAAATTGTTTGATTTATTTTTTGTAAACATACAAAACAATCTATGACACGCAAAAAATGAAATAAAGATAATTTATATATCTTTTTATATTAGCCATTTTTACTGGTTATTAATATCTTGAAAAGTTGTTTAAAAACTATTTGCTAAAAAGTTATAGATCATTTTGTTTGAATGATTTTTATTCTATTTTTACGCTGTCTTAATTTAAATTTAAAAATAATTAAAAAAAAGTTAACATGGCAAAAAGGACAATCGTAAAGATGCCTGGTGATGGTATCGGAAAAGTAGTTTTAGAAGAAACAATAAGAGTTCTGGGAGCTGCTGGCTTTGAAGCTAATTATGTTGAAGGAGATATTGGATGGGAATTTTGGTGCAAAGAAGGAAATCCTCTTCCACAGCGTACACTTGATTTACTTGAAGAGCATAAAATTGGCTTATTCGGGGCAATAACTTCAAAACCAAAAGATGAAGCTGCATCTGAACTAATTCCTGATTTACAGGATAAAGGTTTAGTTTATTCAAGCCCGATTGTTGGTTTGCGTCAACATTTTGGTCTGGATATTTGTATGCGCCCTTGTAGAACATACAAAGGTAATCCTTTGAATTTTATTCGTCGCGGACCGAATGACACCATTGAAGAACCAAAAGTTGACGCAGTTATTTTCCGTCAAAACACCGAAGGTTTATATGGTGGCGTAGAGTGGAGTAATCCTCCTGATACAGTTTATAGTGCTTTGATGACACATCCTAAATTTGTGAAAAATTTTGGACAAACTCCGCGTGAGGAGATTTCTGTATCTACACGTATTTTTACCAAAAATGCTACAGAAAGAATTTTACGGGCTGCATTCAGTTACGCAAAAGATAACGGGTACAAATCTGTTACACTTTGCGAAAAACCAAATGTAATCAGAGAAACATCTGGTATGATGTATAAAATGGCTCTGCAAATTCAAAAAGCAGATTACCCCGGAATTGAACTTTGGAATACAAATATTGATGCTCAAATGATGTGGTTGACTAAAAATCCGGAAAATTACGGTGTAATTGTAGCCGGTAATATGTTTGGTGACATTGTTTCAGATGGTTTTGCCGGATTAATTGGTGGTTTAGGTTTTGCATCGAGTGCACAAATGAATCCTGATTCAGGTTTAGCTGTTTTTGAACCTACACATGGTTCTGCACCTAAATATGCCGATTATGATACTTCAATTGTTAATCCAATTGCGATGATTGAGTCTGCATGTGCAATGTTAGAATTTATTGATGAAAATGAGTTAGCTGAAAAAATAGGTAAAGCAACTGCAGATGTTATTGCAGAGGGTAAAGTTCGTACATATGATATGATGAAAATGTCCGGACGTCCTGATGTAGTTGAAAAAGGAGCTGCTTCAACACAGCAAATGGCAGATGCTATTATTGCTAAGTTAGCTTAATTAAATATTTACGGGGAGGATGCATAACAAAGTGCATCCTCTTTTTTATAATCCTAAAATTTAATAACAATCATATGAATGCAAAAGTATTAGAATTATGGCCTGAGTTAGACTGGATTCAGGATGAAACATTAAGAGAGCAAACTGGCAAAACATGGGAATTAGCCTTAGAAAGAAGTGTTTTAACAGTTGAAGATCTTCAAACTATACCTTTTACATTATTGGTTCCTGTAAAAGTTACATTCATGGCGCATAAACGTGCAGTAGTTCACATTGCACGTGATGCAGGTATTAAGTGTAACGAATTTTTTAAAGATGATTTACCTGTAAATATGGATGTAGTAATAGCCGGTGCTATTCTTGCTGATGTAGGTAAATTACTTGAATATGAAATGGTGGATGGTAAGTCTGTTCAGGGTAGTTATGGAAAATATCTTCGTCATCCGTTTTCAGGAGTTTCTATTGCAGAAGAATGTGGAGTTCCTGCGGAAGTTTGCCATATTATTGCTACACACGCAGGTGAAGGCGATATGGTAAAACGTACAACCGAAGCTTATATAGTTCATCATGCAGATTTTATGACTTTCCTTCCTTTCAAAAGTAGATTACAGTTATAGATTTTAAAAAAATATAGCATAATTAAACCGCCCGTTTGGCGGTTTTTATGTATATTTAAAAGTCAAACTTAATCACAAAAAAAATGACCTATTATCAGAAAGCCAAAAAATTATTTAAAATGATAGAAGAGGGGAAACTTCTGGAAGCTCTGGATAAATATTATCATAAAGATGTTTTAATAATTGCTGACGATGGAAGGGAAAGAAAGGGTCTGGATCAGGCAAGAGCTTACGACGAGAAGTTCTTAAAGGAAATTCAGGAAGTGATTGGAGGCGAAGTATATACAATAACTTCTGATGAAGAAAGAGGAATTACCATGGTTGAGTTTTACATAAACCTAAAATTTAAAAATGGGAATAAAAAAACCATTAATGAAGTTGCGGTTCAGTACTGGGAAGGAGATTATGTAATAAAAGAGAATTTTTATTCCAAAAAGTAAGTGTTATTAATGAATTTATAAAGTCTCTGTGTTAGCAGAGATTTTTTTTTACACCAGGAATAGGTTAAAAGGTATATTATTAATCTTATAGTATGTTAAAAATCTTATTTTAAATTAATAACAACAATTATGAGAAAAATTTTACCACTTTTTGCGGCATCGTTATTTTTGATGTTGTTTATTCCTTGTCAGGCCAAATCATATAGCGAACTCAGATTAAAACATCTTCATTACTCTAATTCAAGTGGAGAAAAAGGGGTGTCTCATTTATTCTACAGCTTGAAAAATCATAATTATAAAACTAAATGGGAACTTCTGAATGGCAGCCGTCATTCCATTAATTACCATTTTTTAGATGAAGACGGTAATTTAATTAGAAAATACAGAGAGTTTTCAGATAGTATTACATCCAATAATTTTTATAAATATGATAATGGAGGAAAGCTGACTGAAGATTATTTTGAGAGAAGTGATGGAGTAAAAGGAGTTGCGTGGTATAAATACAAGGGGAAAAAGAGAATACAAGCCGAATGCCGTGGTTTAAACGGATGGTTTTATGGTTTTATCTCGTATAAATATACGAACGATATTCTCACCAGAGGAATCATTATAAAAGAAGGAAAAGAAGTTGGTTTTATAGAATATAACTATGATAAAGATGGAAATTTGATTAAAGAATATTGGGATTTTGGAGGAAAATGGAATCAAACATTTATATACGAATACGAAGAAGTTGAAAATTATAATCCCGAATCATATAATTATTCCAGTCCACTTTTAAATGTAACAAGGGAGTTTATTGTAAAAGAAGAGAATTATGATTGGAACGGAGAACAAGGAGGTCCTTCAAATTATGAATATGAAGGCAATAAGTTGGTAAAGAAAGTTTACAAATACGATTCATTGGAAACTGTTACCTTATATGAATATGATGAGAAAGGTTTATTGATGAAGTCTTTCAGGAAATATTCAGATGGCCGGAATGCAGAATTCTCATATCAATATAATGAAAATGATAAACTGGTTCGAAGGTTATTTTTTGCATCACATGGATTTGAGGGTAGTGAAACATATGAATACAATGAAAACGGGACTTTAAAGCTTGCAAAATGGGATCAATTTGATACCTGGCTTACCGGAACAATAACTTTTGAATATGAT
>JAHOYT010000072.1 GCA_019038645.1 Bacteroidales bacterium
CTGTTTTTATTATAAGTTGTCTAATTTTTAGTCAACCTATTTCAGGAAAGTTCAATTACTAAGCTTACCGCCAACGGTCCGCAGTTAATCTATCGTGCAGGTTTAATCGCTGCGCTCGTGAGAACACTTCGCTTAGTTCCGCTGTGTTTCATTGTCCACCCAACAACTTTACTAAGATAATATTTAGTCGGCAAACCAACAAACTTAGCAAAGCGGTCTCACGAACGTAGTGAGTAAACCCCGCATGTAGTTTGAACTGCTGTTATAGGCTGGTTTTTATATTAATTAGATTACTATCAATTTTCAAATTCAAGCATTACTTAGAAAAATAGAGTATCTTTACTATTGGTTTATACCACTCTGATTTCAATCGGTCATTACTCCATTTTGCTGCTTAAATAATATAATCTTTCACTCCAGCAAATGATTTCTCATTGAATTACAGATAGTCGGGCCGACATTAATTTGTTTTATATCAAAATTTATATATCAGAACCTATGAAAAAACTCACATTAGGAGTTATTGGTACTTCAAGAAAAGAAGATGAAAAACGTGTCCCAATTCATCCAGATCATTTATCACGTCTTCCAGAAGATGTTCGGAAACAATTAATTTTTGAAAAGGGATATGGTGCACCTTTTGGTTTAGATGATGATTTTTTTATTTCTCAAACTGGTGGGGTTGCTTCACGACATGAATTATTAGCTGAAATTGGCTCAGTTATTATTGCTAAACCGGTGTTAGCTGATTTACAGGAAATACGTGAAGGAGGATTTATTTGGGGTTATCCGCATTGTGCACAGCAAGGTGATATTACACAAACTGCAATAGACCGAAAATTAACGCTTATAGCCTTTGAAGATATGTTTATTTGGTCTCCAAATGGTCAAATGGGAAGACATACATTTTATAAGAACAATGAAATGGCAGGTTATTGCGCAGTTATCCATGCATTACAATTAAGAGGAATTGATGGTCATTATGGTAACCAGCGTAAAGTAACTATTTTTAGTTTTGGAGCAGTTAGTCGGGGAGCTATTTATGCACTCAAGGCGCATGGCTTCAGGGATATTACAATTTGTATTCAGAGACCTGATTATGAAGTACGTGAAGAAATTTTAGATGTTCATTATGTTCGTATTCGTGAAGGTAGTAATGGGGAAGCCAGAATGGTAACTATAGAACACGATGGTACAGTTCGACCTTTATCCGATTTAATTAGTGAATCTGAAATTATTATTAATGGCATCTATCAGGATACAGACAATCCAATCAATTTTGTAACAGAAGATGAAAAAGATTCTTTAAAATCAGGAAGTTTAATTATTGACGTTAGTTGCGACGAGGGTATGGGATTCTATTTTGCCAAGCCTACAACTTTTAAAAACCCAATTCTAAATATCGATAACATTGACTATTATGCAGTAGATCATACGCCAAGTTATCTATGGGAAAGTGCTTCAAGGTCAATATCTGCTGCATTAATTGTTTATTTATCAACAATTTTAGAAGGCCGTAAAAGCTGGATGAAAAATCGTACAATTCAAAAGGCTATTAATACCGATAATGGTGTGATTAAAAAAGAGTCTGTTTTAACTTTTCAGAATCGTATGCCAAATTATCCACATAATTTTATAAAAAGTTAAAAGTCAGAACTTATTAGCTCTTGATAACCTTTCATGCTTAAATGGTTTTTAGCAGGACGCAATAAAAAACTTATCTATAACTAATCCTTATACGTAATTTTACTAACTATGTAAATAGCCGAAATAGCCAAAACAAAGGAAACAAATCGTACAGATACAATATTCTCCAGGGCATCAATATTACTCCATATTATTGTTGAAAGAGATCCTGTGAGCATTCCGGCAATTACACCCTGACTGGTTATTTTTTTCCAAAACAAGATTAGTAAAAGTGCTGGCCCAAATGAAGATCCTAATCCTGCCCAGGCATATGAAACCAACTCATAAATTAAGTTTTCGGAGGTAATAGCTATAATAAAACCAATTGCTCCAACAACAATTGTAATTATCCGGCTTAAGTATAATAGTCGTTTTTCTGTTACATCTTTACCTAATGTTTTATGATAAAAATCTTCAATAACCGATGAAGTAATAATCAATAACTGACTATCCGCTGTAGACATCATAGCAGCAATTGCACCGGAAATAAATATACCTGCAAGCCAGGTTGGCAATAATGTAGTAGCTAAATGCGGCATTATTTCTTCCACATCGACATAATAGCCACTTCCGTGAAGAGCTAAACCTATTAACCCGATAAGCATTGCTCCGGCAAATGCAGGAATTGCCCAGGCTATAGCAATTGTTCGGCTTGTTTTTATTTTATCGGCACTTTTAATCGACATAAATCGTGTTAAAAGATGTGGCTGACCCATGTAACCAAAACCCCAGCTTAATCCACTTATAATAATAGCTGCTGCGGCCCAACCTGTTTTATTGTCAACAAAACTATTAAAATTAGATCCTTCAGCATTTATTGCTCCGGAAAAAGATACGCCTCGCTCAGCAATCTCTATAAATCCATAAATTGGTAAAATTACAAGAGCACCAATCATAATTATTCCCTGAACTAAATCTGTCCATGCAACGGCAAGAAACCCGCCCATCATAGTATAAAAAACTATAACAATTACTCCAATAATAATTCCCCACACATGCGGAATATCAAAAGTTACAAATAGCACTTTTCCGGCTCCGTTAAACTGAGCAGCCAAATAAAATGTAAAAAAGAAAATAATAATTAATGTAGCTAATACTCTGATAAACTTACCCTGTTCGCCAAACCTCTCTGCAAAAAAATTAGGTAATGTTATAGCATTAAATTTCTCAGACTCAATTCTAAGCCTTTTTGCGATTACAAACCAATAAAATATTATTCCTAATACACAACCCATTGCAGTCCACGATTCCATAAATCCTGCTGCTACAGCTGCTCCCGGCAAACCCAATAATAACCACGCCGATTCGCCTGAAGCTCTTTCTGAAAAAGCAACAACCCAGGGATTTAATTGTCTTCCGCCAATAAAAAAGTCATTGTGAGATTTATTATTTCTGTAAGTAATAAAACCAACGATAAAAACAATAACCAGATATAATATGAATCCTAATACAGTATAGCTCATGTGCATATAATTAATTAAATTATTGATTAAAGATAAAACTTAATCATTAATTTTTAAATTTATAGTAAATTATATGCCAGAATAACATATTATGCTTATAAATACATCCGTTTTGTCACTAAAAAATTAAGGAACAGTATTTGAACTTATTGTTTTGAACATAATAAATCAGATATTATGAATTATACAGAAATTCAAAAAAGACACTTACACATTTCAGAACTTATACTGAATTATAATATATCAGAAGCTATTAATCAATTATTAGATTTTGCAGGTCATACTAAAAAACAGTTTCACCATATAAAAATTGAAAAGATAAAAGATACATATTCAAGTATCCTGCAACACTCATTTACCGGCATTAAAGACCCTGAAAGAGATAAAATTTATAGTTATGTTCAAAGATCGCTTCTTGAACTTACAGATACTATCAAAGAGTGCATTTTAACTGAAACCTCGGATCTTTCAATTTATAAAATGAAATGGTCGATGGAAAAGAATGCAGGCACACAATCGGATGAAGCATTTTCTTTAATTAAAAACCTGACATTTGACAGTGAGCTGGATAAAATATTGAAAGAACACGATATTGAAGTTTCGTCAGGAAAACAAAATGAGAATGTATTTGTGTCCAGACAGGATGCATTAAAGGAATTATTTAATTATTTGTGGTTAACTGATAGTTATAAAGAAATAGAAAATAAGATACTTGAAATAATTTGCAATTCAGATAAAATCCCATGGCACGACAAGAGCTTAATAGTAAGTGCTATAACATTAAGTCTTTTACGTGTTTTCGATAAAAATAAATTTTATGCTCTGCTAAATTTCTATTTCAATAACGAAAATCAGGTGTGGAACAGAGCTCTGGTTGGTATTGTTCTTGGACTTTATAAATATGATAAAAGAATAAAACTTTATCCTGATCTTGAGAAAAAAATATTAAAGCTCTCAAAAACTCAGGAAATAGATAAGCAGATAGAAGCAATAATTATTCAGATTTTTAAATCGAAAGATACCGAGAAAATTACCAAGCAGTGGGAAGAAGAGATTTTACCGGAAATGCTGAAAATGCAACCTAAAATTGAGGAAAACCTCGATCTTGAAAATATTGTACCGGAGAAGTTTATGGAAGATAAAAATCCGGATTGGGAAAAAGTTTTTGAAGACTCACCTGATTTACTGGATAAACTTCAGGACTTTTCAAAAATGCAAATTGAAGGATCAGATATATTTATGAGTGCGTTCTCAAAACTTAAAAACTTTCCTTACTTCAACGAATACAGTAACTGGTTTTCTCCTTTCTACAAAGAGAACGAGTATATTGATATGCTATTCGAAAAAGAAGAAACCAATCTTCAGCCATTTGTTGAACAACTGGAAAAATCATATTATATGTGTAATTCTGACAAGTATTCTTTTTGCCTGAATTTACAGTTTATACCTGAAGCCAATAAATCCATGATGATGGATATGTTTAATGAGGAAATGAAAAGCATGGAAGAAATATCGAAAGATGAAAACCTGTTGAATAGTTTTGCCATTACTAAAAGCATTTTTACTCAATATATTCAGGACCTTTACAGATTTTATAAAATCCACCCGAAGAAAAACGAGTTCTCGGATATTTTTACCTGGAGTTTCGATATACGGAATTTCGAGTTTTTCAACAAAATAGTTACAGACAAACAGGTTACCAGAAATATTGCTGAATTTTTTCTCGAAAATCATCATTTTAAACAAGCCGCAGAAATATTCAAAAATATTGAAAAAACAGAAGAAACAAATATTGAGTTATTTGAAAAAACGGGATATTGCTATCAAAGGCTTGGAAATTACAAAGAAGCCCTTGCGTATTATAAAAAAGCCGAACTACTTGATACAAGCAAAGCATGGATTACAAAAAAAATAGCTCTTTGTTACCGATATCTTAATGACCACAATAATGCTTTAAAATATTATAAGGAGGCAGAAAAAACAGAGCCTGATAATCTTTACATTCAGGCGTATATTGGTCATACCTTAATGCGACTTGAGCAATACGAAGATGCATTGAAATATTACTTTAAAGTTGAATATCTGGAACCGTCCAATGTTAAAATTCAACATCCAATTGCATGGATTTCATTTATTCTTGGAAAATTCGATACAGCAATAAATTACTATAATAAAATTCTTGAAAAAGATACCAATGAATTTGATCTGATTCATCTCGGACATGTTTACTGGTGCTCCGGCAAAATTACAGATGCAATTTCGACTTATAAAAAAGCCCTGGTGTCGTTAAATAATGATTTTAATAAATTCAGCGAAGCATTTAACGAAGATCAGAACTATATTGTTAAGCACGGTATAGATACTTTGGATCTTAATTTAATGAAAGACTACCTGCAAAACAATATAAACTAAATCATATTACAGCATATTGTATTACAATTATTTGTATTGCTTTTTTAATTCCGATATTTAAGGAGATATTATCTGTAAAAATGATACTTTTTTAATATCCTGATTTCTTAAATGGTTTATAAAAGAATTTTTCCCAATGAACAATTTCATCCAAAGGTTTTCGTAGTCGATCGTGTCTGTTTTCATCAGTCTCATCGGCCGGATATCCAACCGGAATTAAAGCAATTGGTTCAACACCATCAGGTAAATCAAGCGCCCGAACACATTTCATAACATCGAATTTGCAAATCCAACATGTTGCTAAACCTAAGTCTGTTGCAGCAAGTGTCATATGATCTATGGTAATAGCAACATCTATATCGGTATGAATTTTGCCATCTGCCCTTCTCCATGCGTCTCTATGATCTCCGCAAACAACAATAATACATTTTGCTGTTTCAAGCCAGCTTCGTTCATAACATTCCCGTATCATTTTTAAGGATTCTTCCTGTGTTATAACCACGAAATGCCATGGCTGTTTGTTTTTTGCCGAAGGCGCCACACGTCCTGCATCAAGTACTTTTAAAAGCAATTCCTTTTCAACAGCTTTGTCTAAATACTTTCTTGAGGAGTATCGCTTTTTTGCTAAATCAATAAATGCCATATCGTAATATTTTAAAGATTATTCTATTTCAATTGTTTCATTAAATATTTCCACTTTATCACCAGTTCTTACTTTTGCTCTTTTTCTGCTTTCAATCTCACCATTTAGTTTTACTTCACCCTCATTGACCAAATGTTTGGCTTCGCCTCCACTCCCACACATACTGGTAACTTTCAGTAATTTTATCAACTCAATATATTCGGAACCTTCCAATCTAAATTTAATCATAATTTTTGTTTTATGCCAATTAATATTTTATTCATTATTTCAGTTGCTTTTCCTTGCAAAAATATATCCGTTATTGAATTGGTAAATAAAGTTTTTTCAGGATTAATTTCAATAATTTTAGCTCCATTTTGCTTTGCAAACGATGGAATTGATGAGGCAGGAACAACTTCTCCCGTTGAGCCAATTATTATGATAAGGTCTGCATTTTTTGCAGCTTCGAATGACTTTTTATATGCCAGTTCAGGAATTCCTTCGCCAAAAAATATAAAATCAGGTTTAAGCACAGCATGACAATGGTCACATAAGGGTATATCAGCTAAATTAACGTCAGTGGCTTTATATTTTTTTGAACAATACTGACAAACCAGCATTCGGGAATTTCCGTGAAACTCGTACACTTCTTTACTACCAGCCTCGTAGTGCAGATTATCTATATTTTGTGTAATTACAGCTTTTACTATTCCGTTCTTTTCTAATTCTGCTAAAGCAATATGGGCATCATTTGGTTTTGCTTCCCCAAAAAAATCGTAAAATATCTCCTTTATTACTCTCCATGATTCAACCGGATTTATGCTAAAGTAGGTTAAATCAAGGATTTCAGGATTGTATTTACTCCATAAACCAGTCTCACCACGAAAAGGAGGAATTCCACTTTCAACTGAAATACCAGCACCCGTAAATGCAACTGTATATTTCGAATTAACGATTAAATCAATGGCTTTTTTTAAATCATTCTCCATTTACTAATTGTATTTTTTTTCAATGGTTTTAATTAATTCCAGATCCTTTTTTGTTTTCTCATCAATAAAATATTGCATTAATTCTGATCTTATCTGATCAGCCAATTTATTGATTTTATTAATATACAACAAATCATGTTTTTGTCCTGCTAATTTATCATACATTTCTATCATATAAAGTTTTGACAGATATTCGTAATATGGATTAATTGTTGACGTTTGTACCATCTCTTCTAAAGCCACTATAGCATCCATATAATCGCCTTTATCTTTCATAATTAAATATTTGTTGTAATATGAATGATAATAATCCGGACGTATAGAAATATATTCTTCTGCATTTAAAAATGCTTTTTCGTTATTTTTTAATTTTGAATAATAATACGATAACAAATAGGCTTCGTATGCCGGTTCTAACTTTAAGTTTTCGATTTGACTTACCATTTGTTGATAATCTTCCTTTTCTAATTTCTTTTTACCCGAAAAAGTTTTAGAATACCAACTCTGATATTTAAGTCGTTCGTTCAAATATTCCGGATCAGCTATTGCTTGTTTTTGCCTGTAAACACTTACTTTTCCGCTTTCAATATCATAGTGTAAATATTTATTTGAAGCAGCTAATCTTACGCCATAGGTAAAATATATATCATTATTGACGTTATCCATTATACAACTTTTCACGGTAATAGAATTATTTATACTATACCTGTAAAACGGATCGTGCGATAAATGATGATTTTCGGTACTGGTTAATATTTGATAACTTTTACTAATCAAATCCTTATCATCAAATCGTTCATATAATTCCTTAATCTTCTTTTCACGTGAAATATTTGAAGTTCCGTGCATCCATACGGGACTGTATTGGTAACGTCCCTTATCTGACAATGAGAGGTTTGCAACATAAATAAAATCGTCTTTCAAATTATTTTTAATTACATCGCCACGAGTGAGTTCATATATTGCTCCTGAATTATCGTTTTTACTCCCTACAGCAATATACCAGGCATGTGAGCTATAGCCATTGAACATATCATCTACATCACTAATTTTGTCTCCGTTTTCAAGTATATTTCTCAATTTAAAAGCTAATGGCATTCCCGTGTTGTATTCACTTATTTCTTTGCCATTTTCGGCCGGAGTTCCGTTCATATTAATGGACATGCTTAATCCGTTATGATTCATTCCGGTGTAAACTCCGGGATAACCCATAAAAGTTAAAACTGTAACAGGAATCTTATCTTGTTTATGGTAATTTACAATTAAAGGATGATTCGTTAACACTTCAATTCCAGGCCAATCAAGATTCCGGCCATGAACAATTCCATTTTCATTACGCATGATGAATGCAGTACAACTAATTTTGAAAAATATCTGTGGAAAATATGCTATTGTTTGTAAATCCTTAAGTTTCAGATCACTTCCTTCTGCCATTCCTTCAAGTTCCCGAATATACTCAACAGGCATTGTTTTTTCTACCTTTTTGATTTTTGAGTTAAGAACCACATTTGCAATCCATTTTTTTAAAAAGAAACTTCCGGTATATGCATCAATTAAACCATCAACTGTACGATCCATATCTAACAGCAGATCATTCATTAAAACACCATATTGCAAGCCCATTTCATAGGAATTACCTTTAACTGTTAAAAATGGGATTCCTTCTTTAACTACCAAAGTCCCATCATGAAAAGTTCTGGTGCTATCCTGAGATTGTGTGAAGTTGTAATTCTGAGCTTGAATCGAAATCCACAAAACCAATAAAACAGGAATAATCAGAAGTAATCTTTTTATCATAACTTTTAAAATATATTTATAAATATA
>JAHOYT010000007.1 GCA_019038645.1 Bacteroidales bacterium
GGAAATCACTTTATTCATGCTATAAGAAGAAATATCGACATTAATATTATTCTGTTTAATAATGAGATTTACGGATTAACAAAGGGACAGTACTCTCCAACTTCAAAATTAGGATCTGTCACAAAAACATCTCCTTATGGAACGGTTGAACATCCTTTTCATCCGGGTGAACTTGTAATTGGAGCACAGGGCAAATTTTTTGCACGGTCAATTGACAGTAATATAAAATTGTGTCAGGAGATATTTATTGATGCAGGCAAACATCATGGAGCAACTGTTGTTGAAGTGTTACAAAATTGTATAATATATAATGATAAAACGCATGCTGCCTTGTCCGACAGGAAACATAAAGAAGATCGCACAATAGTTTTACAACATGGAGAACCAATGATTTTTGGAAAAAATAAGGATAAGGGCTTAATTCTGGATGCTGAACATCTAAAACTTAAAGTTGTAGAATTGGGAGAGAAGTATTCTGAGAAAGATTTATTAAAGCATAATGCTGAAGAAGTAAATCCCGGAATGCACTTAATGATTGCAAATATGGCTTATCCTGAATATCCGGTTGCTTTTGGTGTAATCAGGAATGTAAAAGCACCAACCTACGATGGCGCTGTTCAAAAACAGGTAGAAGAGGTTAAATCAAAATCGCCGGTTAAATCGGTTGATGATTTACTGAATAGTGGAACAACCTGGAAAGTATAAATAATATTTTTTTAGTTTAAGGGATAAGTCGAAAGATTTATCCCTTTTTTTATGATTCAAAATGAGATTTTGTACCAATCTTTTATTTTCTATTTTAAAGAAAGTATAAATTCTTTTATCTGCCCTAAAAATCATCTATATTTATACTTGATAAATATCCTATTAAACTAAGGTTTAATCTATTGAACTAATAAGTTAAGCAAAATGTTTATTATTAAATAAAGCTCAATCACTAAACTAAATTCAATGACTGATAAATCTTCTCAAAATAACGATTTAAACAAGCTTTTGGCCGAAAATAAAGAAAGATTGAAGGAACTGGCTTGTATTAACGAAACCACAAAAATTATTAAAGAAGGTAAATCAGTCGAAGAAACTTTCCAGAAAATTGCTCTACGTTTATCACAAGCATGGCAATACCCTGAATATACCGTTGCAAGAATATTATTTGGCGAACAAGAGTATAGAAGCCCTGGGTTTAAGGAAACAAAATGGACGCAAAAACAAACTTTTCAAACAATTGATGGAGAGGAAGGTTCAATAGAAATTTTCTATACAAGAGATTTCCCGGTGTTATTTGAAGGACCTTTTCTAAAAGAAGAAAGAGATCTGATTTTGAATTTATCGAATTTGTTTTTAGGATTTTTAAACAGCATTAAGGCAAAAGAAATTATCTGGAAAAAGGATAAAAAAGAAGAACAACGAAAGCCAGCCTCAGATTCATCGAAAAAAACGCTGAACAGCAGACAGCTTCTTCAAAAGTTTCTTAATAAACATAATGCAGACAGGGATTTGTTACACGATTTAATGCCATTTAAAGTAAAGGAAATTCTTCTTATTGCTAATTTATACGATGCATATAGTATTGAAAAAGAGGGACGTTTTTCTGATCATATTTTAGGTGAATATCAACAGCTGAACCTTACTTCTTTACCCAGAGTTACAGGAGTATCGAATGAAGCTGAAGCAATGGAAGCACTCAAAAATAAACATTACGATCTTATTATTTTAATGATGGGAGTCGATAAAAAAACTCCGTTAAAAATTGCCGGAACTATAAAAAAGAAATACACATATATTCCAACATTCCTTTTACTCAATAATAATAGTGATTTAGCTGTTCTCGAAGAAGAAAAAAGAGACCGGACCGGTATTGATAGAATTTTTATCTGGAACGGAGATTCAAAAGTCTTCTTTGCTATGGTTAAACTTATAGAGGATATGGTAAACGTCGATAACGATACTAAAATAGGACTTACACGGGTAATATTATTAGTTGAAGATTCTCCAAAATATTATTCGCGTTATTTACCAATGCTCTATAAAATTATTATGGAACAAACTCAGCGACTGATTGAGGACGTAAGTACTGATGATTTATATAAAGTGCTTAAAATGCGTGCACGACCAAAAATTTTACTTGCACATACTTATGAGGAGGCAATGGAAATTTTTAATAATTACAAAGATTATTTTTTATGTGTTATTTCTGATGTGAGTTTTCCCCGAAATAATGAATTGAACGATACGGCCGGTTTTGAATTAATAAAATTTGTTAAGGAAAATGTTTTGAATTTACCAACTGTTCTGCAATCTTCAGATCCTGAGAATGCAAAAAAGTCGTACGAAATAAAATCAAACTTCATAAATAAAAATTCTGAAAGCCTGTTACAGGATTTGAAGAGCTTTATTAATTATCATTTAGGATTCGGACATTTTGTTTACCGCGATAATCAGGGTAGACAGATTGCAGTTGCAAAATCAATGGCAGAGTTTGAGTCTTTTTTGAAAACTGTTCCGGAAGACTCTTTAGTTTACCATGCTGTTAAGAATCAATTTTCTCTTTGGCTTATGGCCAGGGGAGAAATCCAGATTGCTAAGATTATAAATCCGCTCAAAATAACAGATTTTAAAAGCCCGAATCAGTTAAGGGATTTTCTTACTAATATATTAAGACTTTACCGGAACGAACAGGAAAAAGGTAAAATAGTTAATTTCAGTGAATCAGCTGTTCTGGAAGAAAATAATATTGTGAGTCTCGCTCCTGGGGCACTTGGAGGTAAAGGCCGTGGGCTGGCATTTGTAAATACTTTAATTTATAATTTTAAGTTTAAAGAGCTACTTCCACTCATTAATGTAAGAACTCCTAAAACAAGTATTATTGGTACAGAAGAGTTCGATATTTTTATAGAAAGCAATCTGACCGAAAAAATACATACGGTAGATGATTACGAGAAACTTCGAAAGATTTTTATTGAAGGCGAATTGTCATATTCGCTTAAGAAAAAGCTTAAGATTTTTCTTAAACTTATTACAAGACCAATTGCTGTCAGATCATCCAGTTTATTTGAAGATAGTCTTACACAGCCCTTTTCTGGTATTTTTGAAACATATATACTTCCTAATAATCATTCAGATTTTGAAGAGCGTTTTCGTCAGTTAATGAACGCTATAAAATTAGTTTACGCCTCGATATATTCAAAAAATGCAAGAATGTATTTTAAAGCAATCGACTATAAGGTTGAGGAAGAAAAAATGGCAGTTGTTTTACAGGAAGTTGTGGGAAATCAGTTCGGGAAGTATTATTATCCACATATAAGCGGAACGGCACAATCACATAATTTTTATCCTGTATCTCATATGAAATCTGATGAGGGTTTCGCGGTTGCAGCACTGGGTTTAGGACAATATGTTGTTGAAGGTGAAAAGGCATTCCGGTTTTCTCCAAGTTACCCGAATCTTGAAATTATTTCAACGAAGGATTTGTATAAAGGATCACAGGTGGATTTTTATGCAGTTAATTTAGATAATGAAAATATTAATTTGCTGGATGGAGAGGATGCCGGATTAATCAGATTAGATATGGATGAGTCTGAAAAACATGGTACATTAAAACATCTGGCATCAGTTTATGATCCAGAGAATGACAGGGTAAGTCCGGGCCTTGATTCTTATGGACCACGGATTATAAATTTTGCTAATATATTAAAGTACGAATATATACCATTGTCTAAAACAATAAATGTGATTTTAGATGTTGTAAAAGAAGCTTTGGGTTCTCCTGTTGAAATTGAATTTGCTGTTGATTTAACAAAAGATAAAAGAGGATTGGCATCATTTTATTTGCTGCAGATTAAGCCTTTGGCATGTACTGAAGATGATTATAAGGTAGATGTAAATAAAATAGATAAAGATCATCTTGTGTTATATTCAGAAAAAACTATGGGGAACGGTAAACTGCAACATATTCGAGATGTTATTTTTGTTATGCCCGAAAAATTTAATAATACGAAAACGGTCGAAATGAAGGAAGAAATTGATAAATTAAATCAAAAAATGCAGGAAGAAGGGAAACAATACGTATTAATAGGTCCCGGACGTTGGGGTAGCAAAGATAATTTTATTGGTATTCCTGTTGCCTGGCCGCAGATTTCAAATGCAAAAATAATAGTTGAAATTAGCCTGGATGATTTTGCACTGGATGCATCGCTGGGTTCACATTTCTTTCATAATGTAACATCTATGAATGTGGGGTATTTCTCTGTTAATCATAAATCAATTAATGACAGAATTTCCTGGGATATTTTAAATCAACAGAAAGTAATTAATGAAACAAAATTTTTCAGACATGTTGAATTTAAAAAACCGTTAACAGTAATAATGGACGGACGTAAAAGATTTTCTGCCATTACCTGGAGTAATGATAATTAATAACTGAATTGTATGAGTTTTTATACCAATCATCAGGATAATTTAAGGTTAGATTTTAATGATACTTCTTTTAGTCTTTTAATGCAAAAAAGAATCCATAAAGTATTGCTTATCTCAAGTAGTTACGATTCTTTTATGTTAGAAGAAGATGGACGCGTTGATGAGCAGATTTTTAATGAGTATGTATCATTAAACCTAAGGTATCCGCCGATATTTGTTATGGCTAATTCATCAGAAGAAGCTTTCATAATATTAAAAAATGATAATATCGACTTAGTAATTAGCATGTTAAGGATTGGTGATACCGATACATTTACTTTTGCGAATCAAATTAAATCTATTTATCCGTCCATTCCGATTGTGGTTCTTACTAATTTTTCACGTGAAGTAACAATTCGTCTTGAGAAAGAAGATTTAAGCGCAATTGATTATGTTTTCTGCTGGTTAGGTAATGCCGATATTTTACTGGCAATTATTAAATTGATAGAAGACAGGATGAATGTACAGTACGATGTTGAAGTTGTGGGTGTTCAGATAATCTTGTTGGTAGAAGACTCTATTCGATATATATCAACATATTTGCCAAATATTTATAAAATAATATTTAAGCAATCAAAAGAATATATGCGCGAGGCACTTAATGAACACCAAAGAATGCTTCGTATGCGTGGCCGTCCAAAAATTCTTTTAGCAACAAACTATGAGCATGCTATGGAATTGTATGAGAAATACAAGTATAACATGCTTGGTATTATTTCTGACATTACTTATCCAAGAAAAGGAATCAAAGATAAATTAGCAGGAATTAAACTTTGCAAAAAAGTTAAAGAAGATGATGAATTTATGCCTCTTCTCTTGCAATCATCTGATTTGAACAATAAAAAACATGCCGATGAACTGAATGTTGGGTTTATTCATAAATATTCAAAAACACTCTCAATAGAACTGCGGAATTATATTATCAAACAATTTGCGTTTGGAGAGTTTATATTTCGCGACCCTGATACATTAAAAGAAATTGGCAGAGCATCTGATTTGCAATCTTTGCAACATATGATTCTGACTATTCCGGAGAAATCCCTGGAATACCACGCCGAAAGAAATGATTTGTCGAAATGGCTGAATGCCAGGGCTGTTTTTCCAATAGCACAATTATTCAAATATATTCCCGTAAGTGATTTTAAAAATTTAACTGAAGTAAGAACGTATATATACAGGGCAATTTCAAGTTACAGGATGAGTAAGGGGAGAGGAGTAATTGCAAAATTTGACAAAAGCAGTTTCGACGAATATTTAATTTTTTCAAGAATTGGAGATGGGTCTATCGGTGGTAAAGCACGGGGATTAGCA
The DNA here is from genome assembly GCA_019038645.1 of Bacteroidales bacterium. Classification (GTDB taxonomy): domain Bacteria; phylum Bacteroidota; class Bacteroidia; order Bacteroidales; family UBA12077; genus UBA12077. The sequence continues at coordinate 5,767 of JAHOYT010000007.1, forward strand.
TTTATTAATTCTATTATAAATAAAAACAGGATTTTCAATAAATTCGAAAATGTTATTGTAACCATACCACGCACCGTTGTTCTTAGTACAGATATTTTTGATGAATTTATGGAAGAAAACGATCTGTATAAAATTGGAATGTCTGACAATAGTGATGAGGACATTATAGAGCAGTTCGTTAATGCAAAATTACCAAGTCGGGTTTATCAGGACCTATATGCCTTTATTTCTGTCATTAAGAATCCGATTGCTATCAGATCATCATCGAAACTGGAAGATTCGCATTATCAACCATTTGCAGGAATTTACTCTACGTATATGATTCCTAAAACAACAAACAGTACTTTAATGATTAAAATGCTTTCAGATGCTATCAAATGTGTTTATGCTTCGGTGTATTTTAAATCAAGCAAAGCATACATGGCTGCAACATCAAATGTTATTGATGAGGAAAAAATGGGAATCGTACTTCAGGAAGTTTGTGGAAAACAGTTTGGAAACAAATTTTATCCTACAATTTCAGGAGTAGCCCGGTCAATAAACTTTTATCCGATTGAACCTGAAAAGCCTGAAGACGGAATAGTAAATATAGCTTATGGTTTGGGGAAACAAATTGTTGATGGTGGAATATCATTACGATTTTCGCCGAAACACCCAAAAAAAATATTACAGCTATCATCTCCGGATATGGCTTTAAAGGACACCCAGAAGTATTTTTATGCATTGGATATGTGTCCAACCAAATTTGCTCCTTCAACTGATGATGGAGTAAACCTGGTAAAGAGTGAAATAAAAGCGGCAGAAAAAGATTCATCATTTCGTTTTGCTGCATCAACCTATGATTTTCAGAACAATGTTATACGTGATGGAACACGATACGATGGTAAAAGGGTGGTAACGTTTGCTAATGTGCTTAAATATGATGCTTTCCCTTTGGCAGAAATACTACAAAGTTTACTCGAGGTTGGTCAAAAAGAAATGAACAACCCTATTGAAATTGAGTTTGCTATTGATTTAAATGTTGAAAAAGGGGAGCCTTATGTGTTCAACTTTCTACAAATCAGACCTATAGTTGAAAATGATCAATCTGCTGATTTTGACATGGAGGAGGTTGCTCAGGAAGATACTATCATTTATTGCGAATCGGCTTTAGGGAATGGAGTAATTGATGATATATACGATTTTGTATATATAAAACCGGAATTGTTTAAATCATTGGAGAGCGAGAAAATTGCTTCAGAAATAGGGATGCTAAACGAAAAATTTATTGATGAAAATCGAAATTACATTCTTGTTGGACCCGGCAGATGGGGCTCAGCTGATCCGAATTTAGGAATTCCGGTAAAATGGGCTCATATTTCACAAGCAAGGGTTATTATAGAATCCGGGTTGGAGAATTTTAGAATTGACCCCAGTCAGGGTACTCACTTTTTCCAGAATCTTACTTCTTTCAGAGTTGGTTACTTCACAATTAATCCATATATAAATGATGGATTCTATGATCTGGATTTTCTGGGAAAACATAAACCATATTTTGAGAATCAGTTTATACGACATATTCGTTTTGATAACCCAATTCAGGTTCAAATTGATGGTAAGAACAAGAAAGGTGTTATTTTAAAACCTAAAAAGGAATAAAAATAAGTCTTATTAATGTGAATATAGCTTCTTCGTGCCTGTAAATTTCTTTAAACATGTTAACTATTATAATTTTTTAATAGGGTATTTGTAAAATTGTTTATCTATTTATTAAGAAAAGAAAAGCAAGCAATTAAAAAATACATTATGAATACAAAATTTTATTTGTTGAAAATATTCTTAGTAGCTATTGGAATAGTAGCAATTAATGTGAATACTTATTCTCAGGATGAGAAAAGTGATTGTCGTGTATTGTTACACACAATTAATGATTCATATGAAGGAAGCTGTAAACAAGGATTCGCTCATGGAAAAGGTATTGCACAGGGAGTTGATAAATATGAAGGTAAATTTAAAATGGGTCTGCCACAAGGTATTGGAACTTACACCTGGGCTAACGGCAATATATATTCAGGAGGATGGAAAAAGGGAATGAGAAGTGGTACAGGCACTTATTTTTCTGCTTCCAATGGAGAAAGTTTAAAGGGTATTTGGAAAAATGATGAATTTATTAGGGAATACATAGAACCTAGTTATAAAATATTATATAAATCAAACCTGGAAAAAGCAGAAGTTTATGAAGTGACAGGAGGAATTCCCGGAACTATAGAAGTTATTTTAAAGAGAGATGGATATAAGAATGAAGCAGTTTCTGGTCTTCTTTTATATGGACATTCAGGTATGACTGATATCACAACCAATTATATTGGTTTTAAAGGAGTACAATTTCCGTTTGAAGGTAATGTGAAGTTTCAGGCACTAAATAGAACAAGACAACATATTGTAAATTATACTTTAGATTTTAAAATTAATAAAGAAGGTGCCTGGTGTGTAACAATTGATTACTAAATAAAAAAAGATATTCATTTACAACTCTTGATATACTATTTCCTGATGCAGGTCTAAAATTTATCAGAGTTAAATGTGATAAAAATCATGTCAAACTGTGTTGTATAATATCTTGAAAATGTAAAAATAAGATATACATTTGCACTGTTATTAAATTAACAGTGCTTTGCTTTTTTTATGTAATTAATTAATAATTTAATATTATGAACGTAGATAAATTAATGCTTCAGTTGGAGCAGAAACATCCTGGAGAAGTTG
>JAHOYT010000033.1 GCA_019038645.1 Bacteroidales bacterium
ATATATAAATTATAGTATCAATAAAGACACTCAATATTTTAAATAAAATAAAATTTTGTTTAAAATTAGAAATATGCAATCTGCCATGACCATTACTTAAGTATGCTACATGATTTACTCCGTCGTTTAAGTTAACATCCCCAAGATATATTCTTGAGAAATCAACACTAAATCCGGAGATTTTCTCAACATCAATACATGCAGGGTCTATTATTATAGTTATTGCAAGAACTGTTAATACCAGAATAAAAAGCCATTGTAAATACCAAATCACTTTTAATATGATATCAATGGCAAGCATAAATGGATATTTTTTTTGCATTTGGGTTATTAGTTTTTATTTCAATAAACAAATATAGAATATTTTATATACATACCAATTCTGAATTCAGCAATGTATTTTCATAAGGTTCAGCGATATTAATGATAAAAAATCTATGTAATTATCTTTTGTCAAATTTCCGTTTCAATATCAAGACAAAAGGAATTGCCAGAAAAGCAAGTGCCGAAGCAACTTTATATGTTTCAACTAATCCTATAAAATCGCTTAAAACACCAACAAACAAAGCTGTAGCTGATGAAGAAATAAAAGATATAAACATAAACACCCCGCTTAAAAATGCCTGATGTTCTGAGTCAATATCCATAACAAGCGCAAGGAGAACCGGTGTTGAGGAAATAAGAAAAAATCCAAGTAATAACAACACCGGAAACATTGTCGCTCCTTCCGAATAAATAAAAAGAAGCATTAAAAACGGCGAAACAAGAATAATAATTGTTAACATTTTTAAACGACCGATTTTATCAGAAAAAGTACCTGCCAGATAAGCCCCAATTGCTCCGGCAAATTCAAAAACGGACAAAGAAACTCCTCCCAGCAATAATGATCCTCCTTTTTCGTCAATGTAGGTTGGTAAGAAACTGGAAATAGAAGTTTTCATGAATCCCCGAAAGAACATAATTCCCGCAATAAGAATAAAAAAGGGCAGATGTTCTTTAAATGTTTCCTTTATTCCTTTTAATGACTTACCTCTTTGAATATCTTCTGAAAGATTAATATTTCTTAGCCTGAAATAGAGCATTAGAGATGCCAGCAATCCAAACGGAATAAGTTTAAATGTTCCTTCCAGTCCCCAGACATCAACAGCAGCAACAATAATTAAGGGCCCTACAGTACGAGCAGCTTCTCCGCCTAACATATAAAAACTCATTCCTTTACCAATCCGGTCGCCCGATATTTTTTTAATTAAAACAGGAGTCGGAACATGAAACATGGCGCTGCTTAAACCCATAACAAATAACAGCACAATAATTATGATATACATTGGAGCAATTCCAAGTAAGCTCATACAAATTGTTGTAACGGCCGGGGCCAGAATAACCAGATACCTGATTTTTAAATTATCGGCAATAATTCCAATAAATGGGTTCAGAAGTGAGGGAATTTGTTGTGTAACAAACATTAAACTGACTAATGTATTGTTTATTCCCAGTTTAGCTTTTAACAAAGGAACTATTGGTGCAAGAAAAGCAGAATAAGTATCGTGCACAAAATGCGCGAAAGAAATTAATATTACATTTTTTAACTGAAACTGTTTCTGATTATTCATAGTTATACGAAAGAAACCAAAAAGAAAAAAAGTTGTTCATATTTCGACTTGCTCAATATGACAACTTTTTTATTAGTTAAATGTCACACTGAGCCTGTCGAAGTGTGCATTTTTATATTGTTATTTATTATAATTGACTAATTAATTCTTTCATTATAAGGGTCATTTTTGTTTCAGCTTTTGCAGCAACTTTTTGAACCTCCTCATGAGTAACCTGAACAATTTTTCCAGGTACACCTAAATCAGTAATAATTGAAATTGCAAAACAAGGAATTCCCATTTGTCGTGCTACAATAACTTCCGGAACAGTTGACATCCCTACGGTATCACCGCCAACTATTCTAAAATACTGATATTCTTTTGGAGTTTCGAAAGTAGGTCCTGTAGTGGCAACATAACACCCAACCTGAACTTTTATATTGTTCTTTTCAGTAATTTTTTTTGCTTTTTCAATTAAAATTTTATCATATGGTTCGCTCATATCAGGAAAGCGAGCGCCAAATTCCGGGATATGTTTTCCAATTAACGGGTTTGGTATAAGATTTATATGATCATTTTGTATCATCAAATCACCTATTTCGTAATCCGGATTTACACCTCCACTGGCATTTGAAACAAACAATGTTTTAATACCAAGAAATTTCAATATACGAACGGGAAATGTTACCATTTCCAATGGATATCCTTCGTAAAAATGAAAACGACCCTGCATGGCAACGATTTTTTTGCCACCTAATTCACCAAAGATTAATCTTCCGTGATGCCCTTCAACTGTGGAAACCGGAAAATCCGGGATATTATCATAATCGAGTGAATGTTCAATCTTAATTTCTTTTACTAATCCGCCCAGACCTGTTCCTAATATTATACCTACTTCAGGGTGAAAATTCGTTTTATCCTGAATAAAGGAAACTGTGCTTTTTATTCTTTCTAACATATTCAATGACTTGTTGATTAAAATTATCTGTCCGATTATTTAAGAACTTAACCTGTACCGGAATATAAAAAAACGAATCTTTCAGATTATTAGCAATATTACTAAATTTTTGTAAACGCATTGCATCTTTTTCGGTTGTAACAATGATTTTCTTCTGAGAATTAATAGAATTGAAATTTTGTTCAATCTTCTTAAAATCAGGCTCTTTAAAGCTGTAATGGTCCGAATATTCTAAAACATGAATTTTTTTAGAAATATTTTCTACAATATATTCGTACAATGGTTTTGGATTTGCAATTCCTGTTACCAATAAAATATCAAAATCTTTAAAATCATTATTGCTATTTTGATTTTCATTGCTTAAAAATACAGTTGTAAATTTACCATAATCAAATGTTGTAAAAAACACATACTGAAATGGATACGGATTTAGTTTATTAAAAATTATTCTGCGTTCAATTGGTTTTAATTGTCCTGGAGATTTTGTTATTATAATAATATTTGCACGTTTTTTTTCAAAACGTTGTTCACGCAAATCTCCAAAAGGCAACATAAAATCTTTGTTTAGTGGCCTTGAATAATCAATTAAAAGAATAGATAAACCGGCATTTACCTTTCTGTGTTGGTATGCATCGTCCAATAAAATTATGTCTAAATCTTTATTATTACTTGTTAACTGATTTATTCCGTTTGTACGATCGGCATCAACAGCGATATCAATTTCAGGGTATTTTTGTTTTATTTGCCGTGGCTCATCGCCAATTTCACTATCTGTTGATTCAATAGTTGATAAAATAAAACCTTTTGTTTTTCTTTTATATCCACGGCTTAAGGTTGCAACTTTAAATTCAGGTTTTAGTAAATCTACTAAGTATTCAATATGTGGCGTTTTCCCGGTTCCACCAACAGTTATATTTCCAACAGAAATTAAAGGAATGTTGAATTGAAGTGATTTGAATATTTTATTATCATAAAAACGATTTCTGATATATACAACCAACCCGTAAAGCAAGCTAAGGGGATATAATATTGGGCTTAATATTTTACGGATTTTTTGCATTTATTTTATGTAGGTTGTCTTTTTAAAATTCACTAATTGTTCCTTTTTTCGGATAATCAATTGTATAATGCAGCCCTCTGCTTTCATGCAGTCCCTGTGCCATTTTTAATATCAGATAACCAACGTTAATCAGGTTTCTTAGCTCACAAAGTTTTTGCGAAAGAATAGATTTTTCGTATAATTCTTCTGTTTCTTTATAAATAATTTCTAATCGGCGCAAGGCTCTTTCTAAACGAAGATTAGACCGAACAATTCCTACATAATTACTCATAATTTGTTGCACTTCCTTATAATTCTGAGTAATCATTACCATTTCTTCGGGGTATGTAGTGCCATGAGCGTTCCATTCCGGAATTTCTTTTTTCAATTCGCTATCCTTAATTTTTGCAATAGCATTTTTTGCTGCTCTATCTGCATAAACAATAGCTTCTGCCAGCGAATTTGAAGCCAATCTGTTTGCTCCATGCAATCCTGTTGAGGAAACTTCTCCTATTGCATAAAGACGATTAATAGCGCTGTATCCATTCCTATCAACTTTTATTCCTCCGCACATATAATGTGCCGCCGGAACAACAGGAATAGGGTCTTTAGTAATATTAATATTCAGAGATAAACACTTATTGTAAATATTCGGAAAGTGATCTTTTAATTTTTCAGCATCAAGATGAGAACAATCCAGATGAACATAATCATCACCGGAGATTTTCATCTCATAATCAATTGCACGTGCAACTATGTCCCGGGGAGCAAGACAACCTTTTTTATGGTATTTCTTCATAAACTCTTCTCCCTTTGTTGTTTTTAGTATAGCACCAAAACCACGCAGAGCTTCTGTAATTAAAAATGAAGGTTTTTCGCCCGGATTGTACAGCGATGTAGGATGGAATTGCATAAACTCCATGTTTTCAATAACTCCCTTTGCCCGATAAACCATTGCAATTCCATCTCCGGTTGCTATTTTTGGATTTGTAGTTGTATCGTATAAATTGCCTGTGCCACCTGTTGCAATCAAGGTTACTTTTGAAAGAAATGTATTTACCTTATCTGTATTTAAATCTAAAATATAAGCACCATAACATTCAGTATCCTTATGGTTACGTTTTACCAATTTCCCGAGATGGTGTTGCGTAATTAAATCAACCGCAAAATAATTTTCTAACACTTCAATATTGTTGTGTTGCAAAACCATCCTTACTAAAGAATTCTGGATCTCCTCACCAGTTTTATCTTTATGGTGTAATACTCTGTATTCGGAATGTCCTCCTTCTCTGCCAAGATCGTATTGACCTTTCGCATTCTGATCAAAATTTACACCCCAGTCAATAAGCTGTTTAATTTGTGCAGGCGCTTCTTTTACAACCATTTCTACAATTTCCCGATTACATAATCCGTCACCGGCAATTAATGTATCTTCTACATGTTTATTGAAATTATCGGGCTCGTATGTAACAGCAGCAATGCCACCCTGAGCGTATTTTGTGTTCGATTCTTCAAGCGTGGATTTACTGATCAAAACAACCTTCCCGTGCTTTGCTACTTTCAGTGCAAAACTTAATCCTGCAATACCTGATCCGATTACCAGAAAATCGGTTTGTTTGATCATAACATAAGAGATTATAGAATACCAAATTTAAGATAAAGAACAAAGGTAGAAATTGTTATTGAAAAAATACAAATATTACAGGATTTATAAGCTTTAACGGTATATGTTCATATTGTTATGATTTCAGAACTATTTCGATTATTTTTGTCAGATTAATCTAAAAAAGAGAAAAAATAACCGGATATGGCTCAGGACGATCAATTTAAAAAACTTATTGCACACGCAAAAGAATACGGATACATATTTCAATCGAGTGAAATATATGATGGACTAAGTGCAGTTTATGACTATGGACAAATGGGTGTTGAATTAAAAAACAACATTAAGAAGTTCTGGTGGGATGCAATGGTTAAGATGAATGAAAATATTGTTGGAATTGATTCGGCAATTTTTATGCATCCTGAAATATGGAATGCATCAGGTCATACAAATGCTTTTAACGATCCGTTAATTGACAATAAAGATTCTAAAAAAAGATACAGAGCCGATGATTTAATTGAAGAACATATTCAAAAATATCAGTCAAAAATTAATAAGGATGTTGAAAAAGGGAAGAAGAAGTTTGGTGATTCTTTTGACGAAAAACAGTTTTTGGAAACAAACCCGAATGTTTTACGAAATAAGGCTAAAATTGATGATATTCAGGGTCGCTTAGTTAAAGCTTTAGAAGCTGACGATTTAAATGAATTAAAACAAATAATTCTGGATTGCGAAATTACCGACCCTGTTTCCGGTTCTAAAAACTGGACTGATGTTCGACAGTTTAACTTAATGTTCGAAACACAGCTGGGTTCAACATCTGATGGTGCAAGTAAAATATATTTACGGCCTGAAACAGCGCAGGGGATTTTTGTAAACTACCTGAATGTTCAGAAAACCGGAAGAATGAAAATACCATTCGGTATTGCTCAGATAGGAAAAGCTTTCCGTAATGAGATAGTTGCCCGCCAGTTTATTTTCCGTATGCGTGAATTTGAGCAAATGGAAATGCAATTTTTTGTTAAGCCAGGAACTGAAATGGAATGGTTTGAACACTGGAAAGAAATGCGAATAAATTGGCATAAAGCGATGGGTATACCAGAAGAAAAATATCGTTTTCACAAACATGATAAATTAGCACATTATGCGAATGCTGCTTACGATATCGAATTTGAATTTCCGTTTGGATTTAAGGAACTGGAAGGAATTCATTCAAGAACAGATTTTGATTTATCTCAGCATCAAAAATTTTCAGGTAAAAAAATACAGTATTACGATCCGGAATCAGGAGAAAGTTTTGTGCCATATGTTGTGGAAACATCAATAGGTTTGGACAGAACGTTTTTAACAATTCTTTCTGCTTGCTTAAAAGAAGAAGAGCTTAAAAAAGAAAACGGAGATTCTGACACAAGAGTTATTTTACAAATTCCTCCGGCATTAGCTCCAATAAAGCTAGCTGTATTGCCTTTAATTAAAAAGGATGGATTACCGGAAAAGGCACGTGAAATTATCGACGAATTAAAGTTTGATTTTACCTGTCAGTATGATGAAAAAGATTCTATTGGTCGTCGTTATCGCCGTCAGGATGCAATAGGAACACCATATTGTGTTACAATTGATCATCAAACTTTAGAAGATAGTACCGTAACTATTCGTAATCGTGATACAATGGAACAGGAAAGAGTTCAAATCTCAGAACTTGCTAATATTGTTGATGATAAAGTGAGTATGAGTAAATTACTGAAAAAGATTTATTAAGCTTAATAAAGATTTGTAAAGAAACAAATACTGAATTTGGAAAGCACTAAAAAAAAAGTATTAATAATTACATATTACTGGCCTCCGGCTTCAGGTCCGGGAGTACAAAGGTTTTTGAAAATTTCCAAATATCTGACTGAATTTAACTGGCAACCAGTTATATTAACTGTTAAGAATACAAGTGCTTCTTCTCTGGATACCAGTCTGGAAAAAGAAATTAGTGAATTAACCAGGGTTTATAAAACCAAAACTTTTGAGCCATTTGAGTTTTATAACAAATTAGCTGGTAAAAAAAGCAAACAATTTGGAACAGGACTTATCGGTCTGGAAAACAACAAAGGTGTTTTTAAGAAGTTAACACTCTTTATCAGAGCCAATTTTTTTATACCTGATGCGCGAAAAGCTTGGTGCCGTTTTGCGATAAATGAAGCAAAAAAGATTATTAAAGAAAATCAAATTGAGGCAATAATAACCACCGGACCTCCTCATAGCACACATTTAACAGGACTTGCCATAAAAAAAGAATTAAACTTACCATGGATAGCAGATTTAAGGGATCCGTGGACGAATATTTTTTATAATAAGTTTTTCCCAAGATCTAAAAAAACAAAAAAGAAAGACCAATATCTTGAGGATTCAGTTGTGAAAAACGCTGATTTAGTTACAGTTGTTAGCAAAGGCTTACTGGATGAGTTTAAAAATCGTGCTAAAAAAACTGAAATAATATATAATGGATTTGATCCTGCAGATATTCCTGAAACTAAAGCTATTAAATCAGAGAAATTTGTTCTTTCATATGTGGGAAATTTTAAGCCAAACCAGAATGTTATAGCATTTTGGGAAAGTATATCAGAATTAAAAAATGAAATTCCGGATTTTCAGGATAATTTCAAAATAAACTTAACAGGAAATCTGAATACGGGCATTTTCGAAAGCATTAAAAAATATGCTTTAAATGATTTTGTAGAAACAAATCCTTTTGTTTCTCATTCTGAGGCAATAAAACTGATGGTTAATTCCGGTTTGTTGTTATTTATTATTCCTGACACAGAATCTAATCATCTTATTATTACCGGAAAATTATTTGAATATATTGCTTCCGGAACCCCTGTTTTACCTATTGGTCCTTCTAAGGGAAATGCTTCAGAAATACTCAGAGATTCAGGCAGAGATGCTATGATTAATTATGATGATAAAAACAAAATAAAAGAAATAATTAAAAAATACTATTCTGACTGGCTTAACAATTCAGGGGAATTATTTAAGCATCCGGAAACGGATAATCAAAAATTTTCCAGAAAATTTCAGGCAAAACAGTTTGCTGACCAACTTGAAATACTGACAGAAAAATGACAACAAGAATTGATCTTTCAGAATTTAAAA
>JAHOYT010000031.1 GCA_019038645.1 Bacteroidales bacterium
TTGTCCTATAATTAATATTATGTTAAATAGGGTATTTTAATAAACAGGGAGTATTCACTCCCTGCTTAATCAATATTAATCTAATTTTTTATTTAATGCTTCATATTTATCCGTCATTTGTAAACGATAATATAAAGTTCTTAAAGTATTCCCAATAGATATGTCTTCCTCGTTTAATTCAAATGCCTTTTCAAGATAAGGTAACGATTCCTTAAATTTATCGTCTGCAATTTGTTTTGCAATGGCATACTTCTCGTTGTCCTTAATTTCATTTGCAACATCAGTCAACTCAACGCCTTCATTAAAATACAATACACCGAGATTATAGAATGCTTCAAAAAATTCACCATCAATTTCTATTGCCTTTTTATAATTGACTTTACAGCTTTCAAAATCTCCTAGTTTATCATAAAGCATTGCCCTTCCGGAATATAAATTTGCATTACCTGGTTGTTTGCTTATTGCAAAATCGAGGTATTCAATCGCATCTTTAGGGTTCTCGGAATCTATAAGATAATAATTAATCAGAGAGCCTAATAAAGATTGATCATCAGGATATTTTTCAAACCCCTCTTTTAATATCTTTAAATAATTATCTGTATCCTCTTTTTGATTATATATTTCAGCCAGTAAAGCATAAGTACCGCCTTCGCCATATTCGTACTCCAATGAAATGGTATAATATTTTATCGCATTATCGTAATCTTTAGCTCTTTGTGCCATTAATGCAGTATTGAAAACTGAAGCCGTATCAATTTCTTCCCCAAATAAAGGAAGTTGTTTTATTTCATATATCTTTTGAAAATATAAAAACGCCGCTTTAAAATTCTCTTCATTGTAAAAATTTACGGCTGAATTTGCTATCTCATTTGGCAAATCTAATATAGCTACATCAATTAAGGTTTTAATAGCACCAGCTCCGTTAGAATCATATGCTTTAACGAAGTTATCCATCGCATCAATTAAAGGATAATCACTTAATGTTTTAAATTGTGCATTTTCCGTTTTATTGATCGATTTAAACAATATCCCTTTTGCGTAATAAGTTTTTGCCCAGTCTTTGGTTTTTTCATCTTCAAGTGCAAGATTTAATAATACCAGTGCAGTATCAAGGTTTTCGCCTTTTTCTGCCCACGATAAGGCTTTATTTACATATTTCTTTTGCGCCTGACTACTTCCTGCTAATATTAGCATAGTCAATGCAACTGACAAGGTTATAAATGTTAACTTCTTTAATTTCATAATGTTAAATTATTTAGGTTTACTATTTTTTTTCAAAAATAAAATATATTTATGCTAAGACAAATTTTATACCGAAAATTAAATCTATTCTGCAACATAATCATTGTTTTCAGAATTATCATCAGCTTCTTCATTATTTAAAATATCCTCATGCTCTTCATCTTTTGATAATACCTGAGTTACGGCAGCAATTGAATCGTCATTTCGAAGATTAATTAGTTTAACTCCCTGTGTAGCTCTTCCTGTAACTCTAAGATTTGAAACAGCCATTCTGATTGCTATTCCTGAACGATTAATGATCATAAGGTCCATATCGTCACTAACACCTTTAATCGCAATCATTTTTCCGGTTTTCTCAGTAATATTTAGTGATTTTACTCCTTTTCCGCCTCTGTTGGTTATTCTGTACGCATCAATGTTTGAACGTTTGCCAAATCCTTTTTCAGAAACAACGAGTATTTCATTATCAGTTTCTTCAATCCAAACCATACCAATAACTTCATCATCCGGCTTGCTTAAACGAATACCCCTCACTCCTGCTCCTGTTCTACCTATCGATCTGACATTCTGCTCATTAAAGCGAATCGCCTTTCCTTCACGTGTGGCAATAATAATATTACTTTTACCATCGGTAAGTTTTACTTCAAGTAATTGATCGCCATCCTTAATTGTTATTGCATTTACACCATTCAATCGTGGGCGTGAATATGCCTCAAGTTGGGTTTTCTTAATTATACCCTTTTTGGTGCACATTACAATATAATTATTCTCAATATATTCTTTATCATCCAGATTTTGAACATTTATAAACGCCTTTACATTATCTTCGGGTTCAATATTAATAACATTCTGAATTGCTCTTCCTTTTGAACTTTTTGTTCCTTCAGGAATCTGATAAACTTTTAACCAGAAACATTTTCCTTTTTCAGTAAAAAGCAGCATCGTATTATGCATCGAAGCAATAAACATATACTCAAGAAAATCTTCATCCCTTGTAGTACTTCCCTTGGCTCCTACACCTCCCCGGTTCTGCGTTCTGAACTCAGTAACAGGTGTTCTTTTAATATAACCAAGATGAGAAATTGTCACAACCATGTCTTCATCAGCATAAAAGTCTTCCGGATTAAACTCACCTTCATCAGGAACAATATCCGTACGTCTTTCATCACCATACGACTCTTTCATTTCAGAAAGTTCATCTTTTATTATACTCATTCTCAATGGCTCATCATCAAGAATTGTTTTCAAATGCTCAATTAATTTCATTAATTCCGCATATTCTTCCTTGATTTTTTCCCGCTCTAAACCAGTAAGCTTCTGCAATCTCATATCAAGAATTGCTCTGGCCTGAATCTCCGACAAATCAAATTTTGCCATAAGTCCTTCTCTGGCTTCATCCGGTGTTTTAGATGCTCTGATTAAAGCAATTACTTCATCAAGATGATCAAGTGCGATTAATAAACCCTCGAGAATATGTGCTTTTTTCTCTGCTTGCTCTAATTCAAAACGTGTTCTTCTAACAACAACTTCGTGACGATGACTAACAAAATTTTCAATTAACTGTTTAACATTAAGCACTTTTGGTCTTCCTTTTACCAAAGCAATATTGTTAACACTAAATGAAGTCTGTAGTTGAGTATATTTAAAAAGTTTATTCAACACAACGTTTGCAATTGCATCTTTTCGAATATCAATTACAATACGCATACCGTTGCGATCTGATTCATCATTAATATTAGTGATTCCGTCTATCTTCTTTTCATTCACTAATTCAGCAGTTTTGCGAATTAGCTCAGCTTTATTTACCATGTACGGAATCTCGGTAATAATTATTTTTTCTTTACCGTTTGATTCTGTTTCTATTTCAGAATTTGAACGAACAACAATTCTACCTCTTCCTGTTTCAAATGCATCTTTAATTCCCTGGTAGCCATAAATAATTCCTCCGGTAGGAAAATCAGGTCCTTTCATATGCTCCATCAATCCTGATATTTCAATATCGTTATTTTCAATATATGCAATAGTAGCATCAATAACTTCATGCAGGTTATGAGGAGCCATGTTGGTAGCCATTCCTACCGCTATTCCTGACGCACCGTTTACAAGCAATGTAGGAATACGGGTTGGTAAAACAGTAGGTTCCTGAAGCGAATCATCAAAATTAAGTTGAAAATCAACAGTATTTTTATCAATATCTCTAAGAATATCTTCGGATATTTTTTTAAGTTTAGCCTCCGTATAACGCATTGCAGCAGGACTGTCACCATCAACTGAACCAAAATTTCCCTGACCATCAACCAGAGGATAACGCAACGACCATGGCTGCGCCATACGAACCATAGCTTCATATACTGAAGAATCACCATGCGGATGGTACTTACCAAGCACCTCTCCCACAATTCTTGCTGATTTTTTATGTGATTTGTTCGATGCAAGACCAAGGTCCGACATCCCGAATAAAACTCTTCTGTGTACAGGTTTAAGTCCATCCCTGACATCAGGAAGCGCTCTTGAAACAATAACCGACATTGAATAATCAATGTAGGCAGATTTCATTTCCTCTTCAATATTAATTTTAACTATTCTTTCTCCTTCAGCCATATATCAAGCTTTTAAATTGATTTTATCCTATTATAAAAAATTCATACAAAAGTACTAAAATACCCCTTTTTAAACGAATATTTTCAGGTTATATTTACGATTTTTCAACATAATTTTGTTTATAACAATGAGGTCATGTTAACAAGCTTTTTTTATCATTAAAATTACATCTGAACAAGTTGATTATTAATTTGTTTAAGATTATTATAGTTATTCTTTTGAAATTGTTTTAACTTGTGTATTAATAATAATTCCTTTAATTAATGTATTTATTTTATTTTTAGATACGGTTATATTAATTTTGTTAAATAAATACAGAAATAATTTAATAATATATTACAACAAATGGACGCAAAATTTTCGCAAAGAATTAAGGATGTTTTAAGTTATAGCAAAGAAGAAGCAGTTCGTCTTGGCAACGCATATATAGGTACAGAGCACTTACTTTTGGGTATTTTACGTGAAGGAGAAGGTATTGCGATTACCGTACTTGAAAATTTAAATATTGATCTCAATAAGTTGAAAAAATCAATAGAATTCAGAATCAGATCTGAAGAAAATTTCAAAATTACTGATACTGATAATATCCCTTTATTTAAAACAGCTGAAAGAGCTTTAAAATTAGTTTATCTGGAAGCAAAATCTTTTAATAGCTCAACTATTAATACAGGTCACTTATTACTTTCAATTCTTAAAGATGAGAACAGTGTTGTTACCCAGATACTTGAAGAGCAACATATTGACTATCAAAACATAAGAACTGAAATAGAAAATCATCAGCCTGAAGCTAAAGCTGACTTTGAAGA
The DNA here is from genome assembly GCA_019038645.1 of Bacteroidales bacterium. Lineage (GTDB taxonomy): Bacteria > Bacteroidota > Bacteroidia > Bacteroidales > UBA12077 > UBA12077. The sequence goes on from JAHOYT010000031.1 coordinate 4,650, forward strand.
TGAAGAAAACGAGATGCCTTTCGGATCAGGAAAAAGTAGTGGAGGTTCTGCACAACCTAGCCAAAAGTCAAAATCTGACACTCCTGTATTGGATAATTTTGGAATTGATCTGACAACAGCAGCCGAAGATAATTCGCTTGATCCAATCGTAGGTCGTGAAAAAGAAATTGAACGTTTAGCTCAAATTTTAAGTCGGAGAAAAAAGAATAACCCTGTTTTAATTGGTGAACCCGGAGTCGGTAAATCTGCTATTGTTGAAGGTCTTGCTTTAAGAATTACTCAGAGAAAAGTATCGAGAGTACTTTTTGATAAAAGAGTAATAACACTTGATTTAGCTTCCATAGTTGCAGGTACAAAATACAGAGGGCAGTTCGAAGAAAGAATGAAGGCAATATTAAACGAATTAGGAAAATCGACAAATATTATCCTTTTTATTGATGAAATTCATACAATTGTTGGAGCCGGTGGCGCAACAGGTTCTCTCGATGCAGCGAATATGCTTAAACCTGCTCTTGCAAGAGGAGAAATACAGTGTATTGGAGCAACAACCCTTGATGAGTATCGTCAACATATTGAAAAAGACGGTGCACTTGAGAGAAGATTCCAAAAAATAATGGTTAACCCTACCACACCGGAAGAAACTACAGAAATATTGCATAATATTAAAAGTCGTTATGAAGATCACCATAATGTAAATTATACTGATGATGCTATTGAAGCGTGCGTTAACCTTACAATGCGTTATATCAGCGATCGTCACTTACCCGATAAAGCTATTGATGCTCTTGATGAGTCAGGTTCCAGAGTACATATTTCTAATATTGTAGTTCCGAGTCAAATAATTGAACTTGAAAAACAAATAGAGACAGTAAGATCAGAAAAGGTATCTGCAGTAAAAAATCAGAATTTTGAGTTAGCTGCTAATTTCAGAGACAGTGAAAAGAAATTAATGGAAACTCTGGATAAGGAAAAAGAAACCTGGGAAAAAGATCTTGAAAAAAATCGTGAAAGAGTATCTGAAGAAGAAGTAGCTGAAGTGGTTGCCATGATGACCGGAGTTCCGGTTCAGCGAATAGCTCAGGCAGAAGGGTCGCGCCTTATGAAAATGGGCGATGAACTTAAAGAAAAAGTAATTGGTCAGGACGACGCGATTATGAAAATCGTTAAATCAATTCAAAGAAATCGTGCAGGATTAAAAGATCCTAATAAACCAATTGGTTCTTTTATATTTTTAGGTCCTACCGGTGTTGGTAAAACACAGCTTGCCAAAATTCTTGCTCTTTATTTATTCGATAGTGTTGATAATCTTATCCGAATGGATATGAGCGAATATATGGAAAAATTCTCTGTTTCGCGTCTTGTGGGAGCTCCTCCGGGATATATCGGTTATGAAGAAGGTGGACAGTTAACAGAGAAAGTAAGACGCAGACCTTATTCTGTTATTTTGCTGGACGAAATTGAAAAAGCACATCCTGATGTTTTCCACTTATTGCTTCAGGTTCTGGATGAAGGACAATTAACTGATAGTTTGGGAAGAAGAATAGACTTCAGAAATACAATAATTATAATGACTTCCAATATAGGAAGCAGACAACTGAAAGATTTTGGACAAGGAGTTGGTTTTTCAACACGGGCAAAACAGGAATCGGCAAGCCAGCATGCTAAAAGCGTAATACAAAATGCTTTAAAGCGTTCGTTTGCTCCTGAATTTATTAATCGTCTTGATGATATTGTAATTTTTAATTCATTATATAAAGAACATATTTATAAGATAATTGATATTGAACTCAAAGGTTTATTCGAACGGGTTAATACGCTTGGATATAATATTGAAATAACGGAAAATGCCAAGGATTACATTACAGAAAAAGGATTTGATCCTGACTTTGGAGCCCGCCCGTTGAAGCGTGCAATACAAAAATATCTTGAAGATCCAATGGCAGAAGTGATAATTAAATCAACTCTGAAACAGGGAGATATATTACTTGTTGATTTCGATAAAGAAAAAGATGAAATTATCATAAATAAAAAGAAAAAAACGAAAAAGATTAAACCAAAAGAAAAAGAATCTGAATAATTCAACAAAGCCTTACTTTCAATGTTACAGAGTAAGGCTTTTTTTATACAAATGTTTAAACGATGAAAACAATGGATAAAAATAATACGAAAATCACGTCAAAAGGAAATCCTTTAACATTAATAGGTACAGAAATAAAAGTTAACGATATAGCTGTCGATTTTAGTGTTTTGAATAATAGTTTTAAAGAAGTTAAATTATCTGACTTTGATGGAAAAGTAAAAATCCTGTCATTATTTCCGTCAATTGATACCGGAGTTTGCTCAAAACAAGCACATACTTTTAATAGTGAAGCATCAGCATTAAGTGAAGATATCGTTATTCTTGCAATTTCAAATGATCTGCCTTTTGCTCTTAATCGTTTTTGTGGTGCTGATGGTATTAAAAATATTATAACCTTATCTGATCATAAAAATCTGGATTTTTCGGCTAAATATGGCTTCCTTATAGAAGAACTTCGTTTAATTGCCCGCGGTGTTATAGTTATTGATAAAGATAATATTGTAAGGTACGTTCAATATGTTCCTGAAATTACAACAGAACCGGATTATCAAAGTGCATTATCTGTGGCTAAGGAACTTGTTTAATTGAAACAGCTTTTAGAAATTAGCTATTAGCCTTTCTATGTGTCATTCCGGCCGAAGAGCCGGAATCTCTTTTTAGTAAGTATAGAGATCCCCAATCACCTTGACTGCCGGCAGGCAGGAGTTGGGGATGACAGAAAATTATAACTATTCAACTTCCCCAATTAAATCGAAATCATCAGCACTTTTAATTCTTACATTGTAGAAATTGCCAATCCGTAATTTCTTATTCTCTGATTTAACTATTACTTCATTATCAACCTCAGGTGAATCGAATTGAGTTCTTCCAATATAATAATCGCCCTCTTTTCTTTCAA
>JAHOYT010000013.1 GCA_019038645.1 Bacteroidales bacterium
CAGGCAGGTATTTCGACTAATCCTGCCCAATATTCCTTTGGAGTTGGGTTTCATTATCAGAAAATTAATGCACATGTCGGGTTTATAAAACATCAGACTTTAGGCTTTACACCATCATTCACTCTTGGTTATGGCTTTTAAAATCATCAATATAAAGAATGTTGGTTTAGTTCTTTTTTCTCTCTTTTTGAGTGTAAATACCCTTGCACAAAAAGTGCCTACGCTGGAAGATTTAATTGAAGATATTGCTGGTAATACCGATGCAGAAATTGATTATACCAGTTTGTACGAAGATTTAAATCACTATTTAAATAACCCGTTAAATTTAAATACAGCGACACAGGAAGATCTTGAAAAACTTCAGATACTAAATGATTTTCAGGTAAAAAGTTTGCTTGATTACATTAAGCAAAAAGGCCAAATGTTATCCATATACGAACTTCAGTTAGTTTATGGTTTTACATTGAATGATATTACTAAAATACTTCCATTTGTTACTATTTTGGGGATACAGGCTGATGCTCGTTTTAAAATTAAGAATGCACTTAAATACGGAAATCATCAGGTCTTTTTGCGAGGGCAGGAAGTATTAGAAGAGCAGGTTGGATACAGCCCAATTTCTGATTCAGCTCTTCTCGAAAGCCCGAATTCAAGATATCTTGGAAGTTCTTATAAACTTTACACAAAGTACAAATACAATTATAAAAACAAAATTTATTGGGGATTTACAGCCGAAAAAGATGCCGGCGAAGAATTCTTTGCCGGAACAAATAAAAATGGATTCGACTTTTATTCTGCTCATCTTCAGGTAAACGATATTGGCATTATTAAAACTATTACACTAGGAGATTTTCAGGCTAAATTCGGACAAGGTTTGGTTTTGTGGTCTGATATGGGCTTAGGAAAAACGCCTTATGTTTTGAATATCAGAAAAAAAGCACAAGGATTAAAAAAGTATTCATCTACTAACGAGAATATTTTTATGCGCGGAGCGGGAACAACTATTTCTGTGAAAAATTTTGATATCACTACTTTTTATTCAAACAAAAAAATTGATGCAAATATTCAGGATAGCACTGAAAATGATATTGCCAGTGTTTCGTCGTTCCAGAACACAGGTTATCATTCTGTTCCTTCGGAAATAATTGATAAAGATGCAATCGGAGAACAAATAATTGGTGGAAATATTACATACAATCACAACAGGTTTAAAGTTGGATTAACAGGAGTAAATTATAAATACAGCAGCGATCTGTTAAAAGATACAACACCCGAAAATCAGTTTAAATTTCAGGGTGATGAGAATACCAATATTGGCCTGGATTATAAGTTTGGATTTGGGGATTTTAGCTTTTTTGGTGAAGAAGCCATTAGCGCAAACGGAGGAAAAGCTTTTTTAAACGGAATCCTTGTTAACCTGGCTCCTCAGGTTTCATTCTCTGCAATGCACCGGCATTATGATAAAAACTATCAGGCAAACTTTGCAAATGCTTTTGCCGAAGCATCGGGAAGCAGTAATGAGTCAGGTTTGTATTTTGGTTTGGAACTGCACCCTATAAAGCACTGGCAAGTAACTGCTTACTTTGACACTTACCAATTCCCATGGATAAAAACCGGGATCGATGCTCCATCGAATGGATACGACTGGTTTATACAAACAGACTATGCGCCTGCAAGAAATTTAAGTATGTATTTAAGACTTAAAAATGAAGAAAAATTAGTTAATAAAAATGCTGACTCAGGTATTGATGAACTTACCAACCAGAATAATTTTAAAATCCGTTTTCATATTAGCTATCGCATTAATGACCAAATTTCTTTAAAAAACAGAGTTGAAACAGCTACGTTTAAAGAAGGATCAGAAAAACCTGATTACGGTTATATGATTTATCAGGATATATTTTATGATTTTGCAAATATCCCTTTATCATTTAATATGCGTTTTGCTGTTTTTGAAACTGACTCTTACGATGCAAGAATATATGCTTATGAAAGTGATATATTATATGCATTCTCAATTCCTGCATATTATTCCAAAGGAAGCAGAACCTACTTTAATCTGAAATATTCGTTAGGAGATTATATGGATATATGGTTAAGATATGCTCAAACCTATTATTCAGATACAAATGAAATATCATCAGGATTAACACAAATAAATGGAAACACAAAATCAGAAATTAAAGTACAGTTAAGAATCAGACTTTAGGTTTTACTGAATTTCAATTTCACTATTCACCTTTATATCTTTAATATTCAACTGTAAAGTTGATTTTCCCCGGAAACAATTTTCATCAACAGAATAACAAATATCAAAGTCATCGCCGGAATTAATATACTCATACAGATCTGCCTGCTGAAAAGCAATTGCAGGATGTTTTTTAAACGGATCAGATTCCTGAATAAGTGATAATTTCAAGTGCTCTTTATTTAAACCTACTTTTCGTCCTTCGCCATTATCAGCAACCTTTTGCGTTACAAAAACCGGCGCCATATTTCCGGGTCCGAATGGTTGAAACTGTTTTAATATGCGGTAGAACTTAGGGTCAATTTCATTTAAATTACGCTCTGCATCAATATCAACCTGCGGAATTAATTGTTCTTCAGATATGTTCTCGCTAACATATTTTTCTATACGTTTTGTAAATTCAGGAACATTATCAATTTGTAATGTAAGTCCTGCGGCATACATATGCCCTCCAAAACTTTCCAGTAAATCACCACACGATTCAATTGCCTGATAAATATCAAACCCCACTACTGATCGGGCAGATCCTGTTGCCAGTCCATTCGATGCTGTTAATACAATGGTTGGACGATAATATGTTTCTATTAATCTTGAAGCAACTATACCAACTACTCCTTTGTGCCATGTCGAATTATACAAAACCGTAGCCTTCTTTTTTCCTGATTCATCCTCCCTTGCAAGCATCGATAATGCATCCTGAGTAATAGATCTGTCAATATTTTTTCGGGCATCGTTAAAATAGTTAACACTATTAGCCCCAACTTTAGCTTGTCTTGAATTATCGGCTAATAACAATTCAACTGCTTTATCTGCCGACTCCATTCTGCCTGCTGCATTAATTCTCGGTCCAATTTTAAAAACAATATCCTCAACAGCAATGCTCTTTTCAGATAATCCGGCAAGTTTTATAATAGATTTTAAACCTTCTCTCGGATTCTTATTTAACTGTATTAAACCATAATGAGATAAAATTCGATTTTCATCTACAATCGGGACAATATCGGAAGCAATACTTACTACAACGAGATCAAGATAAGGAACTAGTTTCTCAAAAGTCATCTCATTGGCTTTTGCATAAGCCTGTATTAATTTAAAGCCAACACCGCAACCCGAAAGATCAGAAAAAGGATAATTACAATCTTCTCTTTTAGGGTCCAACACCGCAACAGCCCTGGGAATTTCATTACCAGGCAAATGATGATCACAGATTATGAAATCAATATTATTCTGTTTGGCATAATCTACTTTTTCGTTGGCTTTAATACCACAATCCAATGCAATAATCAGCGAAAATTCATTATCCTGAGCAAACTGCACTCCTTGTAACGAAATTCCATAGCCTTCGCTGTACCTGTCTGGTACGTAATAACCAATATTATCGTGAAACTCTTTTAAAAAAGAATATACCAAAGCAACCGATGTAGTACCATCAACATCATAATCGCCGTAAATCAGAATATTCTCGTTATTTTGAATTGCTTTCCCGATTCGTTCAATTGCCAGATCCATATCTTTCATTAAGAATGGATCGTGCAAATCATCGAGTTCAGGACGAAAGAATGCTTTAGCCTGATCAAACGTTCCGACTCCTCTCTGTATTAAGAGATTTGCCAGTGCAGAATCAATATTTAGTTCGTTTGCCAGTTTTTCATTTTCTTCTTTCCCTCCTTGCTTCTTCAGCACCCATCTTTTTTCCATATATAGTTTTCATTTTTTTACTTTTTTAAGTTCATCCCAAATACTTCTTCCATCTTCTCTTTTACAACATCCTTTACTTTTTCAATATTGATTTCTTCCCCCAGCTCCTTCTTCATTGATGTAATGCCCTTGTCAATAAAACCACAAGGGTTGATATGATTAAAATATTCAAGATTGGTATTTACATTAAAAGCAAACCCATGCATTGTAATAAATCGGCTTGCTTTAACACCAATTGCACAAATTTTTCTTGCTTTAGCAGTTCCTGCTTCAATCCATACGCCAGTAGCTCCCGGCATTCGTTCTGACTCAATTCCATACTCTTTTAAAGTAAGAATAATTGATTGCTCCAAGTTAGCAATATATTGTTTTACCTGCAAGTTAAAACGTTCAAGATCGATAAGTGGATATCCAACAATCTGCCCCGGACCATGATACGTAATATCACCTCCTCTGTTCGTTTTAACATATGTTGCATCTATCTTTTTTAAAAACTCATCGTTAATTAATAAGTTGTTCTGTTCTCCACTTTTGCCTAATGTATAAACATGAGGATGCTCACAAAAAATAACTTTACCCTTAATTTCTTTTTGTTTACTTTCAGGCAATTCTCTATTTTCAGCTTTTATCTTTAGATAATCTGAAAATACTTTTTCCTGATAATCCCAGGCACTTTTATATTCAATTAGTCCGGGATCTTCAAATTTTACAATCTTCATTTTCTCTCCCCTTATTACGAACAAACATGATTTTCAGCCTTGTATGATGATCTTACCAGCGGGCTACTTTCAATAAACTCAAATCCCTTTTTTAATCCGATATTCTTATATTCTTCGAATTTTTCAGGAGTCACATATTTTTTAACAGGAATATGTTCCAGTGTTGGAGCAAGATACTGGCCAATGGTCATTACTTTACAACCAACAGTCAACAGATCATCCATTGTCTGAAGAACTTCTTCTTCTGTTTCGCCAAGACCAAGCATTATTCCGGATTTAGCGGTTATTCCCGAATCCGCAATTTGCTTTATAACATTAAGGCTACGTTGATATTTTGCTCTGCTTCTTATCTGAGGTGTTAATCTTTCTACAGTTTCCAGATTATGGGAAATAACTTCCGGTCCCGACTTAATAACTGTATCAATATTTTCTTTAACATTGTCGAAATCAGGAATTAAAGCTTCTATAGTAGTTTCCGGATTTACAACCTTAATCTTCTTAATTGTATCAGCCCAAAAATCTGCACCACCATCTTCCAGATCGTCACGATCTACCGAAGTAATAACACAATGTTTTACCTTCATCAATTTTACTGATTCTGCAATTCGGTTAGGCTCATCCCAATCAACCGGAAGAGGTTTTCCTGTTTTTACACCACAAAATTTACACGATCGCGTGCAAATTTCTCCAAGAATCATAAAAGTAGCTGTTCCGCGATTCCAGCAATCGCCAATATTTGGACAATTACCACTCGTGCAAATCGTATTTAAATTATATTTATTAACCGTATTCTTAACTTTTGAATAAGACTCGCCTTTGGGCATCTGCATTTTCATCCAGCGTGGCAAGCGTTTAGTATTTTTATTTCCTGATTCCATAATCCCCTCTTTGAAAAATCAAAATTGTAAGTGCAAAATTAAATTATTCTAAATAAAAACAATCAGGTTCGTACGAATAAAACAGATTAATATATTGTGTTGTTTGATTATTAGATTGATAAGATTTACAACTATTTTTAGCCAATTTAGTTGCATATCCGAATATTTTAGTATTTAATTTTATCTTTGCACTGTTTTTTAAAGAATTGTAAATTTTTAATTTGTATGATGAATTTAGAGTTAAGCGAACAGGAAATTATTCGCAGGCAATCGCTGGAAGAGTTAAGAAAGTTGGGAATTAATCCTTATCCTGCAGCAAAATACGAAGTAAATACTACATCACAGGAAATCCTTTCTGATTTCGATCCTGAAAAGAATAATTTCCAGGAAGTTTGTATTGCAGGTAGGATAATGGAAAGAAGAATTATGGGAAGTGCATCATTTGTTGGCTTACAAGACGACGGTGGTAAAATTCAGACTTATTTTAAACGCGATAATATCTGTTCGGGAGAGGATAAAACATTATATAACACAGTATTTAAGAAACTTTTAGACATTGGTGATATCATTGGCGTTAAAGGAAATGTTTTTATAACCAAGGTTGGCGAAATTTCCATTAACGTTACCGAATTTACAATATTAAGCAAATCTGTAAGACCTCTTCCAATTGTTAAGGAAAAAGATGGAAAGGTTTATGACGCTTTTTCTGATCCTGATCAACGTTATCGTCAGCGTCATCTTGATTTAATTGTTAATCCTGATGTAAAAGATGCGTTTGTAAAAAGAACAAAGCTTACTAACTCGATGCGTGAGTATTTAAACGGGAAAGGTTATTTAGAAGTGGAAACTCCGGTTTTACAACCTCTTTATGGTGGAGCTGCTGCACGTCCGTTTAAAACATATCACAATACACTAGATCAGACTTTATATTTAAGAATTGCTAACGAGCTTTATTTAAAAAGATTAATTGTTGGTGGTTTTGATGGTGTATACGAGTTTGCAAAAGATTTCCGTAACGAAGGAATGAGTCGTTTTCACAATCCTGAGTTTACTCAAATGGAACTTTACGTTGCCTATAAAGATTACAACTGGATGATGGATACCGTTGAAGAAATGGTAGAAAAAATTGCAATGGATATCCATGGAACAACAGAAGTAAAGGTTGGTGAGAATGTAATCAACTTCCAGCGTCCGTGGAAACGATTTACCATGTTTGAAGCTATTCAGGAATTTACAGGAATAGATATTTCGAATATGGACGAAAAAGAGCTATTCGAAACTGCAAAAAAACTTGAAGTACCTGTTGATGAAACAATGGGCAAAGGAAAATTAATTGATGAAATTTTTGGTGAAATGTGCGAATCGAAACTGATTCAGCCAACTTTCATTACCGATTATCCGATAGAAATGTCGCCTTTAGCGAAAAAACATCGCAGTGTTGATGGATTAGTTGAACGATTCGAAGCAATATGTAATGGTAAAGAAATATGTAATGCTTATTCTGAGTTGAACGATCCTATTGATCAGCGAGAACGTTTTGAACAACAATTAGTTCTTGGCAAGCGTGGTGATGAAGAAGCCATGATGCTTGATGAAGATTTCCTCCGGGCAATTGAGTATGGTATGCCGCCAACTTCAGGATTAGGAATTGGTATTGATCGTTTAGCAATGATAATGACTAATTCATCATCAATTCAGGATGTATTGTTTTTTCCCCAAATGAGGCCTGAAAAGAAAGCTTTGAAAGATGATGTAACTGCATATATGGAATTGGGCATTCCCGAAGAGTGGATTCCTGTAATTCAAAAATCAGGATATGTAACAGTGGAAAGCATGAAAGGTATTAATCCAGGTGCATTGCATCAAAAGTTGTGTGGTACAAACAAAAAGCATAAATTAGGCTTACAAAATCCAAGTCAGGATGATGTAAAAAGATGGATTGAGAATATTAAATAATCTGAATGAATCAGAAACCAAAAGTTGCAATATTAGGAGGTGGTAGCTGGGCAACAGCAATCATAAAAATGCTTCTCGAAAATGTTGATGAAATCAACTGGTA
>JAHOYT010000049.1 GCA_019038645.1 Bacteroidales bacterium
TAGGAACAATTATGCATTAAAAAATTATAATCTTAGTTATGATGATCTATCGCCTATTCAACAAAAGGAAATTCGTAAAATTTATCCCTTAATAATTTCTGAAGCTGAATTTAGCAGAAAGTTAAACTGAGAAATAAATAAAATAGAAAAACCTATTCCTTAACAACATGTACAATTTAAAACTTATTATTCGAAAGCTTCTTAGAAATAAGCTTACAAGCTTTGCTTTGTTATTTTCCTTATGCATTGGCTTTGTTGCATATATTGCAATATCCAGTTATGTTATTTACGAAAAAACATATGATCGATATATTCCTGAATATGAGAGTATTTACAGAATTAATACTGAAGTATATTCAAATAATGAGTTAGCAATAAAAATACCACAGTGCGAAAGAATTCTTGGGGAAGCGATGGTTGAGAAATTCCCCAATGTAATTTCTTCTGGTTTCATTTGCAAAACAAATAATCCCCAATATAAAATTGAAGAAAATATCTTTACAACTGAGAAAGTTTATCATGCTTCGTCGGGATTGCCCGATGTTTTATCAATCGAAATAATCAAGAGTAAAAGAACTCAGGTGTTAACCGAACCATATAAAGTTATTATTTCGGAAAGTACAGCAAAAATGTATTTTGGAGATAAAGACCCAATAGGTGAAATTATTTTTAAATACCCGGGTTACGAATATGAAGTCGAGGGAATATTTAAAGATATGCCAAAAAACACTCATTTTAAGGCTGATATGTTTCTTTCCTTTCATGATAACATGCGCCTGCCTCCACCATTAAAGGATAATTGGGGCGAAACTTCTTTTTATACTTATGTAAAAGTAAATCCAAACACCCATATAAAGGATCTTGAAGCTGGCATTAATCAAATCGTTTATGAAAATAAGAAGAGCTATTTTGAAAATAGTAACTCATTAAATAAATATCAACTGCAGGCTTTAAAAGACATTCATTTAAAATCAAATCTTAAAGCAGAAATAACAACAAATGGCCGGAATGATTATTTAAATATCTTATTAGTTGTTAGTTTATTAATACTATTAGCATCAGGATTTAATTATGTTTATTTTACATATACACGGGTTTTAAGTAATATAAAGGATATTGGAATAAAAAAAGTATTTGGTATAACCAGAAAAAATTTAGTAAAGCAATTTTTGGGTGAGTCGTTTCTAATTCATGGTATTGCCATTTCCGTATCCTTTATAATATGCTCCTTAATTCAACAATTGCTTTATAACTCTTTAGGAGTTGATATAAGTTTATCGTTCAACTACTTTAGTTTTTGGGCAATTTTTATTACAATTTACACACTAAGCTCAATACTAACAGTAATTTTCCCTATTCTTATGTTTCAAAATAAAAAACCTCTTGAACTTTTATCTTACAAAAAGAAACAAAGCAAACATAAATTTTCATTTCAGCAATTAATTACTGTAGCACAATTTGTAATCATTATTTCAATGATCTCAATAATAACGGGTATCGATAAACAAATCAATTTCTTAATATCAAAAGATAAAGGTCTCGATATTTCAGGTAGTCTTGTGCTTAAAGTACCTCAGAATTTAAGAAAAAACTCAAGCAGAATTAATAATTTTAGTGCATTTGAGCAAGAACTATTAAATTATCCCGGCATATCATTAATTTCAAGTTCGAGTGCTGTTCCCGGAGATTTACTGGCATATAATTTTTATGCATCAGAAAAAGGAAAGCCTAATTCTATAAAATCAGCTTTGTATATAACTGATAAAAGTTTTTTGGAAATATGTAAGGTGCAGCTTCTTGCAGGAAATAATTTTTTTGACGATTTAAATCAGGAAAATGCCGGTTGTATAATCAATAAAACTTGTTTAGAAAAATTAGGATATCATAATCCATCAGAAGCTATTGGAAGAGTTCTAAACTTAAATGATGAAAGCCAAATGCAGAGTTTTGAGATTCCGATTATTGGAGTGTGCAATGATTTTAATTTTCAATCAATGAAAGAAAGTCCTGATCCAATGATACTGTTAAATTGGACTCAGAATATGCTTTGGGGGAATTATATTGTAAAAATAAATAACTCAAAAGATTTTGATCGCACGAACTCATTTATCAAAAACATTTTCCAAAAAACATTCATTAATTACCCTTATGAATATTTTTGGCTCGAAGATTATTATAATAAACAATATGCACAGGAACAACGATTAACTTTATTACTTAAGTTTTTTGTTGTATTAACAATTCTAATAAGTGTAATTAATTTATTTTCGATGGTTTGGTATAGTTCAATAATACGTACAAAAGAAATTGGCATTAGAAAAGTTAACGGAGCAACGGGTATTGAAATTATTAAAATGCTAAATACCGACTCTCTAAAATGGATTTTATTAGCTTCAGTCATCGCATTTCCAATTTCATTTTATTCGCTTTCTAAATGGCTCGAAGGGTTTGCTTATAAAACAAATTTAAGCTGGTGGATATTTGTATTATCCGGACTATTTGCATTAACAATTGGTGCTTTAACCATTTCATGGCAAACATTTAAAGTAGCAAATATGAACCCCGCAAATGCTTTAAGACATGAGTAATTGAGAATATTAATCCTGGCATTTTATATAGTTTTGTAACCATTTATAGATATATAATACCGCTTAGAGAATAAATCAGCTTAATATAAAAATCATTAGTTATGTTTGTCTATATTTTTAAATAAGCATCAAAACTAACATAAATGAAAAATAAAGCAATTTTAATATTTCTATTACTGAGCTATATTACGGTTTCATCTTATGCTCAACAGAAAAAAGTTAATATTACCTATGTTGGAAATTCAGGTTTCCTGCTAAACATTGGTGATAAAAAAATCCTTATTGATGCATTGTTCAAGGGATTTGAAGGTAACTACGAATTACCTCAGAAAATTCAGGATAAGCTTACACTCGCTCAAGCTCCCTTCGATAATGTTGATTTAATTTTAGTAACCCATGCTCATGGCGATCATGTTAATCCGGATATGGTGCGACAACATTTGCAAAACAATCCAAAAGCAATTTTTGCATCTACTCAACAGCTGGTTGATGCACTCAATGATTCTACTGATCGTTGTATTGGCTTTAATCCTACCAAAGAAAAATCAGAAAGCAAAATAATAGATGATATAAGTGTAGAAGCTTTTTATCTACCTCATGGTCCAGATGCACGTATCATAAATATAGGGTTTCTTGTTTCTGTAAATGGGATCACCATTTTTCAAACAGGTGATGCTGATTTTGATCAGTTTACTTTTAATGAATTTCGGTCACTTCAACTTCATGAAAAAAACATCGATCTTTCATTTATTCAACACTATTATCTGCGAGGTGACTCATTGAGTACTAAATTTGTACGGGAAGCTATTGGTGGCAACTACATTTTTCCGATTCATTACCATTTTACAACTCCAGGTTTTGACACATCTTTAGTAAAACAATATTACCCTGATGCAATCATTTTCAAAGAAGAATTACAATCATGGCAAATGCCTGATAAGAATGATGAATAACACCATAAAAAATGACAATTAAAAAAAAGAATTTATTACCGCTAATACTTATAAGTTTGGCTTTCGCAAGCTGCACCCAAACAGAGCAAAATTTTCTTGACACAGAAGATGCCTATTTCGGGTTAACACCACCGGGTCTAATTCCAGAGGTATTTGCTCCCGGTATTATTTCTGATACCAGTTGGCGTGAACATTGCCAATTAGCAATTTCACCAAAAGGAGATGAGATTTATTGGTCAAAGTTTTCAGATAATGTTTCTGAGCAAATCTATTTCTCTAAATTTATAAATAACAAATGGACAAAATCTGAATTAGCAGATTTTATAAAGGATGATTTAACACATTTGAATGGCCAACCAACCTTCTCTCCCGACGGCAATAAATTATTCTTCTATTCCAGAAATCGTCCTGGTGGTTTGGGGTATATTGATGCTTGGTATGTTGAGAGAACTGATGATGGATGGAGCAAACCAATCAATGCCGGGCAACCATTTAACACCGATGGTGATGACAGACCTCCAATCATAACAGAAAAAGGGAATGCATATACCATGGGCAGAAACTTTGCAGAAGACAAAGTCAATTATCTCAGATTCAACTATACGGATGGTAAATTCTCCTCGCCATCCTCAGTCAGCACTTATAAAAAAAGTACATATTGGTGGCCTTTGTATGTTTCTCCTGATGAAACTTATATCATTTTCCCTTCTGCAGCAAAAGAAGGATTTGGCGGACTTGACCTCTATGTTTGTTTTAAGGATGAGAAAGACATCTGGGGAAAGCCGATAAACCTCGGGGCAGAAATAAACACAAAAACATCGGAAAGATTCCCGGTTGTTTCTCCTGATGGCAAATATTTATTTTTTATGCGCCATACGAAAACATGGGATATTTTTTGGGTATCAACAGAAGTAATTAATGAATTAAAAAAACAAGTACCAGTCAATTAACTTATATTAAAAAAAGCGAGGTCTAACCTCGCTTCGAAAAAATTAACTTAAACCAAATTGGTGAATTTATATAGAATTGTGTTTAATAAACTTCCCTCTTAACTGATATTCCAGTTTCTTTTTCGGACAACAAACCAAATATGCAGTTAAAAGGGCCATGGATAGAATAATAAATAAATCAATTAGTCCAAATTGAACTTTGTAAACATAAATTTCGAGCCACAATTTCTGAATAAGATAAGCTATCGGTCCGGCAACAAATCCCATTATTGCTAACAGATAAATATATGTCTTCGAAATTACAAGTGTTAGTATATGAACTCCTATTCCTAAAATTTTAAACAATTCCTTTTCTTTTCCTGAAGCATATTTATTCCCCATAAAACCTAAGCAGATCAGAAGAACTAAAATATTGGTAAATAAAAATGCACTATAAATTATATCTTCCCATATTTTATACTTCTTTTGCAATCTTTGCTGAAATGATACTGCCGAAAAAGAACTTTTGCTTTCTTTCTCTTCAAATTCTAAAGCATTATTATTATAAAAAGCATAAGCAAGATGTTCCGAATTTAACTGGTAAATAATAGCCTGAGTTTTGCCATTTATGCTTAGCTGCGTAAAATCTTTTACAACCCCACAAATAACCAGTTCAACATTATTCTGGTTTAATATTCTTGTTCCCGGTGCGTCATCAATACAATAAATACCAAGCTTTTCAACAGCAGCTTCATTTATATAAACCAACTGTGCTTTACCGTGATCCATTAACAATTCAGATTTTTCGTTCAGCTTAACGTAATTAAATAAATCAAAATAATTTCCGGAAACATACTGATGTGCAAGCTCAATTTTATTTTTACTATACTCAGATTTAATTTCTATTGAACTTAGAACATTAAATCCAGGCATTACCGAAGAAAAAACTAAAGTATCAGGAAGAATCACTGAACTTTCCTGTGTTTTTATACTATAAATACTGTCTTTGTTAAATCCTAAATCAGTATTCAAAAGCGAATTCATTCTATTAATGGTAAATAAAATAGAAATCATTCCAAAAATTGCCGTTGCCAGCAGAACTTTCAGAATGATTTTGGGAGTAATATATGATTTAAAAATTTTCATTTAATCTGTAATAGATATTCTAAATTTATTTACGATTCAAAAATATAACAGTTCAAAATGCAAAACCACTAAAATGTAATGAACTGTAAAATGTTAGTACTGAATTGTTGTTTTTTATTACAAAATTTAAAATATGATTATGAAAATATGCTGTATGCAATTCATTTTTTATATTTTTACCGATCAATTTAATATAAGAGGAACGAAAATGTCTAAAGAATTTAAAGCAACAGAATACTTATTACAGTCAATTAATACGGGTAATCAGTTTAATGATGAAGGATGGACTCTGGAAGCTCCTGATGAAAAAGAACCTACGTTAATTCGTGCCATATATGAGAAAAAACAAATTGATGTTAAAGATGTGTCTCATGGCATTTACCGGTTTGCCGATTGGCTACCTATTCATAAAACCTTAAAAGGTTCTTCAGCTCCTGTTACTTATAAAAGTAATGGTCTGGCAAAGCATTTAGGTTTAACCAACTTATATATTACGTTTAGCGGATACTGGCCCGAGAAAGATGCAAATTTCCCAACTTGTTCATTTAAAGAAACCGAAGCATATTCTGTTTGTGGTCGATTATCATCAGAAGAAAAGAAAGTATTAGTAGTAGCATCAGCAGGGAATACCGCAAGAGCCTTTGCAAGAGTTTGTTCCGATAATAAAATACCATTACTACTTTGTGTTCCTGAAGACTATCTCGATGTTTTGTGGTTTAATAAACCTATAAATGATTGCGTAAAACTTATTGCAACAAAAAGTGGAAGTGATTATTTTGATGCTATTCATTTATCTAACCTGGTTTGTCAGTTAGATAAATTTATTCCAGAAGGTGGATCTAAAAATGTTGCTCGCCGTGAAGGCATGGGAACAACTGTCCTTTCTGCCGCTCATGAAATTGGGAAAATTCCTGATTATTACTTCCAGGCTGTTGGTAGCAGCACAGGTGCTGTATCGGCATGGGAGGCTAACTTAAGGTTAATAGAAGATGGACGTTTTGGCAATAACAAAATGAAATTAATGGTTTCGCAAAATGAACCGTTCAAGATATTACAAGATGCCTGGAGAGCTGACTCGAGAGAAATTCTCCCGATGGATGATGACGAAGCACGTAAAGTAGTTAAAATAATCATTGCTAAAGTTTTATCAAATCGAAGACCAACTTATTCTGTTCCTGGTGGACTATTTGATGCCATGAAGGACGCCGGCGGTGATGTTCTTACTGCTACTAACGAAGAGCTTATCAAGGCAGGTAAGCTTTTTGAAGAACTGGAAGGAAATGATATTCATCCTGCAGCTGCTGTTGCAACTGCCACATTAATTAAAGCTGTAAACGATGGTACTGTTAACAAGGATGATTTAATAATGCTAAACATTACAGGAGGTGGTGAAGATAAATTCAAACGTGAAAATGATATTGTTTATCTTAAACCAAGGCATATTTTCGAGATCAATCCTGGTCTGGAAACCTTAAAAGAAGTTTTAGATAAACTATTTTAAATGAAAAGCAGAACTAATTAGTTCTGCT
>JAHOYT010000040.1 GCA_019038645.1 Bacteroidales bacterium
ATGTTTCAATAAGTACAGCTGTTTGGATTGTCATGTGCAATGAACCCATTACTCTTGCACCTTTTAATGGTTTTTCCTTACCATATTTTTGACGCAAAGACATTAAACCAGGCATTTCTTTTTCAGCAATTTCTATCTCTTTTCTGCCATATTCAGCCTGACTCAGGTCTTTAACTTTATAAGGTAAGTTTTCAACCATAGTTCCTTCAATTTCCATAATATTAATTTTATAATTAGTTAAATTTTATTTTCTTATTGGGATTGCAAAATTACGTTAAAAAATCTATATCATTTAAAACTATACAATTAATATTCGAAAAATGTTTCGCTATTCTGTATCAAAAAGCGCTGTAATTTCCAATTTATCTATTTGTAATTGCTTTGAAAGCTCTTCCAGACCACTAAACTTTTTTTCATCTCTGATTCTTTTCACGAAAGAAACAGTAACTGTTTGATTATAGATTTTCTTATCAAAATTAAGTATGTGTACTTCAATATTATTAGATCCGATAGTTGATTCAACTGTTGGACGCGAACCAATATTTAGCATACCTGAATATAATTCGCCGTTTAATTTTACACGAACAGCATATACACCATCTTTCGGGACCTGCTTGTACGGCTCCGGAATTTTAATATTTGCTGTGGGGAATCCAATCTTTCTTCCTATTTGTTTGCCTTCAATGACATGACCACTAATAAAATACTCATACCCAAGATACTTATTTGCAACATCCAGATTTCCTAATGAAAGGAAATTTCTGATCTTTGTCGAGCTAACCCTTTCATTATCTACTAGTTTTACGTCCAGTTTTTCAATGCTAAAACCAAATTTTTGTGCACACTCACTTAAAAATTCAAATCCGGATTTTCTGTCTTTTCCAAACTGATGATTATAGCCAACAACTAAATGATTTAGATTAATTTTCTTAACCAGATATTCTTCAATAAATTCGAATGCAGACAGTTGAGAAAAATCTTTTGTAAAAGGAAGAATAATTAGATGATCAATCCCTGTTCCTGAAAATAACTGTTTTTTCTCTTCAATGTTATTTAGTAAACGTAGGCTATCAGCATCTTTATCGAGAACAATTCTTGGATGAGGCCATAAAGTTAAAACTACAGATTCTCCATTCTTTTCCTTAGCAATTTGCTTTAATCTTTGTAGAACTTTCCGATGTCCCTGATGTACGCCGTCAAATACTCCAATAGTAAGAACAGGATTCTGAATATTGAAATTATTTAAATCTGTATGAATTATCACCTCTATCAATAATTTAGGTTGACAAAAATATAAAAAATAAAATCAAAATACGAAAGTAATAGGATAGCTGTCGCGAGTGAAAAAGTTAATGCATTTTAGGCACTTCAGTCTTATGACATTCGTTGTAACAAAATATTTACTAAATTCGCCAATAAAATTAATCGTGATAAGCAATAATGTTTATCGATTATATGTTTTGTAATAAATTATTTTGCATGAATAAATATTAAACAGAGAATAGAATGAAAAGAATTTTATGGTTTTTAGCATTAATATTAATTATTAGCTCGTGTGAAACCGAGCCTGAATTTTTCACTATTTCAGGTACGGTTAAAAACGCAAACGGAGTTAAATTATATCTTGTTGAACTTCAAACCAACGATGTAAACTTTATTGATTCAATAATTCTGAACGACGCGGGTTCATTTTCTTTTAAAGGAAAAACAGATATCCCAAGGTTTTATGCATTAAGAACAGACGCTAATAATTATTTAACTTTAATTATTAATCCGTTAGAACAAATAGTTATACATACAGACGGAAATAATATTGCAGGTAATTCGACTATTAACGGATCTCCTGATAGTGAACAAATTCTGGAATTACGCAAAAATCTGGATCAAAGTGTCGACAAACTTGATTCCCTTGGAATGTATTACCAATCTTTAATAGGAAAGTCGGAAATTTACAGGGTTAGAGATTCTCTACGCTCAGTATCGCAGGAGATTATTCAAAATCATACAGAATTCACAAAAAGCTTTATTAAAACCAATTCAAATTCATTGGCAGGACTAATGGCTCTGTACCAGCAAATTGCACCACGGAGATATCTTCTTAACCCAAATGACGACATGGAATATTTTGAATTAGTTGATTCTTCATTAATGGCTGCTTATCCTTCCTCTGAAGCTGTGAAGGCCCTTCACTCACAGCTTGTTGAAATAAAGCGCAAAAAGAATTCAGAACTCAGTTCAGATAATCTGTTAGGAATTGGGAATGTTGCACCCGAGATTATTCTTCCCGGACCAAATGGAGACACTGCTACTTTATCTTCATTGCGTGGAAAATATGTATTATTGGATTTTTGGGCTTCATGGTGTCGTCCGTGCAGAGTTGAAAATCCTGTTTTGGTAAAAAACTACCAAAAATATAATGAAAAAGGCTTCGAGATTTTCCAGGTTTCGCTGGATAAGAAAAAAGAATCATGGGTGAATGCAATTGAAAAGGATCAGCTTTCCTGGATTCATGTCAGTGATTTGCAATATTGGAATTCTGTTGCAGCAAAACAATATGAAATTCAGGGTATTCCGGCAAATTTTCTGCTTGATAAAAACGGAAAAATAATTGCTAAAAATTTAAGAGGTGACGCGCTTGAGGCAAAACTTTCAGAAATATTTGATTAACTTAGCATCATAAGAAAAATATCCGGTTATTTTTGAAAAAAGATAACCGGTTTTAACAACCAAATCATTTGTAAACAAACATTTAGAATGAAACGCATAATTTATTTTATTTTAGGATTATTTATACTTTCATCCTGTAACAAATCAAATCAGTTTGAAATTAGTGGTAGTATAAATAATGGTGAAGGGAAGGATCTTACTTTCAGTGAGCTTTTAATTAACGGAACAGAAGATATTAAAACCATAAAGCTTGATAAAAAAGGAGATTTCAAATTTAAATCTTCGGGTAGTATTCCTGGATTTTATAATTTATCGGTTTCAAAAAACAACTTTCTTACATTATTAATAGAACCTGGTGAAAAAGTAACCGTGAAAGCAGAGGCATCCCGCCTTAGTATTGCCAATATTGGAGGTTCTGAAGGATCTTTGCAGGTTCAAAAAATAAATAACCAGCTCGCAAACACAAAACATAAATTAGATTCGGTATTAGAATATGCTGAATCAATAAAAGACAATCCGGAATTTGGTCTAAAACTTGATGAAATTAATTCAGCTTACTCTAAAATTGTTGACGATCAAAGAGATTCTTCAATTGCATTTATTATAAACAACTTAAATAGTCTTGCTTCGATTGTAGCTCTTTATCAAAGATATGATGAAGAAAACTATGTTTTATATAAAAACAGAGATTTGCAATATATTAAAATTGTTTCGGAATCGCTGGGAGAAAAATACCCTGAATCAATGCACGTAAAAACATTGTTAGTAGATAAAGAATCCCTGTTTAATACTTACAATCAAATAAAAACTAACAAGATTCTGAATGAATATGTTAAAGACAACGAAGTGGCGGGTGTCCCGGATATAATATTGCCTGATCAGAACGGAGACAGCATTTCATTAAACAGTATAAATTCAAAGTATATATTGCTTACTTTTTGGGCTTCGTGGAGCAAGGAAAGCATTCAACACAACATTGCATTGCTCGATATTTATGCAAAGTATCATGCAAAAGGATTTGAAATTTATCAGGTATCACTGGACACAAAAACCGAATCCTGGAAACGCTTAATTAAGTTTGATCGGTTACCATGGATAAATGTTATTGATTTAAACGGAAGAACTTCATACTCTGCAAAAATTTATAATGTAAAAACGTTACCAACAAGTTATCTTATAAATCCTGAAGGAGATATAGTTTTGATAAATCCTTCCGGCAAACAATTGATAAGCACTTTTGATTACGCACTAAAATAGTCTTGAATTGAATCAAAAAAAGAAAATATATTTTGCATCTGATGTACATTTAGGGCTTCCTGATTATGAACAAAGTCTTGAGCGGGAAAAATTATTTGTAAGATGGCTCGACTCCATAAAGTCTGACGCAAAGGAAATAATCCTTTTAGGAGATATATTTGATTTTTGGTTTGAATATAAACGTGCTATACCTCGTGGATTCTCGCGTTTTCTTGGAAAACTTTGTGAAATTACAGACTCCGGAATACCTGTTCATTTTTTTACAGGTAATCACGATATGTGGGTTTTTGATTATCTGCCCAAGGAAACCGGGGTTGTTTTACATAAAAAACCAACCGTTAAAGAATTTTTCGGAAAGAAATTCTACCTTGCCCATGGCGATGGTTTAGGTCCCGGAGACAGATCATATAAGCTTTTAAAAAAGATTTTTGCAAGTAAAGTCTCTCAATGGTTATTTGCCCGTTTTCATCCTAACTTAGGAATCCGGATTGCTAATTTATGGTCGACTCATAGCAGATACTCAAGAGAAACAAGACCCTTTGAAGGTGAAGACAAGGAATGGTTGATTCTTTATTCCAAAAAAGTTCTGGAAAAAGAACATTTCGATTTTATGGTATACGGACATCGTCATTACGCTTTAGATCTTAAATTAAGTGATTCGTGTCGATATATTAATCTTGGTGATTGGCTAAGCCATTTTACGTATGCTGAATTTGACGGTGAAGAATTATATCTGAAGAAATTCACTGAAAAATAATATTGAATCTAATAATAATCCCTTAATTTTGCCATTTTAAAAGTATCCTGAAATAAATGAGAATTATCAGAAACATATTTTTTGTATTGATTACGCTTTCATACTTTTTGTCCTGCACAAGCGATCAATGTGAATTCGAAACTGAATCATTATTAAGAACAGAGATAAATGTTGTTGATACTAACCTTATAAATATCGGTTTCTTAGACAGCCTGTCTGTATATTCACCTGCATGGGAAGACAGTATTCACTACCTGGAAGAAGGTACTGCAAATAGTATAAGTTTTTCTCTTTCGCCAGATAATGATTACACTACGATTATTTTCACTTCTAAAAACACATCAAATAAGGACACAATAACATTTTATCATCAAAAGGAAATCATATTTTTATCCCCGGAATGTGGCTTTGTATATAATTTTACTATTAACAGTTTTACTAATACAGAGAATCTGATTGATTCTTTGGAGCTTGTAAATAATGAATTAACAACGGATGAAAAAGGAATTATTCAGATATATTTTTAGTTTTCTTATTCTTTCTATAATATCCATTAATTCATTTGGGCAGGATGAAAATATTTATGTAGAAGAGGGAATTAAAGAACCGCTACAAATTAAAGGAGTGAAATTTGGTGTTAATGCGGGCCGTTTTTCTGATTATTTATTTAAACCTGAGCGAATTTCATATGAAGGATCAATTGATATTAATTTATGTAATAAATATTTCGGCGTTATTGAAGCAGGCTATTCAGAAATTTCCCTTACAAAAGATAACTACAGTTATATTTCTGACGGTTATTTCATTAAAGCAGGCATGGATTACAATCTCTTAAAAGCATATCCAACTGATTTTCTTGGTATTGGATTCCGATTCGGGAACTCCGTTTTTTCACATTCCGCAAATGATATTATTATTGAAAGCGAACACTGGAGTACTACTCAAACATCCATAGAAAATACATCGTACAATGTTTATTGGTTTGAGGCTTCGTTCGGTGTTAAAGGCGAAGTATTGAAAAATATATATTTGGGCTGGTCGGCTTTGGTTAAAATAAAATTATCAGGAGCAAACGATGAGAATTTTAGCCCATACGATATTCCGGGATTTGGAGGAAGCTCAGAGTTAGTTAAGCTGGGGGTTACTTATTATATTTATTATCAAATCCCTTTTAACAGGAAATAAACTAACACTTAAAAGTTTTATTTTGATCAACAATATGTCATTCCTGACGACTGCCAGCAGACATTTAGTTATAATAACTCTTTAGCTTTTGTTGAAATACTTCCTTGTTAACAATATTTATTTGTGCAACAATTGAGTTAATTTGATTTACTCTTACCAGCCGGGTTTCAATAGAAATAAATCGCTCATCGGCAAATACAATTTTATCCACCTGATAACCTGTTTCATTTAAACTCATTGCAACGGCTGCATTAAAATTGTCAAAAATAATTACTGACGGTAATTGTTCTTCTGCATAATCAACCATTGCTTTCAGCACCATCGATTTTATATATTTTATCTGCGTTTCTCCCAAATAGTTTGCTCCAACTAATATTTTTACCAAATCAATTCTTGCCTTTGCCCTGCTTTTATGTATTTGATTAAGCTGATCATATTGTTTTTGACTGGCACTCAAAAACAAATCAATAAACTCTTTAGGAACATCATTTAAATGAGCTAAATTATTGTTACTCTTCTTTATTTTATATTCTTTAATTGCTAACTTTTGATTTACCGGAACGTAATATTCCCACTTTCGTGTTCTTTTATACGTTTCTGTCATTGGGTTAGGCTTCCAATCACTTTCCGGGCGTTTCATTAGTGGAGAAGTGATGTCTAAATATCCTGTCTCCAATGAATATAAAAGACAATTCACAAAATGCACCCATCCTCCTCCAAGCGAATTGTGTAATGCACTCCATAAAGTTTTATGCGATTCAGGAATTTCTTCATTAATTATAAGACCTGTATCTACTTCTGTTTGTTTTAATCTTTGTACAAACTCATTTTCCAGTCTAGTTGGTAAATACGTAAATGATGTTGATGCTTCTTCTGCAATATTTGTATGATGCAATTCTTTAATATCCAGAAAATAGTTTGAATCATTAGCCAACGCTATATGTATTTGAAAATCATTATCCCACTGCATTTTTTCTATTCCCTGTGAATGTGCAAATTGAAAACCTGCAAAAAGGCATATGCCAATAATTATCA
Organism: Bacteroidales bacterium; assembly: GCA_019038645.1. Taxonomy (GTDB): domain Bacteria; phylum Bacteroidota; class Bacteroidia; order Bacteroidales; family UBA12077; genus UBA12077. The sequence goes on from JAHOYT010000040.1 coordinate 6,902, forward strand.
GTTTTTTCATGATTTTTGATTGAGTTTGATGCTTTAAATTTACTGATTTTTTTAGTTAATCAGATATAAACAAATCATTTAATCTTGTCATTCCTGACGAAGTGAAACGGAGATCAGGAATCTCTTTTATATAGATTCCGGCTCTGCGGCCGGAATGACAAAATAAGAAAAAGGCCCAACTAAACTGTCAGGCCTTTAAAATAAATAT
>JAHOYT010000047.1 GCA_019038645.1 Bacteroidales bacterium
AACAGGATACTCAGAAATGGCATAATATGGTTAAGGAGTTAAAAGGTGTTTCAGAGTAATGGGTTCATTGCACATGACAATCCAAACAGCTGTACTTATTGAAACATTAGTAGAGCTTGGAGCAGATGTACGCTGGGCAAGTTGTAATATATTTTCTACTCAGGATCATGCTGCTGCAGCAATTGCTGAAGCTGGAGTTCCTGTTTTTGCCTGGAAGGGCGAAACTTTGGAAGAATACTGGTGGTGTACGAATCAGGCACTAACTTTTCCGGGAAATAAAGGTCCGCATCTGATTGTTGATGACGGTGGCGATGCTTCAATGATGATCCATATAGGTTATAAAGCAGAAAATGATTCAGCATTTCTTAACGATGAACCTTCAGCAATTGATGAAAAAGAACTGTATAAAAGTTTAAAAAAGACACTGGAACAGGATACTCAGAAATGGCATAATATGGTTAAGGAGTTAAAAGGTGTTTCAGAAGAAACAACTACAGGCGTTCACCGTTTATATCAGATGATGGAACGTGGAGAACTTCTTTTCCCTGCTATTAATGTTAATGACTCAGTTACTAAATCAAAATTTGATAATTTATACGGATGTCGTGAATCATTAGCTGATGGTATTAAGCGTGCAACAGATGTCATGTTGGCCGGAAAAGTTGTTGTTGTTTGTGGTTATGGCGATGTTGGAAAAGGATCAGCAAAATCAATGCGCTCATACGGAGCAAGAGTTATTGTAACTGAAATTGACCCAATTTGTGCGCTACAGGCTTCTATGGAAGGTTTTGAAGTAAAACCTGTTGAAGAAGCTCTCAACGAAGGAAATATTTTCGTTACCACAACAGGAAACAGAGATGTGATTACTGCTGATCACATGTCAAAAATGAAAGATCAGGCAATTGTTTGTAATATAGGACACTTTGATAATGAAATTCAGGTTGATCAATTAGAAAAATTCCCTGGAATTGAAAAAATAAATATTAAACCTCAGGTTGATAAATATGTTTATCCTGATGGACATGCAATTTTCTTATTGGCAGAAGGTCGATTGGTAAATCTTGGTTGTGCAACCGGGCATCCATCTTTTGTAATGAGTAATTCATTTACCAACCAAACATTAGCACAATTAGAGCTTTGGAAAAATGATTATGAGTTAGATGTTTATCGTTTACCAAAACACCTGGATGAAGAAGTTGCAAGATTGCATCTTGAGCAAATAGGTGTTAAACTAACAAAGCTTTCACAAGAGCAGGCAGAATATCTTGGTATTCCCATTGAGGGACCATACAAAGCAGATCATTACAGATACTAAAATTTGCATACCATATATAAAGGCCTCCGATAATTGTTGGAGGCCTTTTTTAATTTGTAACTCTCACAGTATTTACTCCATCGAAAGTACATTTGTATTGCTTTAAAGGGTATCTCGCCGGTCCCTGATAAACTGTTCCGGCAATATCATTACTTACCATCCAGAATCTTGACCCACAACACGGACATTCAAACATGCTTCCATCATCTGTAAGAATACAAGTTCCGGAAGCTTCATGTGTACAGGCTCTGTCAAACGCCAGAAATACATTAATATCTGCCCTATAAATAATTAGCCCTCCAACTCCATATCCGTCAACAATAACATAATTTCCTGCTAAAACATTCCCTAATTGAGTATTAAGCGAAAGATTAGCGTATACTGAAACATACGGAAATGGTATTTCATCTTCGTCGCAACGAACAAATATTATCAGGAATAAGACTGGTATTAAAAAAAATCTTAAATTTGATTTTGAAATTATTTTCTTCATATTCAGAACTTATTAAGTTACAAAAATAAGCAAATGCTTTTCAAATTAAAGCATACGTTCTTAATAATTTGGGTTGTAATGCTTGCTGTTGCGTGCCATTCGAATAAGAATATGACCGGCATGGAGAAATCAGAACAGTACAAGGAAAAACTAAACAGAAAGAAAAAAGAAGATTATAAAAAAAACAGCGAGAAAGCCAGAAAGAAACAATACAACATTCAGGCGGAAAATACGAAAAAAAATTGGGACTTAAATAAACAAAAATCAGATAGTTGGCGCGATAATCAGTTTCATAAAAAATCGTTAAGTTATAGAATCAGAAAGTTTTTTGATATTTTTGAAAGGGAATCGAAACCAGACAAAGGTCTTTTCTCAAAAAAACCGGGAAAGAAGAAGAAAAAAGGTTTTTTCAAAAGGATTTTTAAAAGAAACAAAAAGAAAAAGTAATTATGGATGATATTTTCGATGGTCTAATATATGTAATCATAACAATTGTTGCCTTTGCAATTTCGATTCTTGGTAAAAAGAAAAAGAAGGAGGCACAAAGAACTTCAGTAAACGAGGAAGAATTTGATCAGACAGAAAAAGAAGAAAATTCTGTTTTTCCGGAGCTTAAAAAACTTATAAGAGAACAAACTGGTATTCAGAACCAGTATGTTTATGAAAAAGAATACGTAGAACAGGAAATTATTGAAGAAGAGATAGAAGAAAAACCAGCGAATGATGTATTAGATGTAGTTCCACCGCATATGTTAGACGACAAAGAAGACGAGCCTTATAGTATTGAATATCAGGACACCAGTGAAAAATTTTCAGATCCAATTAAGGATTCAGATCTTACACAGGAAGAAGAAAATGCAATATTGGTGGATTTTAACCTTCAGGACGCAGTTATTTACTCTGAAATCATTAATCGAAAAGAATTTTAGCACTTAATTCTTAGTAAACAGTGAGTTAAAAAAACATTGAACAATCAATATTGTGTGTTTATGAAATATTTTGTTTAAATTTGTACACACAAGAAGAGTTCCGAACAGGTTTGGAATTCTTCTTTATTTATTGACAGATGCATAAAGCATAAAATTTAAAATGTAAATACAATGACAAAAGTTTCTTACGTGACAGCAGAGGGGTTGGAAAAGTTAATGATGGAATTAGAGCAATTAGAGACTGTTGAAAGACCAGGTATTTCGCAGCAAATTGCTGAGGCAAGAGATAAAGGTGATTTGTCCGAAAATGCTGAATATGATGCAGCCAAAGAAGCTCAAGGCATGCTCGAGCTGAAAATCAGTAAGTTAAAAAATGCTATTGCAAATTCAAGAGTATTGGATCAATCAAAATTAAATACATCAACTGTACAAATACTTAATAAAGTAAAATTAAAGAATAAAAATAACGGAGCTATTATGGAGTATACGATAGTTTCAGATAGCGAAGCAAATTTGAAAGACGGAAAAATGTCAGTTAACACTCCTATTGCAAAAGGTTTGTTAGGAAAAAAGGTTGGAGATGTAGCAGAAGTTCAGGTACCTTCAGGCAAAATGGAATTTGAAATTCTGGAAATTTCATTATAAAAACATAAATCATGGCCTCAATATTTACTAAGATTGTAAAAGGTGATATTCCTTCTTATAAGATTGCTGAGGATGAAAATTATTACGCTTTTCTGGATATTTTTCCTTTAGCAAAAGGACACACTCTGGTTATTCCAAAAAAAGAAGTTGATTATTTATTCGATCTGGATAATGAAACCCTGAAAGGATTAACTGCATTTTCAAAACGTGTTGCAAAAGCAATTGATAAAACTATTGAATGCAAACGTGTTGGAGTAGTAGTTTTAGGACTTGAAGTTCCTCATGCGCATATTCATTTAATTCCTTTACAGAGTGAAGCAGATGCTTGTTTTTCACAACCTAAACTAAAACTCTCAGAAGAAGAATTTAAAGAAATTACTGAAAAAATCACATCGGCTTTCGTATAAAATATTACTATAACTGAATTTGAAACATCCGGAGTTTTTAAAACTCCGGATGTTTTGTTTTTAGGAATCTCCTTACCTGACTATTGATATTTACAACATATCTTAAATTAGGTTAATAAAAGTTAAATCAACAATCTTTTTTAAAAGACTACGTATACTATAATAAAGGCCGGCCTTTGAGCGAAAATTTGTGGGGGAGAAATGTTAAACCTAAAAACCCCGATGCCATGAAAACAAAAAAATCGAAACGCGCAAATCTGGAAAATTTAAGAACAATTTTCCTGCAAATCGGATTCATCCTGACCCTCTCATTTATTCTGGTAGCATTTGAGTGGAAATCAAATGTAGATTATAATTTGGATTATGTAATTACAACGGTTTACGATGATTTAGGTATTTTGCCCCCTGTTACAATGCCTAAGGCTGAGTTACCCAAAAAAGTTGAAGCACCAGTATTTGAAATAAAGCCAGATGATTATGAGGTTCCTGATGAACCTTTGGATTTGTTTGATCCTGAAATTGGTGTAAACGAACCGTTTATTATTCCTGATTATGGCAATACAGAAGAACCGGTTGATGATAATGAATATGTAAAAGTTGAAATTATGCCAACCTTTATGGGAGAAGATGCTTTGTATTTCAGGAATTATATTATAAACAACTTAAAATTTCCTGTTAATGCAATTGAATATGGAATAAAAGGAAGAGTATATGTGTCGTTTGTAGTTGATAAGGATGGATCTATAACAAAAGTAGAAGTTACAAGAAGTGTTCATCCGGTAATAGACAAAGCAGTTGTTGATGTAATAAAAAATTCGCCGGATTGGAGCCCTGGATTACAATCAGGAAAATATGTAAAAGTAAAATTTAGTATTACTATAGCGTTTGAATTAAAATGATTGATAAAAAGTTTGAGTTATTGAAAGCCGGCAATTGCCGGCTTTTTTGTTTGCTGTATAATCTAACTACAAATTTATTACATTTGCAATCACAATTTTTAGTAATCAATCGTAAATTTAAAGGATGCCCAAAAACATTGATACTGCTCCAAAACCTGAACATGCGGTGTTAGTCGGAGTAATAAACCAGGAACAGGACACAAAACAAGTAAAGGAATACCTTGATGAACTGGCATTTTTAACCGAAACAGCCGGAGCTATTCCTGTAAAACAGTTTACGCAAAAAGTTAAAATTCCAAATCCCAGAACTTATATTGGAGAAGGAAAACTCGAAGAGATTGAATACTATGTTAAGGATAATGACATTGATCTGGTTATTTTCGACGACGACCTTTCACCTACTCAGCTTCGAAACATTGAAAAAGTGCTTCAGTGCAAGTTAATTGACAGAACGAATTTAATACTTGATATTTTTGCCAGGAGAGCACAAACTGCGCATGCAAAAACACAGGTTGAACTGGCTCAGTATGAATATTTGCTACCAAGATTAGCAGGCATGTGGACTCACCTTGAGCGACAGCGTGGAGGTATAGGATTACGTGGTCCGGGTGAAACCGAGATTGAAACTGACCGTCGTATTGTTCGCGACAAAATTGCTAAGTTAAAAGAACAACTTAAGAAAATCGATAAACAAAAGGCAACTCAGCGAAAAAACAGAGGTAAAATGATTCGGGTTGCATTGGTTGGATACACAAATGTTGGTAAATCTACCATAATGACATTGTTAAGTAAATCTGAAGTATTTGCTGAAAATAAACTTTTTGCAACACTTGATACCACTGTACGAAAAGTTGTGATTGAAAATCTTCCGTTTTTATTATCCGATACTGTTGGGTTTATTCGAAAACTTCCGCACAGTCTTGTTGAATCTTTTAAATCTACTTTAGATGAGGTTCGTGAATCTGATATACTTCTTCATGTTGTGGATATTTCTCACCCTAATTTCGAAGAACAAATTGACGTTGTTAATCAAACTCTAAAAGAGATTGGGTCTGCCGAAACAGAGTCTTATATTATATTTAATAAAATTGATGCTTATACTTTTGACAAGAAGGATGAAGATGATCTAACTCCTAAAACAAAAGAAAATTACACACTTGATGAGCTAAAGAGAACATGGATGGCTAAAAACAACGAACACTGTATTTTTATATCAGCAAAGCACAAAAAAAATATCGTTAGTTTTAAGCAGATGATTTATGATAAAGTAAAAGAAATCCACGCCATTCGTTACCCTTACAATGATTTTCTTTATTAGATGTTAGATTTTAGAGGTTAGTATCAAGTATTGGTATTATTTTTCTATCTTTTTTTAGAGTCGTGTTAGTTGCATTTTATACGAACCCATTAAAAAAATCACTATCAATTTCATAAACAGTTATAGGAGTTAATCCAAGTTTATATTTCTCAAATAAATTTACAAGTCGTTCTCCATCAATTAATTCAATTGGTGTCACACCGTCTCTGTTTGCTTCGTTCTTAGCTTCTTTTGTAAATCTACCTGTAGAAATAATCAATCCTTTTTCTCCACGACCCTGCATTGCTCCCCTAAAGTCTCTCACATTATGAGGCGAAACTATATCCTTATATCTTTTGCACTGAAATACAATATTTAAGCTTACAACATCATTAAGCTTAACTAATCCAACTCCATCTATCCCTTGGTCTCCTGAGCCTCCTGTTATAGTTATATCATGAATCCCAATTTCTGTCAAAAGTCTTTTGCAGAGTTTCTCAAATCCAGATGGCGAGAGATTCTTAATTAAATTTAATAACTCTCCGGAATGCTCTTCATCTTCTGTGGTTGAATCATCAAATTCTGTATTATTCTTAGTTTCTATCTTTTTTGATTTCGCTTTTTCAACTTCCTTATGTACAGACTTAAAAATATTGTGTACATCTGTATTGGAAAGTTTAGTTTCTAGTCCCTCTTTTGTAAGTCTCCAGATTCCTCTTTGGGCATTATCAATCATTCCACCTTTAAATAAATAAAAACGTGCCCACTGTATCTGATTTCTGATTCTCGATTGTCCATTAGAAGTTGTTATAGCTAATTCTTCTTCAGTAATACCTAAATTGTCAATTACTTGGTCGATAACGCTAGACGAATTTCCAGCTCCTCCATTAGCTTGAAGAATTGTTAAAATTGGATTAACATATTTTAAGAATTGTGGTCCTTTCATCTTTTTATTTTTAATTTATAGTACATTATGTAATCTACCAATCATAAACTTTAAACTATATAAATTAATAGTCTTGATACTTGATTCTATGTACTAAGTACTTGACACTA
>JAHOYT010000028.1 GCA_019038645.1 Bacteroidales bacterium
GCATCGTTCATTACCGGAGGACCACAAAGATAATATTCAATTTCTTCAGGTTCTTCGTGTTTACTTAAATACTCATCGTAAAGTATCTGATGTATGAATCCTGTTAAACCTGTCCAGTTGTCTTCTTCTTTTGGTTCAGAAAGTGCGATATAAAATTTGAAATTAGGAAATTCTTTTTCAATTGCCCTAAATTCATCTTCATAGAACACTTCTCTTAATGAACGGGCTCCATACCAATATGTAACTTTTCTTCCTGATTTCAAGGTGTTAAATAAATGGAAAATATGTGAACGTAACGGAGCCATTCCTGCACCACCACCAATATACATCATCTCACGATCAGTATCTTTAATAAAGAATTCACCATAAGGTCCTGAAACAGTTACTTTATCGCCAGGCTTTAATGAGAAGATATATGATGAGCAAATTCCGGAATTAACTTTTTGGAATGCACCTTTTGATCTGTTCCACGGAGGAGTTGCAATACGTATATTTAATTTTACAATATTACCTTCTTTAGGATAGTTAGCCATAGAATAAGCACGGTACGTTTCTTCCGGATTCTTCATTTTTAAATCCCACATATTGTACTGATCCCATTCATCACGGAATTGTTCTTCAATATCAAAATCCTTAAAATCAACATTGATTTTAGGAACATCAATTTGTATATATCCACCAGATTGGAAGTTAAGTTCTTCGCCTTCAGGTAATTTAACAACAAATTCTTTAATAAATGTAGCAACATTTTTATTGGAAATAACTTCACATTCCCATTTCTTAATTCCCATTACTTCTTCAGGAACATGAATTTTCATGTCGCTTCTTACCTTAACCTGGCAACCAATACGCCAAAAATTCTGAGCTTCTTTTCGGGTAAAGAAACCTGTTTCAGTTGGTAATATACTGCCTCCACCTTCTAATACCTGACACTTACACATCCCACAAGTTCCACCACCACCACATGCTGATGGTAAGAATATTTCGTTATTTGATAAAGTGGTGAGTAAATTGTTACCCGGATCTACTTCTAATTCTATATCATCATTAATGGTTAATTTAACTTCTCCTTGTGGAGTAAGTTTTTTTCTTGCGAATAAAAGAAGCAAAACCAACGCAAGAATTATTGTTAAGAAGATTGCAATACTTAACAGGATAACCGTGATTTGTGATGTTAATAATACCATGTTTATATATTCTTTTATAAATATTTTACAATTTAATTCCCATAAAACCCATAAAGGCAATTCCCATTAATCCTGTAATAATAAATGTTATTCCAAGACCTTTTAATGGATCAGGTACATTTGAGTATCTGATCTTTTCACGAATAGCTGCTATACCAACAATTGCAAGAAACCATCCAACACCAGAACCTAATGCAAATGATGTGGCTTCTCCTATATTATTATAAGCCCGTTCCTGCATGAATAATGCTCCCCCTAAAATTGCACAATTAACAGCAATTAACGGAAGGAATATTCCCAAAGAGCTGTATAAGGCGGGAGAGAATTTCTCAATAACCATCTCAACCAATTGTACCATTGAAGCAATTAGTGCTATGAATATGATAAAACTTAAAAAACTTAAATCAACATCAGCAAAACTCTCGCTTAACCATACTAATGCTCCTTCTTTTAATAAATAATTTTCCATTAAATATGAAACGGGAACTGTAAAACCTAGCACAAAAATTACAGCTAAACCTAATCCTGTTGAAGTTTTTACCGTTTTTGATACTGCAAGATAAGAACACATTCCAAGGAAGTATGCAAATATCATATTATCGATAAAAACAGACTTGATAAATATATTAACTAAATTTTCCATTATTTAATTTTTTCTGATTTCAAATTAATTAGATTCTACAAGTTTTTTGTTTTTAGCACGCTGAACCCATATAATTGCTCCAACAACAATTAATGCCATAGGAGGGAGTATCATTAGCCCATTATTTTCGTAACCAAAATCATAAACGCTTTCTGGTATTACTTTATATCCCCACACTGTACCCGAACCTAATAGTTCTCTGAAAAACGCAACAATGATAAGAATAACACCGTATCCGGCAGCATTTCCAAGACCATCAAGAAACGATTGCCATGGTTTATTATTTAAAGCAAAAGCTTCTAAACGACCCATGATAATACAGTTTGTTATAATTAATCCGACAAATACAGAAAGTTGTTTGCTAACATCAAATAAGAAAGCTTTTAATACCTGATCGACTAAAATTACCATCGAAGCAATAACAACCAATTGAACAATGATTCTGATTCTTGGAGGAACAGTCTTTCGTAATAAAGAAATCACGACATTTGAAACTGCCATAACAACTACCACCGCAATCGCCAGTACAAAGGCAGGTTTTACTTTTACGGTAACAGCTAGGGCTGAACAAATACCCAAAACCTGAACAGTAATCGGATTACTATCGTTTAATGGTTCTGTAAGTAGCTTAAGGTTCTTGCTCGAAAAAAGAGGTTCTTTTTCTGCGCTCATTATATTTTAGTTTTTTATGTTTTTAATATAAGTTTCATAACTGCTTAAACAATCTTTAAGCATTGCATCAACACCAACGCTGGTGATTGTTCCTCCGGAGATACCATCTACTTCGTATTTTGAATTAGGGTCGGCAGTTCCACTTTTTAGAATGCTAACTGAAACAAATTCACCTTGTTCGTTAAATATTTCTTTCCCAAAAAATTGTGACTGAAAATCTTTGGTATCAATTTCGGAACCTAAACCAGGAGTTTCTCCTTTATGGCTAAAATTAGCACCAAAAATAGTAGAAAGATCTTCTTGCAACGCAACATATCCCCATATTGGACCCCATAGTCCTTTACCATACACAGGGATAATATATTGTTTTGTATCTTCAAGTGAGCTGATAAAAATTGGCAGGTTTCTTTCGTTTAAAGGTTTTGCCAATTCTTTTTTCATATCAATTTTAAATGCATCTACACCCTCTTGTTTTTCTCCGTTTGCATTTACCGCGAAATTTTCAACTATATATTTTTCATAGAGTTCTTCTGCATCCTTAGCAGTACTTTCAATGTTAATAGAAGTAAGGATGTTTTGTTTTTTATTGATTTCTACATTTTTTTTCTGAAATGGTTGTAGTGTCATGGCAGCAACTGATAGAAGAGCCGCAACAATAATTACCATAATGGACGAAAATATAAATATGTATGTGTTACTGTATGATCTCATAACTTAAGATTATTATATTATGCTTTAACTTTAGCTCTTTTCAATCGTTTTTTAATATTTCCTTCAATCACATAATGGTCAATTAATGGAGCAAATACGTTCATTAACAGTATTGCAAGCATCACACCTTCAGGAAATGCCGGATTAATTACCCGAATTAATACTGCAAGAAATCCGATTAAAAATCCATAAATAATTTTACCTTTTGCCGTTTGTGCTGCAGAAACCGGGTCTGTAGCCATAAAAACTGCTCCAAAAGCAAATCCACCAAGTAATAAGTGTTGATATGCAGGCAATTCCATATATGCATTAACAGCAAATATGTTAAGAATCAATCCCATTACTATACCACCAACAAAAGTGGATATAATAATTCGGGCACTCGCGATACCTGTTATTAACAGTATGGCTGCTCCAATTAAAATTGCCAGAACAGAAGTCTCACCAATTGAACCAGGAATATTTCCAATAAACATTTCGGCTACACTTGGAAGCTTATCCATATTCCCGGCGGCAGCTTCAGCAAGAGGTGTTGCGCCTGAGTATGAATCAATAATTCCTTCTCCTGCAATCATGCCATGTGTCCAAACTGAATTTCCCGACATAAATGAAGGATATGCAAAGAATAAGAAAGCACGTGCAGTTAATGCAGGATTCATTATGTTCATCCCTGTTCCACCAAATACTTCTTTACCAATTACTACAGCAAACGCTGTTGCAACTGCAACCATCCATAAGGGAGTGTCAACAGGTATGATGAGAGGGATTAAAATTCCTGAAACAAGGAAGCCTTCATTTACCGCATGTCCACGTCCTTGTGCAAAAGCAAATTCTATTCCTAAACCAACAACATATGAAACTACAATAATTGGAAAGATTCTAAGGAAACCTAACCAAAAGTATTCAAACATTGTACCTTCCTGACCGGTTGCCATGAAATGATGGTAACCTGTGTTCCACATTCCAAAAAGAACAGTAGGTACTACAGCTAATACAACAATAGCCATTGTTCTTTTCATATCGTTAGCATCACGAATATGCGTTCCTTTTGATGTTACTTCATCCGAGACAAATAAGAATGTTTCAAATGCTTCGAATGTAGACTCCAGTATTTCAAATTTACCTCCCTTTTCGAAGTGAGGTTTTATTTTGTCTATGTATCTTCTTAATGATTTCATTAATCGATTTGTATTTTAATTTATAATAGCTGCCAGCTAATTGCCAATGGCTAACTTAACTCATTTCTTTTCTCATTAAATCAAGTCCTGTTCTGATAATTGACTGTACCTCAATTTTAGAAGTACATACATATTCACATAAAGCAAAATCTTCTTCATCGACCTCGTAAATACCTAATTGCTCCATTTTATCAATATCTTCTATCATAATAGATTTGATTAATTGAACAGGATATATATCCATAGGAAACACTTTGTTGTATTCGTGAGACATTACAAAAGCTCTTGGTCCACCATTGATGTTTGTGTCTATACGAAATTTCTTTCCGAACAGTAAACTTGAAAATAATGCACGTGAGGCAGTAGCTTTCTTAAATCCGGGAGTAGCCCAACCTAAAAACTCATGATGGTTACCTTCAGGAATTACAGTTACCTGATTGTCATAATAGCCAACATATCCCTCGCCGGTAATTTTTGAACCTGTTAATACATTACCACTAATATATCGTAATTCACCATCATCAATATTACCGGCTGCAAGATTTTTAATCGAGGCTCCGTTAATAATTTTATAATATTTTGGATTTTTTACTTCAGAACCGGTTAATGCTATAATTTTAGTTGCATCGTAAATGCCTTTTTCAAAAAACCGACCTATAGCAATTATTTCCTGAGGATAAGTGTACCAAACAATATCTCCTTTATTAATAGGATCAACTTTATTGATCTGAACACCTACATTACCTGATGGATGAGGACCCGTAAATTTATTTATCTGAACACCCTTAGCTTCTGTAAATGTTTCGGCAGCAGGATATTCTGCATTTAAATTTAAGTGAATTGTTCCATCTGTTAATTTCGAGAGAACATCAATTCCTTTTTGGAAACAATCTGTACATTCTTTTGAAACATAATCCATGTCCGGGGCAAGAGGAGCACTGTCAAAAGCAGAAATAAAAATTGATTTTGGTGTGTCGTTTGGATTTGCCAAAGTTGAATATGGTCTTTGTCTTATTGCAGGCCACAATCCACTTTTTTGTAATACTTTTATTATTTCTTCTCTTGAAAGATTTGCCGGATCGCCTACTATAAATTCTTCGTATTCAATAACGGCATCAGCCCTGACTACAACTTCAAGAATCACTCTTCGTTCGCCACGATTAATTTCAACTACTTCGCCACTTACGGGAGATGTAAATTGAACCTCAGGCTGAAATTTGTCATAAAAAAGTGGTGTTCCGGCTTTTACCTTATCACCTATTTTAACAACAAGTTTTGGGCGAATACCCTGGAAGTCGGTAGGCTTTACTGCATAAAATTCTGCCTGATCTGCCTTTTTAATTATTTTTTCCGCAGCACCAAGCATATTAATGTTTAAGCCCTTTTTGATTTTATTAACTTTCGACATGCTAAGTTGTTATATTAAATTCTACTTATGTGTTTTACAAAATATAATAATAACATTGAATTATTTTTTCTAATCTTTTTTGTCTATCAACTGTGAAATAATTAACACTGACAGTTAAAAAAATAGTTCATCTATGTTTTATTTTAATTTCATTTTGAAAAATAAAGAACCAATTTTTTATTGAAAAAAAACAATGCTCACAAATATAATTTTTTTTTTTAATATTCATATATATGAATTAAATTTTCAATGACTTTTGTCAACTGAAGATATTTGTCATCTAAAAAGTAATTTATTTCTATAGAAATTGGTTTTCTAATCGAATAGAGGAGCTCTTAACCTTTTAAACTAATTTGTTTTAAAGTATTTATTTTTTTTATGTCAATAAAGCCTTTTTCGTCTTCAATAATTCCTTCTTTTTTAAATTCTTTTAATGTACGAACAACACTCATCATCGACATTCCGGTAAACTCGGCCAGATCTTTACGTGAAAGAATCATTTTAAAATTAGTTGACTTAAAAATGGTTTCAGATAAATACAATAATGCATCTGCTACTCTTCCGTTCATTTGTTTTTGAGTTAAACTAGCCATTTTATCAAAAAATTGTAGTGACTCTTCGTTAAGTGAAGCAATAACTGATTTTGCAAACTGACTGTTCCGGTGTATCAGTTTTTCTATAGTGTTTCTATCAATGGAGCATACTACAGCATTTTCAAGTGCAGCAACTGAAAAACGGGCGATATTATTTTGGTTAAATAAAGATGTTAATCCGATAAGTTTTCCGTTTGGAATAATATCCAGGATCAAATTATGGTTAATATCAGTTTCTTTATAAACCTTCGCATAACCGGTTCTCAGATACATAATATGAGTAATGAAAGAGCCCTGTTTTGAAATTATTTCTCCTTTTTTAAACTGGATATGAACTTTGTTCTCATTTGTTAATATTAATTCATCTGCATTTAATTGTTTAAAGCAAAGAGATTTTTCTTTGCAGTCAGAACAAGTTCTTGTTTCAAATTGACTCATTACAAAAAATGGTTAAATTTAAAGTTTGTGATATGTGAAAATCAGAATGCAAATGTATATCTTTTATTTTTTAAATATATATC
>JAHOYT010000094.1 GCA_019038645.1 Bacteroidales bacterium
GGATCAATCGGGATGCCATTGTCGATTATGGAAGCCAGAGCTTGCGGAATACCAGTTATAACAACTGATTTTGGTAGTCTTAAAACATTTTTAGACACTGATTTTGATAATATTTATTATGATGCCCCCGAAAATTTTATTAAACATATTAGACAAATTGAAAAAGACAATCATATCAATCGATTAGATACCTGTGTACATAAGTTAAATGAAAAATTTATTGAAATTATTCACCATACAATTAATACTTAATGGACTTTGCATTAAAAACATACCAATCCTTACTAAAAGTTCTTTTAAAGCAAGGCTATACTTTCCAAACTTTTCAAGATTATTTAGAAAAACCCGAAAGTAGATCAATTATATTGCGCCACGATGTAGATAAATTGCCTAAAAACTCATTGCAATTTGCGCAAATACAGCAAGAATCAGGAATAAAAGGGAGTTATTATTTTAGGATAGTTTCACAGAGTTTTAACCCGAAAATAATAGAACAGATTGCCAGATTGGAGCACGAGATAGGCTTTCACTACGAGGATTTTGACCTTGCTTCGCAAAGTATCAGGAATCAAGACACAAGACACAAGACACAAAATGAAAAAGAAAAGTATTTAGCAGAGAAAGCAATTGAACTTTTTGAAAAACATTTAGCTGAACTGCGAAAGTATTATCCGGTTAAAACCATTTGCATGCATGGTAGTCCGCTTTCAAAATACGATAATAAGCTACTTTGGAAATATTATAACTATCGTGATTTTGGAATTATAGGGGAACCCTATTTTGATGTTGATTTTTCCAACGTACTTTATTTAACAGATACAGGGCGGCGTTGGAACGGAGATAAAGTAAGTGTTAGAGATAAAGTTTTAAAATCCAGTCATCAGCCATCAGTTATTAGTCGACAGTTCAAAAAAACCAATGATATAATTCTTGCAGCCAATAAAGGAGAATTGCCGGATCAGATTATGTTTACTTTTCATCCTCAACGCTGGACAGATAAGCCGGTTCCGTGGGTAAAAGAACTTGTTTTGCAGAATGCAAAAAATGTTGTAAAGTATTATTTGATAAAAAGAAGAACTTCGTGATGAAATAAAGTCAATAGTTATTAGCTAAATAGTCCACAATAAATAATGGATAACTTGCCTGTCTGGTTTACATGCCATTTGGCATTGCAAGCAGGTTAAGAATGAAAAATTAGTAATTAGAAAATATTAAAAAAAGATAGAAAACAGCAAAGATCAGTGATCAATAAACAATGAACAATAATCAACTTAGCGCAGCCTGTCTGCCGATTTATTCGCCGAAGGAGAACAGGTAGACGATCTCACGCACGAAGTAAGTAAACACCAGTGATCAATTGATTAGTATTGAAAAATCTTTATTTTAAAAAACGCGAATCGAAAAATATTATGTTTTTTATAATTTTCAAGCCTGTCACCTTGCAAATCTAAAATTATGTTTTAATTTTGCAGTATAAAATGTATGTTTCAAGAATAATAGAAAAGCAATTAATTTCAACAATAGCTAATAATCCTGTAACTGGTATTATAGGACCTCGCCAATGCGGAAAATCTACCCTGGCTAAAAAAATTCTTGAACAATACAAAAATGTGATATACCTGGATTTGGAACGGCCTTCAGATTTACAAAAACTAACGGATGCAGAATGGTTCTTTTCTTCAAATAATGACAGTCTCTTTTGTATCGATGAAATACAAAGAAAGCCTGATTTATTCCCGCTTATCCGTAGTTTGGTTGATGAATGGAATATGAATGGGAAGTTTCTGATATTGGGATCTGCAAATCGTGATTTGTTGCGCCAAAGCTCAGAGTCGTTAGCAGGACGAATTTCTTATATGCGATTAAGCCCATTTTTATGGAAGGAGCTAAATGAATCTGATAAAATAGAAGCTTATATTACCAAAGGAGGGTTTCCAAAAAGTTTTTTAAAAGACAATACCGATTTATCTTTTAAATGGAGAGAAGATTTTATCAGTTCATTTCTTGAAAGAGATTTATTGCAGTGGTCAGTATTTTCAACCGCAACCATGCGCAGGCTATGGCAAATGCTTGCACATGTTAACGGCCAGACAGTAAATTATTCTATCCTGGGAAAATCGTTGGGAGTTAGTAATGTAACTGTTAGGAATTATATAGATTTACTGCAGGGAACATTTATGTTAGATGTAGTTCCTCCGTATATTTCAAATTTAGGAAAACGGTTAGTTAAATCACCTAAAGTTTATATTTCTGATTCCGGAATAACTGCTGCCCTTATTCAACTTCAAAGTTTTGAACAACTTATGGGAAGCCCTGTAATTGGATCTTTATGGGAGCAAATTGTTTTAACTAACTTAAAAGGCCATTTTCCATCAGCACAATACTATTTTTACCGTACAAGTGCAGGAGCTGAAATGGATTTCGTGATGCAATATAAAAATAAAATATATGCTATTGAATGTAAATCCGGTGTATCGCCATCTTTAACAAAAGGAGCTTTTAATGCTATTGATGATATTAAGCCTTTTCACACATTTATAGTAGCTCCCGTTAAAACAGGCTGGCCCATGAAAAAAAATATTCAGGTAGTATCCTTGCGGGAACTAATTTTTAATATTAAATAACGTAAGCCAAATCATGTTTACTTTTCATCCTCAACGTTGGACAGACAGGCCGGTTCCATGGGTAAGGGAACTTGTTTTGCAGAATGCAAAGAATGTTGTGAAGTGGTTTCTTGTAAAAATAATGAACTAAGCGAACTGAACGAAAAAAATAATATATTTTTACCTATTCCTCACGTTGCTCCTTCGACTCGCTCTCTAAAGCTTCTTTATTTTCTCAAGTCATAATATATTTAATTATTGATTAAAAAATTAATCTTCGTGGAAAAAATTAAAACACATCGAGAATTGAGAGTATATCAGTTATCCTTTGAAGCAGGAATGGAAATATTTCGAATGACAAAGAGTTTTCCCAAGGAGGAAATGTATTCACTCACTGACCAAATAAGAAGATCTTCCCGATCGGTTTCTGGAAACCTAGCCGAAGCCTTCAGAAAAAGAAGATACCCCAAACATTTTGTTTCAAAATTAAGTGATTGCGAAGGGGAAGCAGCAGAAACCCAAGTATGGTTAGATTATGCTTTAGAGTGTCAATATATCAATCAAGAACCATATGCAAAACTCAATGATAAATACGATCACATTCTTGCAATGTTAATAAATATGGCAACTAAACCTGAGAGTTGGTCTTGGTAAAAAAACGAACTAAGCAAAAAGGCGAATTAAGCGAAAATAAATACCATAATAATAAAAATTATTTTATTTGCCACTTGGCAATCGCTCCTTTCGCTCAAGTCGCTTTAGTTACTTCATTCGTTTCGTAGAACGTGAAGTGTTTTTTTGTGAAACAAGCAACTTAAAGCTTGTTTTGTTTCTATAATTCACTATTTTTGCTGAGTAACAGAAATAAAATGCAATAAAATGAATTATCTTGACTTTAAGCAAAAAATGTTTGAGATTGCTTGCTTCAATATTAATCAAATTTATGCATGGCAGCCACATTTTGACAGAAATAACCTGACAAGATGGATAAAAAAAGGATTACTTATCCGGTTAAGGCAAGGATATTATACATTTCCGGAGTATAAAAACAAACCGGAATTTTCATACTACTTTGCAAACAAAATATATAAACCGTCTTACATTAGTCTCCACACGGCATTATCGTTTTATGGCATTATTCCGGAAGCAGTTGTACAAATAACAAGTGTAACATCATTAAAAACAGCAGTATTTAAAAATGATTTTGGAGAATATTCATACAAAACTTTAAAAAAAGAGTTTATGTTTGGTTATGATTTAAAACAACAAGCTGAAAATAAAACTTTAAATTTTGCTAAACCCGAAAAAGCCTTACTTGACTTACTTTACCTTTATCCTTTTTATAATACTATACAAGAAATGAATGAATTGCGTTTAGATGAGGATTTTCTTCACAATGATTTAGATATTGATAAAATGAAAGAATTTACTGCTAAATTTAAAAATAAAGCACTTACAAAACGAGTAAAATTGCTTTTTGATGCTTATGAACTATGATAGAAATTGATTTAATAAAAAAATTTTTTCCACAGCAAATTCAGGATAATTCAATTTATCATAAATATATGTTAAAGGAATATATTCAATTATTAATATTAGATTATCTATCAACAACTTCTTATATAAAGAAATTAACATTTATTGGCGGAACAAATTTGCGATTAGTAAAAGGAATAGATAGGTTCTCGGAGGATATTGATTTTGATTGCAAAAACTTATCCAAAGAGGAATTTATACAAATGACCGATGATGTCTTATTATTTTTAAACAAAAACGGTTACAGAACAGAAACTAAAGACCGTAAAAATGTTAAGTTAAAAGCATTTCGTCGAAATATTTATTTTCCTGAATTTTTATTTAATTTAGGACTAAGCGGACATCGTGAAGAACGCTTTTTAATAAAAATTGAAAGTCAGGACCAATTAATTAACTATAAGTCAATTATCGTAAATGTTAAAGGCTGCGGCTTTTTTTTCCCTTTTCCTGTTCCGCCTGATAAAATACTGTGCAGCATGAAAATATCAGCTTTATTATCACGTAGTAAAGGTCGTGATTTTTATGATGTAATGTTTCTGCTTGCCCAAACAGTCCCTGATTACTTTTTTTTATCAAAAAAATTTGGAATTAATAATCTGTTAGAACTAAAGCAATCAGTTAAAAAGCTGCTTCATTCGGTTAACTTAAAAATGAAAATAAATGATTTTGAACATCTACTCTTTAGTAAAAATAACAGCACCAGGATACTTCATTTTGGTGATTTTATAAATGAATTGCAAAATAAACACCAATAATCAAAGACCAAATAACAACAAACAACTTTTCTCATGAACGAAGTGAGTAATAAACAAACACCAATGACCAGTGATCAATTATCAAATACCAGTGCTTGCCAGCCATGGATGGAACAAAGATCAATAATCAGTGCTTGCCATGATTTAAAGAATTGGTTTTACATAATACAATAAATTAATAATGGGGTTCACCCTAAAAAAACACCAATCCTTACTAAAAACTTTATTAGAGCAGAGTTATAGCTTCCAAATATTTTCAGGAATATATAGAAAAGAACCTGTAAGTTTGGATTTGATCGTTATGTTGAGTAATTTTACTCATTATGCTGAGTAAATCGTAAACAATGTTTGAACGCGCAGAATTAAAGATACTTACAAGACGAATTAAAGAACCACGTAAAAATTTACATGTGGTTATGGGGCCACGCCAGGTTGGTAAAACAACTATGGTAAGCCAGGTCTTTAATCAAATCGGCATTCCCGGCTTATTCGAATCGGCAGATGCTGTAGCTGCAAGTAACACTAACTGGTTGCAACAAATATGGGAAACAGCACGTGTCAAAATGAAATCCCAATCGGCTAAAGAATTTTTATTAGTCGTCGATGAAATCCAGAAAATTTCCAATTGGAGCGAAATGGTTAAAAAACTTTGGGACGAAGATTCTTTTAACGATATTCAATTAAAAGTAATTTTACTGGGTTCTTCACGTCTTCTGCTGCAACAAGGATTAACAGAATCTTTAGCAGGTCGTTTCGAAACTATATACCTGAGTCATTGGACATTCGACGAAATGGAAAAGGCGTTTGGCTGGGATGCCAATACATATGCATGGTTTGGTGGATATCCCGGCAGTGCCAATTTAATACATGATGAAGAACGCTGGAAAAGATACATCCGTGATTCTTTAATTGAAACAAGCATATCAAAAGACATTCTTATGCTTACCCGAATTGATAAACCGGCCTTACTTAAAAATCTATTTGAATTAGGATGTTTGTACTCAGGACAAATTTTATCTTTTACTAAAATGCAGGGACAACTCCAGGATGCCGGAAACACAACAACATTATCTCATTACCTGAATCTTTTAGAAACGGCTGGTTTGCTGGGAGGATTAGAAAAGTATTCACACACAACAATACGTAAACGCTCAAGTAGTCCTAAATTTCAAGTGCATAACAATGCTCTTTTAAGTGCACAGGATGTTAAATTTTTATCGGACACTCTGTTAAACCATGTTGAATGGGGGCGGATTGTTGAATCAGCAGTTGGGTCACATCTTGTAAACCAATCTTTAAGAGAATATTATTCTGTTTATTATTGGCGGGACAGAAACAATGAAGTAGATTTTATTCTGGAAAGACAAGGAAAGATAATCGCGATCGAAGTTAAAAGCGGTTATTCTAAAAATAAAAAGGGGATGGATGCATTCAAAAATAAATTTGATCCCTATAAAACTTATTTTATTGATAATAAAGGTTTATCATGGAATGAGTTTTTAAAAATAAACCCTGTTGAATTATTTTAATTTCATCATATTTTGGATTTTACCCTAAAAAAGGAACAACGATCAATGAACACTTTTCTCATGAACTAAACGAAGTGTTCTCACGAACGTAGTGAGTAACAAACGAAGTAAGTAAACACCAATTGTCAAAGACCAGTGATCAATGAACAATGGATAATGGATAATTAAGAATTAATAATTAGTAATTAG
>JAHOYT010000009.1 GCA_019038645.1 Bacteroidales bacterium
ATTATCGAATGCTCCTGCTGTGGCTAAAGCTTCCAGATTCTTTTTATTTACCTGACTTAGATTTACACGCTCTACAAAATCATAAATGTTTTTAAAAGGACCATTTGTTCTTCTTTCTTCAACAATTTTTAAAACAGCAGCTTCTCCAACTCCCTTTATCGCTCCAAGGCCAAAACGGATGTCTCCTTCTTTATTTACATTAAACTTTAAGTTACTTTCATTTATATCAGGTCCCAACACTGACATTCCCATCCTTTTTGCTTCATCCATGAAGATGGTAATCTTTTTTATATCGGTAAAATTACGGCTTAACACTGCAGCCATATATTCAGCCGGGAAATGAGCTTTTAAATAAGCAGTCTGATACGAAACAAATGCATAACATGTTGAATGAGATTTGTTAAATGCATATTGAGCAAAGGCTTCCCAGTCGCTCCATATTTTGTCAACTGTTTTTTTATCGTAACCATTATTTTTGCAACCTTCAATGAATTTTTCCTTTAACTGCTCCATCAGGTCTTTCTTCTTTTTACCCATAGCTTTCCGCAATGAGTCAGCTTGCCCTTTCGAGAAACCGGCAAGTTCCTGTGACAGGAGCATTACCTGTTCCTGATAAACAGTAATTCCATAAGTGTCGCGCAGGTGTTCTTCCATTTTAGGAAGATCGTAGTTAATAGGTTCTTTACCGTGCTTTCTTGCTATAAAGGATGGAATATAATCCATTGGTCCCGGACGATAAAGAGCATTCATGGCAATTAAATCTTCGAAGCGATTTGGTTTTAAAGCGCGAAGATGTTTTTTCATTCCTGGAGATTCAAATTGAAATAATCCGGTAGTTTCACCATTACTGTAAAGTTCAAGTGTTTTTTCATCGTCGAGAGGGATGCTTACTATATCAATTTCAGTTCCATGCGATTCTTTTACATTCTCAACGGCATCTTTTATAATGGATAATGTTTTTAATCCCAGAAAATCCATTTTAAGCATCCCTACAGATTCAACATGACTGCCATCAAATTGTGTAACAAGTAATTTTGAATCTTTAGAAGTACAAACCGGGATGTGCTCAATCAGATCATTTCTACCAATAATTATTCCGCAGGCATGTAAACCTGTATGGCGAACAGAACCTTCAAGGGTTTCCGCAAATTCTAAAGTGCGTTTAATTAATTCATTATCTGATTTCTTAGCTTCTTTAAGTTCAGGAACTTCTTCAAATGCTTTTTTTAGGGTTGTTCCTGGTCTTTCCGGTACAAGTTTCGCTAATCTATCGGATTCACTTAATGGCAGTTTTTCAACACGGGCAACATCACGAATGGCCATTTTTGCAGCCATAGTTCCGAATGTTATTATCTGTGCTACACGCTTTTCTCCATATTTATTTACAACCCATTCCATTACTTTTTCGCGTCCATCCTCATCAAAATCAATATCAATATCAGGCATTGAAATACGATCAGGATTCAGGAAACGCTCAAAAAGTAAATTATACTTTATTGGATCGATATCGGTTATTTTATTACAATATGCAACTACTGATCCTGCTGCAGAACCACGCCCGGGGCCAACGGAAACACCCATCTCTCTTGCTGCATTTAAAAAATCCTGAACAATAAGAAAATAACCAGGGAACCCCATTTTTTTGATTACAGAAAGCTCAAAATCTATTCGTTCTTTTATTTCTTCTTTTATTTCTCCATACCTTTTTTTAGCGCCTTCATAAGTGAGATGGTGTAAATAATCATCCTCATTATCGAAATCTTCGGGCAATTCAAATTCAGGCATTACAGGATTCTGATCCAGTTCAAAATTCTCAATTTTATCAACAATTTTGTTTGTATTTTCTAACGACTCAGGAACATCTTTGAAGAGTTCATTCATCTCTTCCTGTGTTTTAAAATATTCCTGTTTGGTATATGTCATCCTGTTCGGATCATCCAGATCTTTGCCTGTATTTAAACATATTAAACGATCGTGAGCATCTGCATCTTTGGGGTTAATAAAATGCACATCGTTTGAAGCAATTATTTTAATGTTGTGTTTTTGTGCAATGCGAATTAATACTTCGTTTACCTTAACCTGATTATCATAAACATCTTCATCCTTTTTAGGATCGCCTGATTTATGTCGTTGTAATTCAAGATAAAAATCTTCACCAAATAAATCTTTATACTGCAATGCCATTTTTTCTCCGGCTTCCTCACTATCTTTCATAATTGCCTGTGGAACTTCTCCTCCAAGACAAGCCGAAGATGCTATTAGTCCTTCGTTATATTCACGTAATAATTCCCAGTCGATTCGCGGAGTATAATAAAAGCCTTCTATCCAGGCATAAGAAACCAGTTTGGAAAGGTTTGCATATCCCTTTTTGTTTTTTGCTAACAAAATTAAATGATAACCACTTCGGTCTTGTTTCCCGGATTTATCGAACCGGCTTTTATTTGTGATATATATTTCGCAGCCAATAATTGGTTTTATTCCTTGTTTTTTAGCTTCGTTAAAAAAATGTTTTACACCAAACATGTTTCCGTGGTCCGTAATAGAAACTGCAGGCATTCCATCATTTTTGGCTTTTTTTATTAGGTCTTTTACATCGGAAGCGCCATCCAGAATAGAATATTGAGTATGAACATGTAAATGTGTAAAATTTATCATTTAAATAGTTGATTTTTTGAAGATTATGTATTGAAATTATATTAAGGAAACAATGTGTAAAATTAAGAAAACCAGGCTTAATAATCCCGCCATGTTAATAATTAATTATAAATTTTGTTATATAAAACAAGAATATTATTTGATTGTTTATCCGGAGATTTTCAGGTTTATTTAACTTCCTGAATAAGATCGTCTAAATAGGATTGAAAAATGTTTTTTAACTAAAATATTATTGTATCTTTGCCGCACAATTTTGAAAAGTAGGTTTAATTATTAATTAAAAACAAGAGCATGCCTGTAAAAATTCGATTAACAAGAAGAGGGAGAAAAAAAGCTCCTTTTTATCACATTGTTGTCGCAGATAGCAGAGCGCCACGAGATGGTAGATTCAATGAAAGTATAGGGAAATACAATCCCCTTACAAATCCTGCTACTATTGAATTAGATTTCGATAAAGCATTGGATTGGCTACTAAAAGGCGCTCAACCTACAGATACCTGTAGATCTATTTTGTCGTACAAAGGTGTAATGATGAAAAAGCACTTACTTGAAGGAGTAAAAAAAGGTGCATTTAGTGAAGAGCAAGCTGAAGAAAAATTTCAAAGCTGGCTTAACGAAAAAGGAAACAAGATTCAAGCTAAAGTTGACATGTTGCAAAAAGGCGAAGATGCTGATGCAAAGAAACGTTTAGATGCTGAAACTAAAGTACGTGAAGCAAGGGCTGAAGAATTAGCTAAGAGAAATGCAGAAGCAGCAGCTGAAGAGGCAAAAGCGGATGTTGAAGAAACAGCTGAAGTAAAGGTTGAAGAGAAAGCTCCTGAAGTTGCCAAAAAAGCAACTGAAGTGAAAACTGAGGAGAAAGCTCCTGAAGCGGAAAATACAGAAGAAGCAAAAGAGGCTTAAGATATTTTCATGCATGAAAAAAGATGATCATTATTTATTAGGATCGCTTTTAAAAACGACAGGGATTAAAGGTGAGATTATTCTGAAATTTAATAGTGATTGTTCTGAAGAAATTCAAAAATTGGAATCAATTTTTATCGACGTAGATAACAAATTGGTTCCTTTTTTTATTGAAGAAATTAAGTCTAAATCATCAACAATAGCAAAAGTAAAACTTGATGGACTTGATTTGGAAGAAAAATCTATCGAATTTATTGGATCAGAGTTTTATATTTCTTTTGAGCAGAAAAAGATTTTACAAATTACTTCTGATGAATTTATTGATGTTGCCGGGTATAAAGTAAAAGATCAGAATAACAAACTGATTGGAGAAGTTATTGAGTTTATAGATATTTCAAAGAATCCTTTGCTAAACGTTAGAACTGCAAGCGGAGAAGTTCTAATTCCTGCCAAAGATGAATTAATTATTGAAGTTGATGACGATTTACAGGAAATACTCATAAATATTCCTGAAGGTTTGCTGGATTTAGACTAAAACGAAAGATCTTTTTCGAATTTTACAATTTTATTTCGCCAGTCAACTGATAGCGGAGCAGATTCATTGCTTTTAGATTCATAAGCTACCAAAACCGCATCATTTTTAGCTTTAATTTCATTTGTTGTGGCATTAACAATTTCCTGTGTCATTTGAAGACTTTTATTCCCGAGTTTATAAACTTTAGATAAAACAATAATTTCTTCATCCAGAAATATTGGATTTAAATACTCAATTGAAATTTTTGCCAAAACCAAAGCTTTTTCTTTCCAGTTCATTTTTTGTTCAAAAATCTCTTCAAAATAATGCATTCGGGCCATATCAAAATAATTCTGATAAACAGAATTGTTTACATGTGCCATGATATCAATATCATTAAACCGAATCTGGATTGGTGTTTTGTGGAAGAATTGCAACTATTTTTTGTTTTTGGATTCAATGTCTAATTCCTCATATACAGAGTTTTGACTTTTAAACTCGGGAACAATTTCTTTCATTTTTCTTACAATATTGAAATTGTCATGATCTTTTTGGAGCATTATTAGCTCCTTAAACTTATCTTTTACCTGCCCTAAATTGTATTCTCTGACTTTGGCTATCATAATTTTTGAATGATGTGTAGGAATAGTATTTTCCATATCATTAAGCAACTCCTCGTATAATTTTTCGCCAGGCCTTAAACCTGTATAACTTATTTGAATATCTTTTCCGATAATTAATCCGGAAAGCTTAATCATTTTTTTAGCCAGATCAATAATTTTAACCGACTTTCCCATATCGAAAATAAATATCTCTCCACCACTACTAATTGCTCCGGCTTCAATAACAAGCTGGCATGATTCTGGGATAGTCATAAAATAGCGTGTTACTTCAGCGTGCGTAACTGTCACAGGACCTCCACTGTCAATTTGTTTTTTAAACCGAAGGATTACAGATCCGTTTGAGCCCAACACATTTCCAAATCTTGTTGTAATAAAATTAGTTTTGCTTACCTGATTAAAAGCCTGAATGTATATTTCTGCAATTCTCTTGGAAGCACCCATTACATTTGTTGGATTAACAGCCTTATCTGTTGAAACCATTACAAATTGCTCTACATTAAATTCGTTTGATATATCAGCAATAATTTTTGTCCCTATAATATTTGTCCTTAGTGCTTCCGCAGGATTGTTCTCCATCATTGGAACATGCTTATATGCAGCAGCATGATAAACAAAAGAAGGTTGGTATACTTCGAACAATTTCCTTACTCTGTACTCATCAGCAATATTTCCTATAATGATTTCGAAATTATAGAAGTTATATTTTTCCTGTAGATCAAGCTCCATATCATATAATGGAGATTCTGCCTGGTCAAATAATATTATTTTTTGCGGATTAAAATTGATTAATTGTCGGACAATTTCGCTTCCAATTGAACCGGCTGCACCTGTAACTAAGATACATTTATTGAGAAGTTTCTTTTTTATTTTATTGATATCCAGCACAATTGGAGGTCTTTCCAGTAAGTCCTCAATATTAATTTTTTTTAATTGCTTTAAACTAAGCTCTCCGTTTATCCAGGTATTAATTTCGGGAACCGATAGGACTTTAATATTATTTTGTAAACATTTTTCAATAATATCCTGCTTTTCTTCCGGTCCGATTTTTTCTTTGGCAATGATTAGTTTTTCAACAGTATTTCGTTCAAGCAGGGTTTCCAGATTGTCGGGATGATATATTGTTATCCCTTCCAGTTTTTTTCCAATATTAGAATTACTAATATCAAGAAAAGCCATTACCTTATTTTTACTTTCCGGATCTCTTTCAAGAATTCTTTTGGTAACAATGCCAAACTGACCAGCACCATAAATAATAACATCTGTTTTATCCTTACTGGGATTATATAATTCCTGATAAATTATTTTGGTCGACAATCTAAAGGCTACCATTAAAACTACTGTTAGCAAAAAATCGATAGCTATAATTGATATAGGAATTATATATGCT
>JAHOYT010000067.1 GCA_019038645.1 Bacteroidales bacterium
ATAGATTTCCGCTTAGCCGTTTAAAACGGCTGAGCGGATAATAAATGTTCAATTTATTTTTTCTTATCCTTTTTCGAAAATAACCTTATTAACCAGTTTCTTTTTACAACTTTTGCTGCTTCTTCTACTTCTTTAGCGCTTTTATTTACATTATTTATTGCAATTTCAACACTGTCGGCAAAAGCTGTATCATAAATTAACCGTGTTATTAATCCTTGTCCTTCATTAATTTCATCGGTTATTTTTACCAGATTGTCAGATAAAATTTTTGTTTTTTCGGTTGTATAATCCAAATTTTTTCCTGCCCTGCTTAATCCCGAAGTAAATGTTGTATCCGTAAAAATTTCTCCGAATAATCCTTGTCCGCTATTCACCTGATCCGTAATTTTAACTAAATTCTCAGTCGATTTTTGGAGATTTTCACCAGCATCGAATATCTTTTTAGCTAAAGTGGTGTCCGATAACAACATTCCAACAGTTCCTTTTTCTTTTGATATTTTATCGGTTATTTCAGCAAAGTTTTCTGTAAGCAGAGCTGTTTTTTCTGAAATTTTACTCAGGTTTGCTGCAAAAGATTCGTCAGCAAATATTTTTCCGAATGCACCTTCACCCCGATTAATTTTATCCGTTATTTCTGCTACATTTTTTGTAATAATTGTAGTGTTTAAACTTGAAGTATTTAATTGACGAAGAATTTTATCAATTTGAACAGCTTCAATAGTTTCCAGAATATCTCCGTCTTCAACAATTCCTGTTTTATTGGTACCTGAATAGATATTTACAACTTTAATTCCCATTAAACCTTCAGGAACGATTTCCATTTTAGAATCTTTCCTGATAAATTGCTGAACATCCTGTTGAACAGATAAAACAATTTGTACTAGTGAATCACTCAGAATTTCTACTTTGGAAACTGTACCTATATTTATCCCGGAAAAACGGACATCATTTCCAATTTTAGTGCCGCTAATATCTTTAAATACACCACTGAGCATAAAATTTTTACTAAAGATATTTCTCTGGCTTCCAATATAATATATACCAAGAATAAAAATTATGATGCCGATTCCAACAAATGAACCTAACCTGATATTATTTTTCCTTGTATTTTTCATACTATTAGCTTTATTCTGTTTTAAAATATGAACGAACCCATTCGTCCTCTGAGTTCATTAGCTCGTCGAATGTACCTTTTGCCTTAAAAACTCCCGAATGCAAAATAAGCATTCTGTTAGAAGTAATTTTTGCACAATTCAGGTCATGAGATATAACTATTGATGAAGCTTTTGATTTAGTTTGTATTTCTAAAATAAGATTGCTTATTTCCCTTGATGTTAAAGGATCGAGACCAGTTGTAGGTTCATCGTAAAGTATTATTTCGGGTTTTAGAATCAATGTACGGGCTACACCAATCCGTTTTTTCATTCCACCTGAAAGTTCCGAAGGCATTTTGTCAATTGCGTCCAAAAGCTTAACATTTTCGAGAGCTTCCACAATAAGACTTTCAATTTCATGCGAATCCCTAAGTATTTTATTTCTTCTTAGCGGAAATTCTAAATTTTCTCGCACTGTCATTGAATCATAGAGAGCATTTCCCTGAAAAATAAATCCAACTTTAGTTCTCAGTATATTTAGTTCATTGGAATTCATATCGGAAACCTCTCGGTCAAATACTTTTAATGAGCCACTATCTGGCTGAATTAGACCAACAATACATTTAATTAACACTGATTTTCCTATTCCTGATTTACCTAGTATAACAACATTCTCACTTTTTCTGACATTCATACTGATATCCTTCAAGACAGTGTTACCGTTAAATGTCTTTTTAAGATGTTTAATTTCGATAACTGAATTCTGATCAGAATGGTTTAATATGTTATTTTCTGTAATCATCTTAATTAAAAAATATACTGGATAAATCAGCTAATTGAACTGCTATTAAATCAATAATAAATATTACAAGCGATGATATTACTACCGCAGAATTTGCAGCTTTACCTACACCTTCTGTTCCCATTTCTGAATAATAACCCTTGTAACAACCTATCAGCCCAATTGCAAACCCGAAAAAGAAAGTTTTCACTGTAGCTGGGATTAAATCGAAATAATGCAAAGGATCAAAAGCCAGATTCATAAACAAGCGCAGAGACATAAAATCGTGAAGATTTATTGCTACGTAAGAACCATAGAATGAAATTATATCGGCATAAAATACTAATATGGGAATCATAAAAGTAGTTGCCAAAACGCGTGTTACTACAAGATAATTCATTGGATTTGTTCCGGAAACTTCCATAGCATCAATTTGTTCAGTTACCCTCATTGATCCCAGTTCGGCACCAATTCCTGAACCAATTTTACCAGCACATATAAGAGCAGTAATTACAGGGCCAATTTCACGTACAATAGAAACTGAAACCATGCCTGGTAGCCATGATTCTGCACCGAATTCGGCCATCACAGGTTTTGATTGCAAAGTTAAAACCAATCCCATAATAAACGCTGTAATACCAATTAATGGAAGTGTGCTTAATCCAATTTTATTAGCTTGCCTTAAAAATTCCTTATGCTCATACGGTGGACGGAAGAGTTCTCTGAAAAACTGAACGGTAAAACGGCTTAAACCTCCTAATTCCAAAAGAAAAGTGTCCAGCCATATGTTATCAGCACTATGCTGGATTTGATTATTCTGTTTTCTAAATATTTTTTTAATATTTAGTTTCATAATCCCCTTTTTTACTTATCAGGATAAAAAGGTAAGTTACAAATAATTAAATAAAACAAGCTTTAATTTACGGTAAAAACTATATGGGAATTAAATTATTTAGCTGAATAATAAATCGTAAGGTCTTTCAAGTTCAGATTTCAATTCTTCAATACCTATATTTCTGCTTTTCCTGACGAACTCTTTACTATCCAGATAAATTATTATGGTAGGAACTGTAAAAATTGAATTTTGAGCAGCTATTTCCGGATATAGAACGGTATCTGAATAATACATTTTTATTTTCGGGAAATTTTCGGAAAGCATATTGTAAATCTTAGGTTTTAATACTTTACAAACATTACACTGTTCGTGTGAGAAATATATTAGAACAGCAGTATTTATTTGAATGATTTCCTGAAAATCGGATAAAGAAATAATATTTTCTGGCATTAGTAGTTACTTGTATTTAGCATAATTAAAGTACAGGCAATAGAAACTTCAATGTTGTTTTTTACGGCAAGTTCAATTAGTTCCTGATTTTCCGAGCCAGGATTAAAAATAATCCTCTTCGGTGACAGACTTATGATATAATCGTAATAATTCTTTTGGTTTTCAGGATTAAGATAAAGAGTAATAGTGTGAATATCTGTTATTACCGGTTTGCCAATTATTATTTTTTGCCACATAATAGCACCCTGTCGATTGCCAACAGGAACAACATCGTGCCCATGACGGACCAGACTTTTAACTGCTTTGTGAGAGAATCTTATTGGATTAGGACTAGCGCCTAAAACAAGTGTTTTTTTCATAATAAAAATTTAAAAAGCTAAAAGATACAATTGTTTAATTAAATGCTTTTTAGAATTCGAAATTCGTCAAATAAATTATTCTTAAAGATAGAAAAAAATAGGATGAATTAAAAGAGTATTTAGTCAGCTTTTTCAATTAATACAACTGCATGAGCTGATACTCCTTCTTCTCTTCCGATAAATCCTAATTTTTCAGTTGTAGTGGCCTTAACAGAAATATTTTCAGGGTCAGTATTAATTACTTTGGCAATGGTTTTTATCATTGCAGGGATATACTTTTGTATTTTTGGTTTTTGTAAACAAACTGTTGAATCAATATTAATTACGGAATATCCCTTTTCGGAAAGAATATCCATTGTCTTTTCCAGAAGTATTTTACTGTCAATATTTTTGAAATCAGTGTTGGTATCAGGAAAATGAAACCCTATATCGCGTAATGCAGCTGCACCTAACAGAGCATCGCATATTGCATGAATCAAAACATCGCCGTCGGAGTGTGCAATACAACCTTTAGTGTGAGGGATTTTTATTCCTCCAAGAAAAAACTCTCTTCCTTCTTCAAGTTGGTGTACATCATATCCATGTCCTATTCTGATACTCATTATTTTAACTATTTTCTCTCTGTAGTTTTTGAAATGCCTGGAAGTCAAGTCCTAGTGTAAACCTCACTGTGTTTGCTAAAGGGTTATTTTGTTTAACAGGCAAAAGGTATGAAAAATCAATTGTAAAAACATTTAATTTTAATCCGGCCCCAACAGAAAAATACTTTCTGTTTCCTTTTGTTGCATGTTCATGAAAATATCCGGCACGAACCGCAAACTGATTGGCATACCAATATTCTGCACCAATGGAATATTTTAGCTCATGTAATTCTTCTTCCCATCCCCCGGGCGCATCATAAAATGATTGTATCATACCTTCCGGCACCGAAACATCCGGATCATAACCTGCTACTATTGTATCACCATTTGTTGCAGGAGGAGTAGGTACTAAAAATTTATTTAGGTCAACTGCAAGGGTTAATGAATTATAATCATCTAAATCATATTTAAAGGCTGCTCCGATTTTTAAATTTGTTGGTAAAAAATCTTTTTCTACTTCTGTATAAGAAATCTTTGATCCGATATTTGAAATATTTAAGCCAAAAGAGAATGTTCCGTTTTTATCGGCCAGATTAATTTCGTCGTTAACATAATACATGGATACATCTGCAGCAACAGCATTTCCGGCTTTGGTCTCAGCATCACCAACAAATGCGCCTCCGGTAATATCAGATCGTATATACCTGAAAGCTATTCCTCCGGAAATCTTTTCTGAGAAGCTTCTCGCATACGCGATATCAATAGAAAGTTCATAAGGTGTATGTTGTCCGTTGTAATCTCCAAATTCATCAGTAAACTGAATATCTCCCAGATCAAAGTATAGTAATGTGGCGGCAACTGTTTGTTTATTATCAATTCTTTTATAAAAAGACAAATAACCCAGATTAATATCGTTTACCAGATTTCTTAACCAGGGTGTATATGATACTGATAACCCCATATCGCTGTCAATAAACGCATATTTTGCAGGATTCCAGTGCATTGAACCGTAATCAGGAGATGTGGCAACACCAACATCACCCATTGCACCGGCTCTGGAATCGGGAGCAATTGTTAAAAAAGAAACCGAATATTCTAATGCATTATTTGCACCGGCCAGTTCCTCAGTTGTTATCCCATCCTGACCAAACATAATTTGGCTGAAAAGTGCAAAAAATGCAATTGTAATAAAATATTTTTTCATCATAGTTCACTTCAAAATGTAAGAGTTGCAAATATAGAATTATTTGCCGGTTAACAATAAATTATTTTAGTATAACGAGCTTTTCAATTTTCTTAACTATCTCACCGTCAAACGTTCTGATACGTATCTGGTAAATATATACTCCACGGCCAATTTTATCTCCAAAATCATCAAGTCCGTCCCAGTTTATAGGATCAGAACGAAAAGCATTTGAATTTATTATAGTAGTAATAGTTTTTACTAATTTCCCAGAAACTGTAAAAATTTGAATTAAAATATCCAGGTCTTCATTGGGTCTGTTATGATCAAAATAAAACGCTGTTGATTCCGTAAAAGGATTTGGATAGTTTAACAGATTTTTTATTGCCAGATTTTCGGATTCTGCCACAATAAAATCCATATCTTCTTCGGATGAATTATTATAAACATCCCATACTTTTA
>JAHOYT010000063.1 GCA_019038645.1 Bacteroidales bacterium
TTAGTATTTAGTTAAATAACCAACAGTTAGCCACCTAAAAATGTGAAATCAGACACAAAGTCGTTTGTTTTTTTGTTATTTACAACCAAAAGTCGTTTGTTTTTTTGTAGCTTTGTGTTAACTATTTAGAATATAATGAAAAGAACAGAAATAAACAGTTTAATTCACTGGAAAAAAGAAACACGCCGAAAACCATTAATTATACGTGGTGCAAGACAGGTTGGAAAAACATGGTTAATGAAAGAATTTGGAAAAAGAGAATATGAACAAACTATTTATATAAATTTTGAAAGCAGCAAACATCTTAAAAATATTTTTACAAATGATTTTGATATTGAAAGAATAATTACAGCCTTACAAATCGAAACCGGAATTATATTTAACCCCCAAAATACATTAATTATATTTGACGAAATACAAGAAGCTCCGGAAGCAATAACTTCATTGAAATATTTTTATGAAACTGTTCCTGAATATCATTTAATTTCCGCTGGTTCACTTTTGGGCGTTGCGTTAACTAAACACACATCCTTTCCTGTTGGTAAAGTTGAATTTTTAGATCTCTATCCTTTAAGCTTCACGGAATTTCTTGAAGCTACCGGACAAAGAAAACTTATCTCGCTTTTGAAAGGTAAAAACTGGGAGCTCATAAAAACATTTAAACAAAAACTCATACAGTTTTTAAAGTATTACTACTTTATTGGAGGAATGCCAGAGGCTGTTTCCGCTTTTAGTATTAATAATGATTTTAATGAAGTACGAAATATTCAAAAAGATATATTAATTGCATACGAACAGGATTTTTCAAAACATGCTCCCACTAATATTGTTCCGCGAATCAGGATGGTTTGGAATTCAATCCCGGCACAATTAGCAAAGGAAAACAGAAAATTTATTTATGGACTAATCAAGGAAGGAGCGCGGGCAAAAAACTTCGAGTTGGCTATTAACTGGTTAATTGACTGCGGATTAATACATAAAATTAACAGGGTAACCAAACCCGCATTTCCTCTTAAAGCTTATGTTGATTTCAGCGCATTTAAGTTATTTCTTGTGGATATTGGCTTACTGGCTGCTATGGGTAATATTGATATAAAAACGCTTTTAGAAGGTAATGCCGTATTTGAAGAATTTAAAGGAGCAATTACAGAACAGTATGTATTGCAACAAATGCTCTGTACTAAAAACTTTGATATCTTTTATTGGTCAACAGAAAGATCTAATGCTGAAGTAGATTTCCTTATTCAAAATAAAGATGAAGTTATCCCTGTTGAAGTAAAAGCAGAAGAAAATTTGCAAGCAAAGAGTCTTAAAGTATTCTGTCTGAAATACAGTCCGGCCACAGCAATTCGCACATCAATGTCTGATTTTAGAGAAGAAAGCTGGCTTATTAATGTACCTTTATATGCAATAGCCGAATTACAAAACTTTTCATCCTCAACGATGGACTAACAAGCCACTTCCATGGTTGAAGGAATTGCTTCTGCAAAATGTAAAGAATATAGTAAAATATTATTTGGTAAAGAAACAATGATCAATCATCAGTGAGCAATGAACAATTATCAATGTACAATGAACAATCATCAATGAACAATGGATAATGGATAATTAAGAATTAAAAATTAGTAATTAGTATTTAGTTAAATAACCAACAGTTAGCCACCTAAAAATGTGAAATCAGACACAAAGTCGTTTGTTTTTTTGTAATAAGGAACAATAAACCATTTTAAAATAAATTCTTAACTTTAAACCTGCCTTGCCGGCAAACTTTGAACTAAAACATGAACCGTCGTTCGTTATATATAAATACTTTTTTTGATATACTGGCACTGTTTGCTGCATTTTTTATCATGATATGGATTAAGCCTGCAACAAAAAGGGTTTATTTACCCAATTACATTGTTCCTTTTCTTGTTTTTGCATTCACCTGGATTATTGTTTCGTTAATAACTCAAAAATATTATGCCCCCGAACGAGTAAAATTAAACCGTGCCATTTTACAAATAATAATTACCAACCTCGTAATAACCGGAATTGCTGCTATTTTAATGTTTCTGTTCAGGTCTGATTTTTACTCACGATTGGTTTTTGGAGGAATTGTTATATTAACTACGCTTATCGAAATTATTTTTGCTTTATGTGATTATCTTATTTGCAACGCAAATGCAGGACCCGACACATCGAAAGTTTTTGAAGCATACCAGAGAGCGGTAGGTCGTGCTCCTGAGCTTACTGTTTCTGAAGCATTCCCTCCTGAATTAACTTTAGAACCTGTTCCTGAAAATATACGCGATGCCATTATTGAAGAATCAAGCCCGGAGGTTTTTCAATTTATTCTGGAAAATATCAATTTAAATACTCCTAATTATTCATTGCTTTCAACAACAACACGATTTAATGTTGATAAGCTTCCTGAAAAGATCTATTTAAAAATTGTTAATCTTAAACGAATAAATGATATCCGGTTTATTAATAAGTTTTTCGAGTCAGTAAACCGAAAATTAATCAATGGAGGTATTTTTATTGGTTGTGTTGAAACAAAAGATCAGCGTAAAAAGCGGATTTTAAGAAAGTTCCCTCCTGTTTTAAATAGTATTTATTATTTTTTCGATTTTATTGTAAAAAGAGTTTTTCCAAAATTTAATTTAACCAAGCGAATATATTTCTTTTTAACCCGTGGCATAAACAGAGTTGTGTCCAAAGCCGAAACTTTTGGTCGTTTATATTCCTGTGGTTTCGAAATTAAAAACGAAAAAGATATTCATGGTTGGTTATATTTTGTGGCCCGAAAAAAAAGCAAACCTTACCTTGATCCTGAACCTACTTATGGTCCTCTGGTGAAACTTCACCGTATCGGGAAAAACGGAAAAATTATTCATGTTTATAAGTTACGAACCATGCATCCCTTTGCAGAATATTTGCAGGAATATGTTTACGAAAAATCCGATTTACAGGAGGGCGGTAAGTTTAAAGATGATTTCCGCATAACAACGGCGGGGAAATTATTCAGAAAAATATGGCTCGATGAATTACCTATGTTTATTAATTATTTCCGTGGAGAAATGAAGCTGGTAGGCGTCCGGCCATTAAGTGAGCACTATTACAGTTTGTATAGCAAAGAATTACAGGAAAAAAGGATAAAAACGAAGCCTGGCCTCATCCCTCCTTTTTATGTTGATATGCCCAAAACAATAGAAGAAATACAGGCATCAGAAATAAAATATCTGGAAGCATACAGGAAACATCCCTTAAGAACCGACTGGAAGTACTTCTGGAAAGCGGTTTGGAATATATTGTTTCGAAAAGCGAGAAGCAGCTAAAGGCTGCTAGTCAATAGTTAATAGACCACAGTAAAATAGCAGTTAGTCAACAGTTTTAAAATTTATAAAATGGCATTTAAGTTTGAAAATTTAATTGTTTGGCAAAAAGCACTTGACTTTGATGATGAAATAAACAATTTAGTAAAGAAGTTTCCGCGGGAAGAAGTTTATGTATTGTCATCTCAGATGAAAAGAGCTGCAGATTCAATTGTTTTAAATATCGCCGAAGGTTCTACCGGTCAATCAAATCCTGAATTTAACAAGTTTTTAGGATACGCATTAAGATCTGCTATTGAGGTTGTAGCTTGCCTTCACATTGCAAAAAGAAGAGAATTTATAAACCAAAATACTTTTTCTAATCTGTATTCGAATGCAGAAGAAATTATTAAAATGACTCAGGCATTAAGAAACTCACTCAGAAAAAAATAGCAAACCAGCAACTATGGACTATAAACTATGGACTATTAAACTTTTAACAGCAAGCCTATTATTCTTTGTTACTACAGTACATTCACAGACAGTCTATCATCATACTTCTAATAACGATATCTACGAATTTTTAGACGAATTTGCTACTTTGGGAGTTGTTGAAATAAATACAACAGTAAAGCCTTATTCACGTATTTTTATTGCTAACAAGTTAAGCGAGATTCGGGAAAGCGATTATGCTTTAAACAGGCGCCAGCAGGATGAACTGAGTTTTTATTTACAGGATTTTAATAAAGAACTTAAACCAAATACGGATTTCGATAAACGTTTTGATATTCTTTATTATAAGGATTCTCTATTTACTTTTTCGGTTAATGCCATTCTTGGTGCCGAATATTTTATGAACGACAGTGGTAATTTTTATCATCGATGGAACGGAGCAGAAGCTTTTTCATATATCGGAAGCACCTGGGGATTTTATGCCAGCTTACGCGATAATCACGAAAGTGAATTTCTTGCTAAAGAAGACTATTTAACTCAACGCATGGGTGCAAATTATAAACACAATGACGGAGGCGGAGATTTTAGTGAGATGCGCGGCGGATTAACCTACGCATGGGATTGGGGAAGTTTTGGAATTGTAAAAGATCATTTTCAGTGGGGAAATAATTACAACGGAGCCAATATTTTTTCAGGCCGCACTCCTTCTTTTGCACACATAAAACTGAATTTAAAACCAGTACAATGGTTTGAATTTAACTGGGTACACGGATGGCTGGTTTCTGAAATTGTCGATAGCGCTTCAACAATGACATTTACGAATGCATACGGAACCGATCAGCGCGATATGATGTTCGATAAATACCTTGCAGCAAACCTGTTTACTTTTAAACCTTTTAAAAATTTCTATGTTTCTGCCGGAAATTCCATAATTTACAGCTCCGACGGGCCACAATTACAATATCTGATTCCGGTTATGTTTTATAAATCGGTAGATCATACCTACAATGCAACCGATAAATCAGGTCGTAATGTTGGGCAAAATTCACAAATGTTTTTTGATATCAGTTCCCGTAATATTAAAAAAGTGCACCTTTCAGCTACCTTATTTGTTGATGAATTATCGACCAGTCGTTTTTTTAATGATACTGTATGGAACTTCTGGAGCTTAAAAACCAGCATGCGTATTTCTGATCTTATTCCCAATACTTTTATTACTGCTGAATATACAAAGTCAATGCCTTTAACGTACAAACATAATATTCCCACAACGACTTTCGAGAGTAATGGCTACAATCTGGGTAGTTATTTAATGGATAATTCGCAGGAAATATATATTTCTGTCATGCATAAACCATTTAGAACACTTTCTTTAAAGCTGGCATATCTGCATGCTCAAAAGGGTAAAGATTACGACAATCTTGGCGGATCCCGTTTAGGAAATCCTTTTATGGATTCGGTTGAATGGGAAAATAAATCATTCTCATTCAGGGCTAGTTACCAAATAATTAACGACGGATACATCTTCCTGAATTATTTATACAGTGACATTTCCGGCGATCAGAATAAGTATACAGCACCTGTGTTCCACGGGAAACAAAGCACCATATCCTTTGGTGCAAATTTTGGATTTTGAAAATATAACTGACAGCAATTAGCTTCCGCTTCCGGTATTTCTCCACCATTCTCTTTTCCCTTTTTTTAATTTTATTGCTTTGGGTTTCTAAGTGGCCCATATGCTCATCCCTGCCAAAAGGTGGTGATTGGGTGTGTCGTGATTACATATTAGCTTAGTAAGAGATTCCCGATTACCGTGCCTGACATGCCTACGGCAGTTAAACCGGCAGGCAGGAGTCGGAAATGACACAATAATATAAACTTAAATTAAAACAGTTTGTCATTCCCGCTTGCGCGGGAATCTCAATAACAAATCACAATTGGAGATCTCCGATCGAGCCGGAGATGA
>JAHOYT010000098.1 GCA_019038645.1 Bacteroidales bacterium
TTGTAATATATTACAAAAATAAATAATATAAAATCATAATCCTTTATTTACATCGACAGGCAAACTGATTTATAAAGGTTGAGTTTTTGAATTAACTGGAATTAACCAACGAACATTTACCAATTTATTAGAATTAATAAAAAACGACAATTGATATATATCAATGCACAAAATGATATTAATCATGTGTTGCGATTATTTTAAGCAATTGTTATTGGAATAACAATCAATTTGCTATTTTAGCAAAAAAGGATGTTTTAATCTTCTTTTAGAAAATATATCAATGTAATCTACATTGAGTATCTATAGGAATCAATTATTTAAATAAAAAGCTATGAAAAAAATCTTAATTTTAACAACAATCTTTGTTGCATTGGCAATAGTTAGTTTCGGGCAAGTATCAGGTACACCCCACAATTTATCAACTGTAATATCAGATGCCAATATGCCTGGTAGTTTTACAGGCGAGATTTGTGCTGCTTGTCACATTCCTCACAACGGAGTAAATGCTGCAGGAACTGTATTGTGGAGCCAAACAATACCAGCTGCAGGTGGTTTTACTATGTATTCTAGTGGTACTATGACTGCTGGAGACTTATCTATTACATCAGAATCTCTTAAATGTTTAGGATGCCATGATGATGCCACTACTATTCACGCTACTGGAACTATATCAGGAGCAGGATTTGCAGCATTAGGCACACTAAATGGTGTTGTTGGCACAGGTCTTACTAATGACCATCCTGTGGGAGTACAATTAGTTGTATCAGCAGATATGCAAGCTCCTACAAATGCTAAAACTTTTACTAATGGTGGTAATGAATATGTAGAATGTGGATCATGCCACAATGCTCATGATAATACTCTTGGGGCTTTCTTAATAACTACTAATGATGTTAGTGCCTTATGCTTAGATTGTCATATTAAATAAATCAAAGTAAAATATCTAAAAAAGGCAATATATATTGCCTTTTTTTTTTACATAAAAATCCATTTAATTTTCTAAATTTGGTCAAACTTATTTAAAACATGTCATATATCTTTAAAAACAGAATAATTCTATTGATTTCGATTGTTCTATGCTTTACATCATGCAAAATATTTCAAACACAAGCTCTTGAAATTGAAGAATTGGTTATATATCCTCCACCACCTGATAGTGTGAGAATACAGTATCTGACAAGCATAAATAATTCAGCAGACATATTGGGACGGCGTTCTCCTTTTATGGATTTTATACTTGGTAAAGAGATTCCTATGGGAGTTTTATCACCACTCGAAATAACATCAACAGGAAATGAATTGATTATTTGTGATAATATGTTAAAAGGGATTGAATTAATCAATCTTGAGGAAAAAACTTTTGAATACATTGTCCCTGAGGGAAGAGGGAAATTAGCGCAACCAGTGAGTTGTACAGTAGATTCTTCTGGGAATCTTTTTTTTGTTGATAAGAAACGTAAACAAATTGTAGTTTTCAACAAAACAGATAATGCTTATAAATACCAAACTGCTTTTGGTGATACAGAAAATTATGCACCATATGATATATTAGCTTTTAAAGATAAGCTATGGATACCCAATACTAAAACCAGAAAAATTCATGTTTATGACGCTACAAATTTAAATTTTCTTTTTTCTTTCCCGGATGTTGATAACACAGACCCTGGATTTATTGTAATGCCAAAATACATTGAAGGTTTTGAGGATAATATATATGTAACAGATTTCATTGGCAATAAAATAAAGGTTTATGACTTAGATGGAAATTTTATAAGATCTGTAGGTAGTATTGGCACTTTCCCAGGACAGTTTGCCCGGGCAAAAGACCTTGCTCTGGATAAAGATGAAAACCTATTTGTAGTAGATGCGGCTTTTGGGAATGTTCAAATATTTAACAAAAAAGGGCAATTACTCATGTATTTTGGAGGACAGAATGCAAATTCAGGCGATATGTTTTTACCTCGTGCAATACATATTTCTTATAAGCACATCAAATATTTTGAACAATATCTTGACCCTGCATATAAACTTAAATATATTATATATGTTTCCAATCAGCAAGGTAAAA
The DNA here is from genome assembly GCA_019038645.1 of Bacteroidales bacterium. Taxonomy (GTDB): domain Bacteria; phylum Bacteroidota; class Bacteroidia; order Bacteroidales; family UBA12077; genus UBA12077. The sequence goes on from JAHOYT010000098.1 coordinate 2,072, forward strand.
ATAAAGTGAATGTTTATGGTGCTGTGGAAGATAAAAATTGGCTTTTTTAATTGAATATATTGTGAGGTTTCAAAAATGGCTCATATTTATTTTTGTTTTTACCTATCCATTCTTATCTATAAATGGTCAGAATACCTTAACTCCTATACAAGCGTTTAAATTTCAAAAAATTGGCGGTGAAATAGGATTAGATGGTTATTACAATTATAAGCTATGGGATAGGCTAGGTATTGAAGATAATTATAAGATTTCATACATTTCACCTGCAATTAGTCTTAATACCAAAAGCTATATATGGCATCCAAATTTATTATCGATAAACTTTAAAGCTGATTATAATCCTGAATTAAGACAAAACATTGCTGACATTCACCCAGACAGAGTTGAGAGAATGTCACGAAAAGGTATTGATTTATCGACTATTTTATTAAAAAACAAAAATTATAGAATAAGCAGTCAAATTAAGTTAAGTGATGGTTATTATAACAATGAAGATATAAGCTATTCTAAATCAAATAGTAGTTTTTGGGACGTTAAATTATCAGGTATGGATAAAAAAATCCCTTTTGTATTATCATATTCTAACTTAAAATCAGAAACAGAAAATATTACCAATAATCGTATATATAGTTTTGACACTAAAAGACTAATTGGAAGAATCAGTAAAACATTCTTTAAAAATGATGCACATTATATTCAATATAAGTACACTGAAGATAATAGACTATATAACAGTCTGGCAAATATAAATACCAGGTATCATGAAATAAATTTAAATAATAGACTATATTTTGATAAAAAGAATAATTATTTATTTAATTCTACAATTAGGGAATATATAAAATATGGAAATCAGGAATCTAAAGAATTTTCAGCAACAGAGAAATTTCTTTTTAAATTTCCTGCAAATTTTAGGCTAGGTCTAAATTACAATTTCAGAAATTATTTGAACGAAGATATTAAACTTAATCAAAATGATATTTTCGCACATTTAGATCATAAACTTTTTCAAAGCTTAAGGTCTTCTGTTTTTTACTCAATAAACGATACAAAACAAAGCCTTTACAATCAGCAGATAAAACAAGCAGGCTTTAGTTTCAATTATTTGAAAAAAATACCTACCGGAAATATTGTAATAAATTATTATTTCGCTAATGAGCAAATGGATCATAAAAATAAATCCGGTATAATTCAAGTTGTTAATGAGCAACATACTATTACAGATGGTGATATACTATTACTAAATAACCCATTTGTTAATAAACAAAGTGTTGTTGTAAAAAGCATGAATCAAATATTAATTTATCAGGAAAATCTTGATTATTATCTTGTTGATCAAGGAAATTATATTGAAATACAAAGGATTCCCGGTGGACAATTGAATAATAATTCAATTATTTATATAGATTATACAGCCGAACAAGCCGGTACTTCTAGTTACAGTTTAAACAGACATAATTTTTCTGCAGAAATTTCAGTATTAAAGAAACTGGTATCAGTTTATTATAGATATAAGGAAGATGCGTATTCAGACATTGAATTTGAAAATATATTTAGTCGTGATGAGTATAAGCAACATATTATGGGTATTAAGTCTCATTCAAAATATTATAATGCAGGAATTGAATATAAAAAAAAGGTAAGTTCTTTAATCCCGATTCAACAGCTAAGATATTATGCAAATATGAAATTAAGACACAAGAAATTTCAATTCTTTGCAAGTGCCAGTAATAATTATTACTATAAGTATGGAGTTTATAGTAATCAGAGTTATTTTTATTCATCAGCTAATGTTACATATAGGATGAGGTCTAATACAATAATTCAATATAGTTTTGATTATAGAAACCAAAATGGCGATAATATTTTTTTGAATTTAGTTAAGAGTAAACTAGAATATTCGTCAAGGATTAGAGCTTTAAGCTATTCTTTTGGTTTGGAATATTTTCACAGAAATAGACTTTTAGAGGAAGAAATGCTTGGAGGTGTTTTTGTTAAAGTAAAGAGAAGATTTTAATAATTATTTGAGTTTAATGAAAAATAGCTTAGTTAAATATATTGCATACGGTGTAATTGCTATTGCTTTTATAAGTTCTTGTGTTACTCCGGAAAATTATAAGTATTTGTCATTTTTTTTCGATGGTGTTCCGGATCCTACAGTAAATGAAAATATTGAAATAAATTTAACTGACAGTTCTACTCAAATTGTACAAATAGATAATGCAAATATTAAACCTCTGGTATATATACATATTCCGTATGCCGAAGATGAATGTAACTCCTGCCACAATAAAAACTCAGTAGGTGCGTATGTCAAGCCTCAACCAGACCTGTGTTATCAATGCCATGAAGATTTTAGTGAAAGTTATGAATCTATACATGGTCCGGTAAAAGGAGGATACTGTACTTCTTGTCACAGCCCCCATAAATCAAAATTTTCAAGCTTATTAGTTACGGAAGGGCAAGAGTTATGTTTTACTTGTCATGAATCATCAGTACTAAGTCAGGGCACTTTGCATTCCGATATTGGAGAAAAGAACTGCATTGACTGCCATAACCCCCATGGAGGTGTAAATCAAAATTATATGGTTGAAGGTTCTTGTATGAGTTGCCACGATAATTTTAACAAAAAGTATAAATTTGTACATGGACCTGTGGCTGCAGGATTTTGTAATACTTGTCATGATTCACATAGCTCTGATAAAGAGAGTTTATTGTTACATACAGGGCAGGACATATGTACAAATTGTCATGATATAAATATTGTATTACAAAATGAAACTCACGAGGGGATAGATAATTTAAGTTGCCTGGAATGCCATAATGCACATGGAGGTGAGAATAGATTTATATTTAATTAAAAGGGAAATTTAATAGCTAAACAATTATGGAAAGATTAGCTCAAGATCATTTATTTAATTTTACTGATAAAATTGAGTATACAAGAAGGGTCAGACAATTGTTTATTTCTGCAGAAATTGATTTATTTGATAGATTTTATGAGCATGAAGAGTATAAACCAGGTGCGTACTGTAAAATTGTAAAGAGATTTTAAACATGAAAGCATATCTGATATCATCTTTAGGTTTTATAGTAGTGATTCTACTGTTTTCTTCATGGGGAATAGTAGAAGGAAATGAAATTTATCCTGAGAAATCTTTTATTGATGGAAAGGTCGTACCGGAGATAAATTGTGCTGATTGCCATTCAGATTTAACCCAACTTAGCTATAAGCATGAGCCTGCAACTGATGCTTGTGATAACTGCCATTCCGCAAACGAAAATAAGCATCCTGAAGGGCAAGGAAGAGAGTTTAAGTTAGTAGATGATATGCCGGCTCTTTGCTATATGTGCCACGAAGAACCATCTAAACGAATAATTCATGCTCCTGTTGAAGCTGGAGAATGTGCTATTTGTCATTCTCCTCATAGTTCAGACAATAGGCATCTTTTAATGAATAAAGAAATAAGCGGCCTGTGTTACGAATGCCACGATT
>JAHOYT010000019.1 GCA_019038645.1 Bacteroidales bacterium
CTATCCCCGCTACTAGAAAAGCCTTACAAACACAGAGTTTGTAAGGCTTTTGTTTTTACAAATTCACAACAGGTTAGACTGTATTTTCTTTCTGAATATTTGATTCTTTCAATAGTTGTTCATAATGCTCCGCTTTTCTTTCCGATTCTTCTTGTGTAGCCTCCAACTCTTCCATGTTTTGCCTCATTTCCTCTTCTCTGGCTGATATTTCTTCTGCCTGAATTTGAGTTTTCTCAAGAAGTGATTTGGTAGTAATATTTATTTGCATTCCGGAAATAGTTGAAGCAATACTTTCAGCAGATTGTTCTAAATATTCAATATGATGCTCATTAAATAATTCAAACGATGCCAATTCTAATACACCGTAAACTTTATTATTAAGAATTAATGGTATTAAAATTAAATTATTGGGATTAGATCCACCTAATCCGGAAGAAATTTGAATATAATTATTGGGTATTTCCGTTAAATTAGTTATTTGCTTTTCAAGTGCGCATTGTCCTACTAATCCTTCTCCAATTTCAAGTTCTTTGGTTAAAAATTTTCTTCGATCATAAGCATAGCAAGCACTTAATTTTAAAATTTCTACATTATCTTTTTCCTGAATAATAAAAAAACCTCCCTGATTAGCTCCAATATATTGAATGATCGTTTTTAAAATATCAAAGTATAAATTATCTATTTCGTCTATATTAGATCTTAATATATTACCTAAATCAGCCAAACCTTTAATTACCCAATTTCTCTTTTCTTCATTAATCTTTTGCAATTCACTTTGTTCTGTAATAGCTTTGAGATTGTCGCGCATGGAAAGCAAAGCAGATGCCAGTTTACCGGATTTATTTACATTTAGATCTGCATCAAATTCATTCCTGCCAATTTTTTCTGTAAAATTTACGGTTTCCTTAATTGTTTGACCTATTCTTTCTATTCCATTTGCTATATCACCTATTTCATCATTATCTAAATCTTCAAATTTGCTGTCTAAACTATAATCACCTTGCTCAAGAACTTTGATATTATCTTTTAATTTTTCAATTGGTTCTGTAATCCTAAAGCTTATGAAGTTTGCAATAATAATTGATGCAAATATTCCGCTGGCAAAAAAAATATATATTAATATATTTTTCTTCTTAAACTGTTTTTCTGTTTGCTCTGAATACATTGCAACATAAATTTTTACATTTTTATCAAAGTCTTGTAAATCCAAAATAATTTCACGAATAATAATCTTATTTTGAGCTACTTTAGCTTCACTTTCGGCAATGTATGAGTTTTTATTTTCGAAAAGGGATGAGGTTTCAATATTCGTATATATATTTAATAGCTGTTGTAATTTTAAATTTGCATATACTTCTTCATTCACAATTAAATTAATCGTTTTCTTAAGTTTATTTACCGAAATTAAAATTTGATCGTTTTTATCATTTAGTTTTTCATAATTATTTTTTACAGTCAAAGAATACCTTTGCTCAAGTAATAATGCCAATTCCAAATAATCACGTTGCACTGAACTAACAGTTTCGACACAAATTTCTCTTTTTTTAATCTCAGAATATGAATAAAGAGTATATACCGAAAATAAAAGTATCATTATTGATACAAGTAAAAAAGCCAGGTAAGTTTTTTGCTTTATCTTCAGGTTTTTATTAAGCCTGTTTACTAATTTATTATAATATATAAATCTTATAAAATTCATCTTTCTGCTATTATTATATCTTTTAAAACCCCATTCAATCTCTTAACGTAAATTTAGAAAATATTTTAATAACAATTTATACTAAGTTTCATTTTCCTATATGATATACAACAGTTTTAAAGACCAGAATTTGAGAAAGGGTTTTTATTTATCTTCGCTACAAGAAAGGCCTGACACAAAAGCATTCGGCTTTTTTATTATCATTTTTTAGGTTTGCACCCCAATATACGGTTTTTACATTAATTTATTTGACTTCGCTTTTTCAGAATCGTAACTTGTAAAGTTTTGATTGTAAAAAATTTACCAAATTATTAATCTAATCTTGTAATCATGAAAAAATTAAAACTACTTCCAGTAATTGTTTTCCTTTTGACAATTGTTTTTTCTTCGTGTCAACCCAAAGTTGATTTAGAGAAAGAAAAACAAAAAATCCTCAGTTATCTTGAAACGTGTGATAAAGCACAAATTGAAAATGACTGGGAAACATGGGCTACTCTTTATGCTGAAAACTCTGTTTACATCAGGAAAGGTGAAATTAAAAATTACACAAATGACGAATTAAAAGAGCTTTTTAAAGAAAGTTTTACTAACCGAAAAGTAAAGTATACATCAATTGATGATTTAAGTGATCCAATAATCCACATTTCCAAAGATGGCTCTATGGCTTGGTATATAGTAAATTACAAATTCAATTTTACCTCAACAGACTCGTTAGGTCATGAAATAGAGGAAAGCTCAATTGGTTCATCTCTTTTTATCCTGGAAAAAGAAAATTCAAAGTGGGTTGAAGTAACTGGATTTAATTCCAAAAAACCAAAAGACGAGTAAAATCAATTTATATAATACAATATGTTTGAAAGAGATAGATTCTTTATATTCTTATAAGCCTGATTATGGGGGGGGTGTTGTGGCTAGGCGTCATACTGGAGATTAATGTTATAGAGCCAGAAAGAATGATGTTAAATATTGGTTTTGAGATGCTTTATACAAAAAGCATTTAATGTTAATACAAACACCCGGTAGTTGCTATTCAGATTGCTTTCTACAATCATTCCTTCCTGATAAATTCAGGTTTTAAAGTTATCATTATCCATGCAAATTGAGGAAACTCATTCATATTTCCTCCTTTAATGGTTTCCATTGATTTAGTTGCCATCATAAATGAATAGCCGAAATCAATTTGGGTAACATCAGAGTATATATATTTAATTTTAAAATCTATTTCGGCACCTAAATATTTATCAATAGCTTCTGGCTTACCATCCTGATTAATTACAGCAACATTATTGGCAAGATTAAAGAAATGTAAGTAGGGCTGAAAAATCAATTTTTCCGAAATGGAATATTTGGCACTAAGATAAATATCCATTAAACCTCCACCTTTTGTATTAACATCAACACTGGTAAAATAATCCATATATCCACAAAATGAATGACCACTACCATAAAGCTTGTTAAAAGCACGATTTACTGTCCTGTTTGTATCCAGTCCATTATTACCGGAATAATAGTCAATGCCAATTGTACCATTCAGTTTATCTGAAATATATTTTTCTATATTAGCAGAATAAAAATAAGCATTCAGGCTGGTTCCTGTTTTATCTTTCCCTTTTTGAATGTAAAAGTTCCCTTTAATTTTTAATCTTATATCTGTAAAGTTATACATAATGTTAGGGCCCAACGTATTCCTGAAATAAATAACATTATCAGAAGTATCTTTCTGGTTTCCATCAACAATATCTATAAAGGATATTTTAAAATTTTCATTAATATCCTTTGATAGCCATAAATAACTTAAAGTTTTGTAATAGTTGACAGGATAATAGCTTTCTACAAGGTTTTCCTTATCATTATTATATGCAAGTCCGAGATGAGCATGTAAATTATTCTGACTAAACTTCAATAAGGCAACGTCATGTGATGATGAAACATTATTCCAATTTGTAGCAGCTAATAATCGTTGATCATCATATTTTAAAACCTGTCGCCCCAATTTTAAAGTTAAATAACGATTAAATAATAACTCTGCCCATGCTTCAATCACATGAACACCAGGAACATCTTCTTTTGCAGATGTTTCGCCCCAGATTCTTACATCTTGTAATGATAGCTTTGTTGAAAATTTTTGATTTTTGTATCCAAAATTTAATCTACTTCTCTGAGTAGTGATTAGAGCAGGATTTTCATCTTCATTCATTAATTGTTTGTATCCATCCCTGAATTCAAAACGTGGGCGAAATTCTCCTGATAGAACAAACTGGCTGTTCGAGAATTTTGAGTAAAACAAAAATCCAATTATTAAAAATCCAATTTTATAATTTCGTCTCCAGGATATCATAATATAGTTTTTACATTTAAATTCGTTAATAAATTAAGGTGCTGTCTCAGGATAATTCAAACCTTGCTAAGCTATAGAAATGGAAAATTTCAAACATTCACTTTTTTGGTTTGATTTACAGCAAATTGAGACAGCCCTTAATACATATATTTCTTAATTCGTTTAATCGTTTATTTAACCTCTTCCGTTTTGGCAGATTTTTTCTTATTTATTTTAACAGAGCTTTCTTTAAGTTCTATTAATTCAATTGTAGAAAAAACCTTATCCATATCTAAAAGCATAATAAATTCATCAGAAGGATTAGCCATCCCGTAAATAAACTCTGATTGATATTTACTTCCTATGTTTGGTGGCGGCTTAATATTCTCAGGTGTAATTTCTAATACCGCCTGTACAGAATCTACTAATGCACCTACTTGCAACAATTCCTTATCAATCTCAATATCAAGTACAAGTATGCAGGTTTGTGATGTGTATTCAGCTTGTTTCATTCCAAACTTTAATCTGAGATCTGTCAGGGGGAGAACACTGCCCCTTAAATTTATTACTCCTAACATATAATCGGGAGATTTCGGCACTTTTGTTATTTTTACCATTTCAAGGATATTAAGCACTTTAGCTACATTGGCAGCAAAATACTCATCACCAAGTGTGAATGATAAAAATGAATCGAATTTATATTTATTTTCCATTTTAATTAGTTTTTAATATGTTAAAATACAGGTTTCAAGGGGCTCCAAAAAGCAAGAAAGTTGTCTATACTTCGATAAACTCAGCATGACAACTTCCTATTAATCAGCTTGTCACACTGAGTCTGTCGAAGTGTTTTATCAAGTTCTGTGGCTTTTTGGATACCCTCCTCTTATAACTAATATTTCTCAAACTCATTATCATTTTTATCTATTTTTCCCATTTTCAGATCAACACCATGTGTTTGTACAGGTTCTATAACTTTCAGTTTGGGCTTTGCCTGTTTTTGTACAACTTTTTGGTCATGTCCGTTTCCGCCTTTCATAACATTAATCTTTGAAATTTTTCCATGATCGGCTCCAACATTAAAGAAAGATATAACATCTTTAAGTTGATCAGCCTGGCTTGCTAACTCTTCAGCACTTGTTGCTAACTCTTCCGATGCCGCTGCATTTTGTTGCGTTACCTGACTTAGTTGTTGCACTGCACTATTTATTTGATCCGAACCTGAGTTTTGTTCTTGCGATGATGCTGATATTTCCTGAACAAGCTTTACTGTTTTTTCCATTTCAGGAACAACTGCTTCTAATTGTTTTCCAGCTTTGTCTGAAATTTCAACACCTGATTTTGAAACAACATTTATTTCATCTGCAGCAACTTTACTGCGCTCAGCCAATTTTCTAACCTCGGCAGCAACAACAGCAAAGCCCTTTCCATGTTCACCTGCCCTTGCTGCTTCAACAGCTGCATTTAGGGCCAGTATATTTGTTTGAAAAGCAATATCATTAACAATCTGGATTTTTTCTGCTATTTCCTTCAT
>JAHOYT010000062.1 GCA_019038645.1 Bacteroidales bacterium
AGGCGATAGATCATCATAACTAAGATTATAATTTTTTAATGCATAATTGTTCCTAAATTCGTATACAACTGTTCTTGCCATATCCTGATATCCAATGTATGTATTGAATATTGTTTTATTATCATAATATAATCCGGCAACATACTTTTCTGAATTTTCAAGCAATTCTTTGAACTTAGGTTTTAGTAAGTCGGGGGTATTTTCAGAATTAGTAGCATCTATTTCGAAAAATGCAATTCCCTTTTCTTCTAATTCTTCAGTTGTAATAATATCAAGTCCATCCTTTGGAGGAAGTCTTTTTGCCATTCCAATATAATTTCTTTGCAGTTTGGATACTTTCTCGTCTGTTACTTTACCCATATGGATTACTTTTAATAATCCAATTTCTCTTAGTATGAGGTTTAGAGAATGCATGTATTTCATAGAAAGATCTTTGTCGGCATAAAGTTTAATGCTTATTAAATTAGCATCTAATTGATTTATGGTAGCTTTTTCTTTTAGTAAAGCTTCCTTTAAGTCTGAATAATCAATTAGCTGTCGGTTAACAAAAATCTTATCATTAACCAATGCAACATTAATACATAATTCAGGTCTGGTTATTATCCAATAATTTTCAATAACTGGTAAATTAATCGGTTCATTTATACCAGATAAATATTCGTCAACTGAGTTATTGAATTTTGATTTATTGTAAACTGAAAACTCAGCCTCACTCCACCAGATTTTAATCTGATTATCAATTAATTCGTAATTTAATTCTATTGTATTTTTATTAGGTAAACCAAGAACAATCTGGTTGTCTTTTAATTGATAAGGATATTCTTTTAATGTTATATCATCTTCAAGAACTGAAAATTTCGTTGAATTAAATTGAACCATTAGCCCGTATCCATTATTAGCATCATTTATCCATAATCCTTTAACCAGATTAACATTATTTTGACTGTTAAAAATTGAAAAATTGTTAAAAGCCTTTCCGGGTCCATAAACTGTTAGGTTTGCAAATAGAAAAAATACAATTATTGATGTAGGAATTATTAGTAATGCCTTAAGTTTAGCTAAAAAGCCTGATTTTATTTTATTCATCATTGCAATGCGTTTTTTGATTGATATTAAGTTGAAGTTATTTACCAATTGAACTGATGGAATAGAAACAAATTGATTTAAAAGCAGCTCCTGATAATTTAGTAAATCAAATCCTTCTTTTACAACTTTATTATCAGTAATAAATTCGTGATTTGTTTTTATTGTTTTATGTAATAACCATATTAATGGGTTATACCAGTGTATAATAGAAACGAAATGTGATAGTAATAAATCGATAGTATGAAATTGCTTTATATGAACTTTTTCATGTGTAAGAATCTGTTCCAACTCACTTTCATCCATTATTTTGTTGTTTACAAAAACATATCCTAAGAATGAGAAGGGAGGGAGGTTCTCTTTTACATTAATAACTCTTATACCATTTACGTGAGTTATGGGATTAGTAAATATGGTTTTATAAATCCATTGGAATAGAACCAATATTCTAAAAATAAAGAAAAGTGCACCTAAAACATATATAATAAGTGATAGTTTAGCAATTGAGAGCCTTTTTGTTGATTTATATAAATTGATTTCATCTTGCTTCGTTTCTATTCCTAACCCACTTATGTCATTGTTTCTTTGTAGTGAATTTGCAGTAGAGCCTAAATCAAAATCTTCAAAGCCAGAATTGCTAAATTTTTTATGATTTTGTAAATACTCAGGATCTGTCATTGCGATTAACTGCTCGTAATAATTCCGGAACTCCCCAATTTTATAAAAGGTATTCTCAAATTTTTGAGTATCCGAAATATTAAGATTTAAATGAACAAATGGAATTGATAAGGAAAGCAGCATAGTGAATACTAAATACCACCTGTTAAATCGGAAATAGGTCTCTTTTCGAAAGAAAAATAAGTATACCATAAAAAGAATGGAAAGACACAATCCTGATTCAAATAAGTACAATAGAAATTTAACCATTCTTTTTCTTATTTTTTATATCATCGAGCATTTTCATTACTTCGTTAACTTCATCTATATCCAGATTCTTATTTTCAGAAAAAAAATTAACTACTTGTTTTAGAGAGTTGTTGTAATAATCTTTAATGAGATTTCCCATCTGGCTTTTACGATATTCTTCTTTGCTTATTAATGGAAAATATTCGTAGGTATTACCATACTTTTTAAACGAAACAATTTCCTTTTTCACCAATACCCGAACAATTGTCGAAACTGAATTGTATGGAGGTTTGGGTGGCGGAAAATGCTCAAGGATATCATTTATAAATCCTTTTTCTATTTCCCAGAGAATCTTCATTATTTTCTCTTCTGCTTTTGTTAAACTTGGCATTTTATATTTTTTAATTTCAATTTATTTTTTAACTCAAAACCTGTCTGCCGACAGGCAGGCTTTAAACTTAGAACTTTGAACTACTTTCCAATATGCATTGGTTCCGATTCAGAAATAACTGCTGGTACTGCCTTCTTTACTGCTGTTTGCAGGTGTTTTGGTAAATCTTCATATTTTTTACCAAAATTTTTCATGCTGAATTCATCTTTAACCTCATTACCTGCTGCCACCAGTTCATTCATTACTTTTATAAACATTCCATAGGAAGTTGCTCTGTCATTCTTAATAGAAATTATTCCTTTTGAAACTTCAAGTTCTCCAAGTGGATCAATATCTTCTATCCTTTTTTCAGGGAGGTTTTCCAGATTTTTTGGATTTAAAAGAAATTCTTTAGTTTTCTGCCGTAACATTGATAATGGCATTTGTTCCCCTTCTATCATTAGCTGATCGTTAGAATTTACTAAAACCACCCAAACGTTACGTTCTTTTATTTCAGGTGGAGGCTGATCAGAAGGTGGTGACATCATACGCATCATTCCTGTATCAATGTCCATTGTAGTTGCTACCAAAAAAAAGATTAAAAGCAGGAATGCAATGTCTGCCATTGATCCTGCATTAATTGATGCTAATTCTCTTCTTGCCATAGTTTTTATTTATAAAACGTAATGCTTAATAGTTTTATGATGCAATTTTACAACTTAATATTAAATAAAACAACTTAAAAGTAAGTTAAGCTATTTAATATTAAGTTTAAGTCATATAATAATTAGTAAATCACTGCTTTACTTATAGAATAATTTCATACCTTTGGTATGTGTTTTACGTAAGTTAATTTGAATTAAACTTAACTTTTAAGATATGAAAAGACTTTTGGTTTTAATATCCGTATTTGCCATCCTATTTATTTCATCCTGTAACAATAATGATTCACCGGGTATAATACCCGATGATAATGATAGTTTAATTAGTATTACCATTTTTTATACAAATGATGAGCATGGATGGTTTGAATCTATTAACGAATTTGACGGTGCTGCTGGTTTAACTGGTTTGTGGAAAAATCAGGAAGGATATGATGGATCTGAAAAATACTTAATTCTTAGCGGAGGAGACATGTGGACAGGTGCAGCCGCATCAACATGGTTTGAAGGAGAGTCAATGGTTGATGTAATGAATACTATGGAATACGATGCTGCGGCCATTGGAAACCATGAATTCGATTTCAAAGTATCAGGATTAAATCAAAGGTTAAGTGAGATGACTTTTCCGTTATTAGCTGCAAATATAACTGAGAAAGCTTCTGGAGAAATTCCGGATTTTGCCCAGCCATATACAATAAAAAATATTGATGGAATTCAAGTTGGAATTTTAGGATTAGCTTCCATGAGTACTCCTTATTCTACCTTTCCGGCAAATGTAGTGGACTATGAATTTACATCTTACACTGATGCAATTAATACATATGCACCACAAGCAATTAGTGATGGTGCTGAAGTGTTAATATTAATTGGACATTTATGTGAAAGTGAGTTGCAAGATATAGCTGATATTGCTAAGTCTAATGGTGTTTCAGTTATGGGTGGTGGTCATTGTCATCAAATACTTACGCAAATATATCATGATGTAATTATTATTGGTGGTGGAGATAATATGAAAGGATATGCAAAATTGGAGTTTAATTATAATGTAACTCAGGATATAACTCAGGATTTTGAAATTGATTATGTTAGTAATGATCAAAGTGTAATTGACGAAGATGTTAAAACCGTTGTTGATTATTGGGTGGACGAAACTAATTCGGTTTTATCAGAAGTTATCGGTTATGCTTCAGACGATATATTAAAATATTCAATTGAAATGTTCAATATGGTTTGTGATTCATGGTTCTATACTTTTCCGGATGCTGATATTACAATTACGAATGCTGGCGGAATAAGACAAGATATTTTTTCCGGAGATATTACCCTGGTTTGACTGGTTTATGGAAAACTCAGGAAGGATATGATGGATCTGAAAAATACTTAATTCTTAGTGGAGGAGACATGTGGACAGGTGCAGCCGCATCCACCTGGTTTGCAGGAGAGTCAATGGTCGATGTTATGAATGCAATGGAATATGATGCTGCTGCCATTGGAAATCATGAATTCGATTTCAAAGTATCAGGATTAAATCAAAGGTTAAGTGAGATGACTTTTCCGTTATTAGCTGCAAATATAACTGAGAAAGCTTCTGGAGAAATTCCGGATTTTGCCCAGCCATATACAATAAAAAATATTGATGGAATTCAAGTTGGAATTTTAGGATTAGCTTCCATGAGTACTCCTTATTCTACCTTTCCGGCAAATGTAGTGGACTATGAATTTACATCTTACACTGATGCAATTAATACATATGCACCACAAGCAATTAGTGATGGTGCTGAAGTGTTAATATTAATTGGACATTTATGTGAAAGTGAGTTGCAAGATATAGCTGATATTGCTAAGTCTAATGGTGTTTCAGTTATGGGTGGTGGTCATTGTCATCAAATACTTACGCAAATATATCATGATGTAATTATTATTGGTGGTGGAGATAATATGAAAGGATATGCAAAATTGGAGTTTAATTATAATGTAACTCAGGATATAACTCAGGATTTTGAAATTGATTATGTTAGTAATGATCAAAGTGTAATTGACGAAGATGTTAAAACCGTTGTTGATTATTGGGTGGACGAAACTAATTCGGTTTTATCAGAAGTTATCGGTTATGCTTCAGACGATATATTAAAATATTCAATTGAAATGTTCAATATGGTTTGTGATTCATGGTTCTATACTTTTCCGGATGCTGATATTACAATTACGAATGCTGGCGGAATAAGACAAGATATTTTTTCCGGAGATATTACC
>JAHOYT010000071.1 GCA_019038645.1 Bacteroidales bacterium
GCAATCTGATCAGTTAAATCCAGATCTTCTGGTTTTGATGATGTACAAACCCAACGGAACGGACCAAAGCCATAATCAAAACACATTGGGCCCATAATATCCTGAACATATGATGGATATTTAAAATCTCCGTCTTCTTTCATGATATCAGCACCTGCCCTACCTGATTCCAGTAAGAAGGCATTCCCATAATCGAAGAAATACATTCCAATCCCGGTTAATTTATTAATGGCAGCAACTTGCTTTTTTAGAGAATTATGAACATAATTCTTAAATTCTTCAGGGTTTTCAACCATCATCTTATTTGATTCTTCGTACGATAATCCGGCAGGATAATATCCACCAGCCCACGGATTATGTAATGACGTCTGATCAGATCCTAAATGTATATAAACTTTGCGCTCTGCCAGTCGTTCCCATAAATCAACAATATTCCCCAAATATGCTATTGAATGAGCTTCTTTCTTTTCGCTAAATTCAAGGGCAGTATCAATCGTTTTATCAATATCTTCGATAACTTCGTCAACCCAACCTTGTTCCTGGCGCTTATATGCAGCTTTTGGATTTATTTCAGCAGCTATACTAACAATACCTGCAATATTTCCTGCTTTTGGCTGTGCACCACTCATTCCTCCAAGCCCGGAAGTCACAAATATTTTTCCTTCAGTTCCTTCACCCGGTTTAGCTATTTTTCGACAAGCATTTAATAAAGTAATAGTTGTACCATGTACAATTCCTTGTGGACCAATATACATAAACGAACCAGCTGTCATTTGACCATATTGTGTAACACCTAAAGCATTAAATTTTTCCCAATCATCAGGTTTTGAATAATTTGGAATCATCATTCCGTTTGAAACAACAACCCTCGGAGCATCTTTATGCGAGGGAAATATTCCCATCGGATGACCAGAATACAAAACTAAAGTTTGCTCATTTGTCATCTCAGCCAGATACTGCATGGTTAATAAATACTGTGCCCAATTCTGGAAAACAGCACCATTTCCACCGTATGTTATTAATTCGTGTGGATGCTGAGCTACTGCATAATCCAGATTATTACTTAACATTAGCATTATAGCCTGTGCCTGACGCGATTTTGCAGGAAAATCGTCTATAGAACGGGAATATATTTTATAATCAGGACGAAAACGATGCATATAAATGCGTCCGTATTTTTCTAATTCTTCTGCAAATTCCTTTGCTAATACTTCATGATGTATTTTATGGAAATATCGTAAAGCATTTTTTACAGCTAACTTCTTTTCTTTTAAAGTTAATATTTCCTTACGCTTTGGAGCATGATTAATTTCAGGATCATATTGTTTTGGAGAAGGCAATTCTTCGGGAATTCCTTGTAAAACTACTTTTTGAAATTCTTCTCTTGTCATTATATTATTTTTTTGATTGAAAATTGTTTGTTTTATAAAAACCGCTAATTTTTAATAAGTGTCATGTTGAACCTGTCTGCCGGCAGGCAGGCGGAGTGAAACATCTCTTTTCATAATCAGAGATTCTTCTCAAAGCTCAGAATGACATCGGAAAAAATTATTTAATACTAAGGATATCTTATCCTTAGAATATTATCGCTTAAAAGAGAGTAGCAATTTTTCCGGTTCATAATCTATTTCGGTTTTCTATTATTGTTTAAAACAATGCCAAAAATACAAATTATGAGTTTATTAAGAAAGACAAATATCATTATATGGCAATTCTCACTGACATAATTTCTGAATATTAATATTTGCATACTATTTGATGTAAGCTGAGATATATTTAAATTTGATAAATCATTAATCTTAAAATCTATAAAAATGAAAAAATCGTGGATTACTATAATTGTAATAGCAGTTATTGCAATATTTTTTTATTCATCAATAAAAGGTACTTATAACAAAATGGTGGCCATGGACGAAGCAGTTGTTTCGCAATGGGCACAGGTTGAAAATGTTTATCAGCGCCGGGCAGATTTAATTCCAAATCTGGTAAATACTGTAAAAGGATATGCAGCTCATGAGAGCGAAACCTTAACAGGTGTAATTGAAGCAAGAGCCAAAGCTACATCAACGACCATTGATCCAACCAATTTAACAGCTGAAAACATGCAGGCTTTTCAGCAGGCACAGGGTGGATTAAGTTCTGCATTATCAAAACTTATGGTTGTTGTAGAACGATATCCTGACTTAAAAGCGAATCAGAACTTTCTGGAGTTGCAATCTCAATTAGAAGGAACAGAAAACAGAATAACTGTTGAACGTCAAAAATTTAATAACAGTGCTCAGGTATTTAATACTTTTATAAAACAATTCCCTAAGAATATTTATGCTAATATGTTCGATTTCGAAGAAAAAGCATATTTCAAAGCACAGGAAAATGCAAACGAAGCACCTAAAGTAGAATTTTAATTATGAAGCCATCTCAATTTTTTAACGAAGAACAAAAAAAATTAATTACCGGTGCTATTAAAGAAGCTGAATTAAATACATCGGGTGAAATACGACTGCACATCGAATCTTCTTGTAAAGAAGATGTCCTGGACCGTGCTGCTTATATGTTCGAAAAGCTGGAAATTCATAAAACAGAATTGCGAAATGGAGTGCTTTTCTATTTATCGGTAAATGACCGAAAATTTGCTATTTTGGGCGATGCCGGGATTAATGCTGTTACACCAGATAATTTCTGGGAAGAGATAAAGGAAATGATACTAAATCATTTTAAAAAGAACGAATTTGATATTGGATTAAGCACTGGTCTAAAAATGGCCGGACAAGCTTTAAAAGAACATTTTCCACATCAAAAAGACGATGTAAACGAACTATCAGATGAAATTTCATTTGACGATAAATAAAATAGTTATGCAAAAAATAATCAAACATATTTTATTGGTTTTACTATCTGTAATTTCAATAAATACAATTGCTCAGAACTTTCCTGAGAAATCTAATCCACCAAGAATTGTAAATGATTATACTAATTTTCTTTCAAATGCAGAAAATCAGGCACTGGAAAATAAATTAGTTAATTTCAGTTATGAAACATCAACACAAATTGCAATTGTAATTGTTCCTTCACTTGATGGCTATGACCCTGCATCTTATGCTTTTGCTTTAGGCGATAAATGGGGTATTGGACAAAAAGGGAAAAATAACGGAATTTTAATATTGGTAAAGCCTAAATATCAGGATTCACAAGGTGAAGTATTTATTGCAACAGGTTATGGTGTGGAAGGTGCTGTTCCTGACGCAATTGCTAAAAGAATAGTTAATAATGAGATAATTCCGTATTTTAAACAGAGAATGTTCTACGAAGGTTTGAATGCAGCCACAAACAGAATTATTGAGTTAACAAGAGGTGAGTACACGGCAGATGAATACAGGCAATCCACAAAAGGTTCAGCGGGTTCTGCTATTCCGGGAATTATTATCTTTCTAATTGTAATAATATTTAGTTTTGTGGGAAGAGCAAGACGTGCACGTCATTACTCTGTTGGCCATAATGTTCCATTCTGGATTGCATTGGGTATGATGAGTTCGAACAGAAGTCATGGTGGTAGTTTTGGTAATTTTTCTTCAGGCGGAGGAAGTTTTGGAGGTGGATTTGGCGGCTTCGGTGGCGGAGGTTTTGGCGGTGGCGGTGCCGGTGGAAGCTGGTAATTAATAGTAATTAAGTATTAGTATCAAGATATTAGATAATAAGACATTAGATAATAATAAATCCTGCTATTAAACTGCAGGATTTATTATTTTAACTCAGTATTTTAGAGAGCATGTTTAAAAACCTGATATTTCTCCTTTTTTTTGGTAAAAATTATTCCTAATTATGCAGTTGTATTTAAACTATTAGATACTTTGTAAAAGTAATTATTAAATAACTAATAATCATAACGATATGTTTAATAAATTAATCGCCGCATTATTGCCATTCTTTCCTAAGAAGTTCGTATGGCTATTCTCAAAACCTTATATTGCTGGTGAAACCGTTGAAGATGCTATTAAAGCTTCAAAAGATCTTAATTCAAAAGGATGTATGGTAACCATTGACATCCTTGGAGAATTTATTAAAACCCTTGAAGAAGCAGAGGCTAATACAAAAGAGTACATCGAATTAATTGATCGGGTTGAGAAAGAAGACATCGATGGAAACTATTCTGTAAAACCAACTATGTTTGGTTTATTAATAGACAAAGATGCTTGTTATAATTATATTCGCCAGATTGTTGTGAAGGCAGTTGAATATAACAACTTTATTCGTGTTGATATGGAAGACTCTCCTTGTACTGATATGGAAATTGAATTATTCCGCAAACTTAAAGCTGAATTCCCTAAAAATGTTGGTTTAGTATTCCAATCATACATGAAACGTACACATCAGGATATTAAAGATTTAGCAGATATTCATACCGAAGAAGCTCCGAATAATTACAGAATTTGCAAAGGTATTTATGTTGAGCCTGCAGAAATTGCTTTTAAAAAATACGAAGAAGTTAACGAACACTTCTTACAAGATATTAAGCTTTGTTTAGAAAATGGATATTATCCCGGTATTGCAACTCATGACAAACCAATTATTGAAGGTTCTTATAAATTAATTGAAGAATTAAAAGTTCCAAAGGAAAAATATGAATTTCAGATGCTTTATGGTGTTACACCTAAATTACGTCAGTCAATCCTTGATAAAGGACATCGCATGAGAGTTTATGTTCCTTATGGTAAACAATGGTTTGGATATTCAACCCGTAGATTAAAGGAAAATCCTAAAATGGCTAACCATATTATAAAAGCTATTTTCTTTAAAGGATAGAAATCAAGATACATGTAAAAAGTATTAAGATAAAAGTAAAGCCCGAATCAAATGATTCGGGCTTTTTCTTTTTCAATGTCTACACTTCGACATGCTCAGTGTGACATT
>JAHOYT010000064.1 GCA_019038645.1 Bacteroidales bacterium
AATTTATGATCCCAAAGAAGGAAAAACATATAAATGTTTTATGTGGTTTGAAGATGGAGATGATAAAATTTTACATGTAAAAGGATTTATTGGATTTTCACTTTTGGGCCGTGAAGTAGAATGGACAAGAGAAGAAAAATTAAGAGAGCAAACACAATAGTTCAGAATAGCCCGCTTCGGCGGGTTTTTTTATTTGCAGATTTATGAATAAGAACGAAATAATTGAAAAAACTTCAGAATTCGTAAAAGGAAAACTCGAAGGTGATAGTTCAGGTCATGATTGGTGGCACATATTTCGTGTTTGGAATATGTCAAAAAAGATTTGCAAAAAAGAAGGCGGAGAATTATTTACAATAGAAATGGCAGCATTATTACACGATGTTGCTGACTGGAAATTTTACGAAAATGAAAATGAGGGATTACAACTAATAAGAGAATTCCTGTTAGAATTAAAAATAGATAAAGAAATAATTAATGATATTATAGAAATTGTCAGGAATGTTTCTTTCAAAGGAGCTGGAGTAGCCGATAAAATGAATACGCTTGAAGGAATGATTGTGCAGGATGCAGATCGTTTAGATGCAATAGGGGCGACCGGGGTTGCGCGCACTTTTGCTTTTGGAGGAAAATTTGGAAATGAAATTTATAATCCTGAAATAAAAATAAAGCATCATAATAATTTTGAAGAATACAAGAATGATAAAGGGACAACAATAAATCATTTTTATGAAAAACTGTTATTGCTGAAAGACAGAATGCACACCGATACTGCGAAACAAATAGCAAAACAGAGACACCTTTTTATGGAAGTTTTTCTGGAACAATTTTACAATGAATGGGAGAGTTTAAAATAGGATTATTAAATGAAAATTAAGGGCAAATGAATTTATTTACTCAGTATTTAAAAGACTTTTTCAATCTCCTGTTTCCTGACTTATGCATAGTTTGTAATTCTCATCTTGTAAATCAGGAGGATTTGATTTGTACAAAATGTCTTTATGACCTGCCTAAAACAAATTATCATAAAGAATTAGATAATCCTGTTTCGCAACTGTTTTGGGGAAGAACAAAGGTTGAGTATGCAACTGGTTTTTTCACTTTTAGTAAAGGCAGCGATTACCAGACAATGATGCATAAATTTAAGTATCATGGCAATAAAGAAATTGGCTACGTTCTTGGAAAATCTTTTGGAAATCAAATAAGAAATAGTGTTTTTAATCAGGTTGATGTAATTATTCCTGTTCCTTTACATAAAAGTAAACTAAAAAAACGCGGTTATAATCAAAGCGAATGGATTGCAAAAGGACTTTCAGAAGCATTACTAAAACCATTGGATGTAAAATCATTTATCCGTTCTGTTGCAACAGAGACACAGACCCGCAAATCGAGATTTGACCGATGGAAAAATGTCGAAAATATATTTAAAATTACGAACGAAAATGCTTTGCGGGGTAAACATGTTTTATTGGTTGATGATGTTGTTACAACCGGATCAACATTTGAAGCTTGTGCAAATGCGATATTAGAAATTGAAGATACAAAAATTAGTATTGCTACACTGGCAGTAGCTTAAAGTAGTATTATATCTCGCCCCATCTTTTTGTGTCGATTTCAAAACCAGCTAAATCCAAAACCCGGTTGATTACTGTTGATATAACATCTTCTATGTTTTTAGGTTTCGAGTAAAAAGAAGGTGTTGCCGGACAAATTATTCCTCCGGCTAAAGTTATTGTTTCCATATTTTTTATATGGATTAGATTATATGGGATTTCGCGCGGAACTAAAATTAATTTTCCTTTTTCTTTTAAAATAACATCAGCAGCTCTGGTAATTAAATCATCCGATACTCCGCTGGCAATTCTCCCCAAAGTTCCCATGGAACAAGGGCATATAATCATAGTATCATATTGGGCAGATCCCGAAGCAAAAGGAGCATAAAAATCACTAAACTCGTATTGTTTAAAGGGATAATCGCCATAAGATTTGTCTTCAAGCTCATATTCCCAAATTTCTTTGGCATTTTTTGAAAACACTAAACCGAGCTCAGAAAACTGATCTTTTAATTGAACGAATTTGTCAAGTAACATTTTAGCGTAAACTGAACCGCTTGCGCCGGTAACAGCTATTATTATTTTTCTTTTTCTCATTTTTTACCAAAGTTGGCTATTTGATAATAAACAGTAAAGGTAAGCACATTGTTGTATTGGCCTTTATCAATCCAAGAAGTCTGTTCTCCCGGATGACTCCTCACCGGCAGTATAGAATAATTAAAACGCACATTAAAAAATAAATGTTCTGTAATCAAATATTCAATACCTGCCAGTCCTGAAAATTCGAATTCATTAAATGGAGGATCAGCGGGTTCATCACCAATACCGTCTTTATCTTCTGTTGATTTTTGTAAATATCCGGCAGCAAACCCAATGCTTGCACTAAATTTATCAAGAAATCTGTATTTTAGAAATAATGGAAGTTCAATATAATTTAACTTCGACAAGTAAAACACACTTTGATCTTTATTGTCCGATTTACTTCCTTTCTGAACATACCTTAACTCAAGTTGCGCATCAATATATTTGTTAATTTTTGTATTTGTATAAATTCCAAAGGTTAATCCGGCTTTAGCATATCCTCCCCAGTTATCACCATCGAGTTGTGATGTAGATAAACCTGCCATTGCACCACCACCAAATGTCTGAGAATATATATTTGTTGAAAAAAAAACAAGAGCAATTATCAGGAAATATTTATTCATAGCGTTCAATATAGATGTCAGTAAAATTACTTAAAATATTTATACTAATTATAAACAATAGTTTGTGGTGTATTTATATTACGAGATATTAAGATCTTAAAATGGGATAATATAAAAAATCGTTGCATTGAATAAGAATATGTTATAAATTCGGGAAGTTTAAAACATAATTTATTAAACCTAAAAAGATAACTTATGAAAAATTTTTTACACGCTTTAATCTTTTTGTTATTTCTATTGCCATTTTGGGCAACAGCACAGTGTCCTGCAGGGGAAGCTGAAATTATAATAACTATAACTACTGATGAGTACGGTTCTGAAACAACCTGGGCTCTTACTAATGCCGCTGATGATACCATTGTTACTGGAGGTCCGTATGCAGATGATATAGTGGAAACTTATGTAATTGATACATGTGTGTTATTAGGGGAAGAACTTACTTTTACTATTGAAGATGCGTATGGTGACGGAATTTGTGCCGGATATGGAGACGGATGGTATTCTGTTGAAATGTTTGATTTTGTATTTGCTCAGGGTTGCGACTTTGAAAAAGGAGAATCAACAACTTTTACTGTAGAAACACCACCAGATGTGAATGCGGTTTTAGACAAACTGGGTGTTCCTTTTTTCGTGAGTGCAGGAGAAATTGAAATTGAAGGAGAAATAAGCAATAAAGGAGTTAATACTATTACAAGTATTGATATAAACTGGACTATTAACAACGGAACTGTCAATACTCAAAATGTTACTGGTTTAAATATGGCCAGTCATGAGACTTCTGAATTTACACACGATATTACCTGGAATGCTTCAGATTTATTATCAACAAATGACCTGGAAGTTTGGCTTTCAAATCCAAATGGAACTGTGGATGATGTTCCTGATAATGATACAATTAGTTT
The DNA here is from genome assembly GCA_019038645.1 of Bacteroidales bacterium. Classification (GTDB taxonomy): domain Bacteria; phylum Bacteroidota; class Bacteroidia; order Bacteroidales; family UBA12077; genus UBA12077. Next base: position 3,658 of record JAHOYT010000064.1, read on the forward strand.
TAAAGTTTTTATTTTGGACCAGGTGTCAGAAAAGAGAGCTATTATTGAGCATTTTACAAACGCCTCATGTGCACCATGTGCAAGTCAGAACCCTGCATTAGATGCTTTACTAAAAGAAAAGCTAAATGAATGGGAAGTTACACATATTGCTTATCATACATCCTGGCCCGGGACCGATCCAATGTATAGTTTTAATTTAGATAATGATCTTGACAATGCGAGGGTTAGTTATTATGGTGTTGGAGGTGTTCCAAATGCAGTATTAAGTGGAAATAAATTTCAGGGTTCTCCTGCAAATGTAACCCAAAGCATGATAGATACAGATTGGTTACGACCAGGACTATTTGATATAACAGCAGATTTAACGTATGCAAATGATTCGGTTTATGCCGATATAGAATTAATTTCTTTAGCTGATTTTAGTGCAGGAGAAATTGTTGTTCATGTTGTTTTAGTTGAAGATCTGGAATATAGTTCTCCACCAGGTTCAAATGGAGAAGCCGAGTTCCCTGACGTTATGCGATATATGTTTCCCGATGTTGATGGAACCAATATTGGGCTTCCTGTATTTGATGAAATAGTTGATTTATCATTTAAACACAAGATGGATTCAGAAGTAAGTGAAGAAATGCAGTTAGTTGTATTTGTTCAAAATAATAATGACAAAGACATATATGGTGTTTATCAGCTTATAACAGACTTCACGGCTCCCCTAGTAACATTTAATATTTATAATGGAGAAGAAAATGTTCCGGTAGATGATGATATTTTAGTAAATATTGATATGTCTGTCAGATATTCAGGAGGTGAAGTATTAACAGATGCTGACACGTTAGTGTTTTTAAGAACAGACAGTACAGATGGAGAAGAAGTGATTATGTCAACAACAATTTCGGATTCTAAAAAAATAATCACTATTAATCCGGATGACAACATGGAAGCTCAGTCAACATACTTTGTCGGATTAAAATCCGGATTAGAAGGATTTAATGGAACTTCTGTTGCCGAAAAATTTATTTCTTTTGAAACAGGGTGGGGAGTTGGAAT
>JAHOYT010000087.1 GCA_019038645.1 Bacteroidales bacterium
ATCAATTTATTATAGAAACTATGAATAAAGAAAATCCCGCATTAGATAAGTCTTTTGAGTTTGCAAAGAAGATTGTGTTATTGTATAAAGATATCACTTCAAAACAAAAAGAATATGTTCTTTCAAAACAAATATTACGGAGCGGAACATCAATTGGTGCTAATATTTCTGAAGCTAATGGGGCAATCTCTAAAGCTGATTTTTCGCATAAAATATCAATTGCTTATAAAGAGTGCCTTGAAACAAAGTATTGGTTAAGGCTATTAAAAGAAACCAATTATATATCTGAATCAACATTTAATCCTTTATTTGAAAAAGCAGACGAATTGGGCAAGATCTTATTTTCTATTCTCAAAAAAACACGAATCCTTAATAAGCAATGATCAATAAGCGATGCACCGTGATTGGTTAAAATAATTTTATTTCACTGAAAATTGGTAATTGTTTTCTGATAATTGATAATTGTTTTCTGATAATTGATAATTGAACATTGGTAATTGTAAATTGAAATTCTTATTTTTGGGCGTTTATTATTTTTAATCATTATAAATAAATTTAATTATGGGATATTTATTTACATCTGAATCTGTCTCTGAAGGACATCCTGACAAGGTTGCTGATCAAATATCAGATGCATTATTAGACGAGTTTTTACGTCGCGATCCTGAATCAAAAGTTGCTTGTGAAACACTGGTAACAACTGGTTTAGTAGTATTAAGCGGTGAAGTTCGTACTAAAGCATACATCGATGTTCAGGAAGTTGCCCGAAGAGTTATTAAACGAATTGGTTATACCAAACAAGAGTATCGATTTGATTCAGAATCCTGTGGAGTTATTTCTACCATTCACGAACAGTCACCTGATATTAATCAGGGAGTTGTGAGAGAAAAAGAAGAAGATCAGGGTGCTGGTGATCAGGGAATGATGTTTGGTTATGCAAGCAAAGAAACCGACGATTACATGCCATTGTCATTAGTTCTGTCGCATGTATTATTGCTTGAGCTGGCAAAGATCAGAAGAGAAGAAAAAGAAATGACTTATCTGCGTCCGGATTCAAAATCTCAGGTTACTATTGCGTATAACGATAATAACGAACCGGAAAAAGTTCATACGATTGTTGTTTCTACACAACACGATGATTTTGATGAAGAAAAAGCTATGCTTTCAAAAATCAAAAATGATGTTAGAACAATTCTTATTCCACGAGCAAAAGCATATTTTCCTGAAAGAGTTCAAAAACTATTTACCGATGATTATATTTTACATGTTAATCCTACCGGTAAATTTGTAATTGGTGGGCCTCATGGTGATACCGGACTTACAGGACGTAAAATTATTGTTGATACTTACGGAGGAAAAGGTGCTCACGGTGGTGGTGCATTTTCGGGAAAAGACTCATCAAAAGTAGACCGATCTGCTGCATATGCAGCTCGTCATATAGCTAAAAATATTGTTGCAGCAGGAATAGCCGACGAAGCACTTGTTCAGGTTGCTTATGCAATCGGTGTTGCTAAGCCAGTTGGTTTATACATAAATACTTATGGTACTGCAAAAGTTAACATGACTGATGGAGAAATAGCAGAAAAAGTAAACGAAATATTTGATATGCGGCCGGCCGCAATTGTTAAACGATTTGGATTAAAAAATCCTATTTTCGAAGAAACAGCTGCATACGGACATATGGGTCGTGATTACAAAACAGGTAAAGTTGAAATCATTGAAAACGGCAACGGTTGTGAAGAAAAATCAATTCAAAAAGATGTTGAATTCTTTGCCTGGGAAAAACTGGACTATGTTGATCAGATAAAGAAAGCTTTCAATGTCTAAAATAAATTCATTGTCATCCTGAGCCTATCGAAGGATTAATGATGAAAACCTTTTCTATTCACTCTTCGATAAACTCAGAGTGACTATATAAAATTAGCCATGCTCGTTTCGGGTGTGGCTTTTTTTGTGCAATGAACAATAATCAATCAATAAAAGAGAATATTGTTAATTGCTCATTAATTATTGCTCATTGATTATTGAAAAATGTTATTTTTGTTAAGTACTCAGGGGAAGTTGAATTATCATGGCAAAAAAGTGGTTTGCGTTATACACAAAATCAAGAACTGAAAAAAAAGTTAATCAGGAGCTTATAGACAAAGGCATAGAATGCTATTTGCCATTAGAAAAAAGACTTAAGGTTTGGAGCGACAGAAAAAAGTGGGTTGAAGAACCCTTTATTCGTTCCTATATATTTGTAAATATTGAAGAATCAGAGCTACAAAAAGCATTGAACACTCCGGGGGTTGTAAACGTTATAAGATTTTCAGGCAAACCTGCTCCGGTAAGGGAAGAACATATCGAGATTATTAAGGTGTTAATTTCGGGTAATGATGAATATGAACTAAGTACCGAAAAATTTGAGCCTGGCGAAAAAGTTGAAATTAACAACGGAGCATTAAAAGGCATATACGGAGAGCTGGTTCATCATCTGAATAAATACAAGGTTTTGGTTCGTCTTGAGTCAATAAATCAAAACGTTTTAATAAGAATAAATCCTTCGCATTTAAAGAAGGTTTAACTATATTTGGTTTAGTTAAAATTACCATAGTTCAGGGCTTTTTCGGACACATCATTTTGTGACTGAGGAGGCGGAGCTGTGGAAATCAATTATCAATACTACAATCATCATTGATTAAATAAGGCAATGACCAATTTATCAACAAGCAATGATCAATAAAACAAAGAACAACAATAAATAATAATGGGAAAAAGAATAAAAGGATGGTTAAGAAAAAAGTAAGAGCATTTAATAACTGGAAGTTTTGATGAATTAAAAAGATTGTCTAACGAGAAAAATAACTCCTTACACCCTTCGACAAGCTCAGGATGACAACATAATAATAAAACAGCATGAAAATTAAAATTTACCAAATAATAGCACTGAGTGTAATATCTTTGCTACTTGCGTCGTGCAATTCATACGAAAAGCTAACTTATCTTCAGGATATTGAGGAAACAAAAAATGAAGCTTTCTTCGAAAAAAACAAACCGGGCTATCTGTTACAGCCAGGAGATTTACTCTATATCCAGATTATAACAGAGAATCAGGAAATAAACCAGTTGTTTAATCCTACCATGAACATGGCTAATTCCCAATACGTCAGGCCGGAAACTATGTTTTATACGGGTTATCTGGTAAACGACTCAGGATATATTGAAATGCCCTTACTGGAACGTATTTTTGTATCTGGTTTAAACATAGATCAGGTTCAGGATTCCATTAAACAAAAAGCTTATCGGTTTTTAAAAAATCCTCAGGTAATTGCAAGGTTGGCCAATTTCAAATTTACGGTTTTAGGTGAGGTGAAAGCGCCCGGAGTAAAGCAGGTTACGGCAAACCAAATAAACATTATGGAAGCTCTTGCCTACGGAGGTGACATCTCATACAACGGAAATCGTAAAAAAATACTTTTGTTGCGACAAACGGATAAAGGAACACAATCCTACCGGATTAACTTAACAAAAGGTGATATTATAAATTCGGAGTTATATTACATTATGCCCAATGATATTATTTACGTTGAGCCATTAAAATCGACCTTGTTCAGAGAGCAGGCTTCAGATTATGTGTTTGTTATAAGTGCATTATCATCTACATTGACTGCGGTAGCGTTAATACTTAATTTGCTAAATTAGACGTTATTTCAGTCATTGACCTTTTGTAATTAGCAAACAGTCCATAGTATAAAGAGAGTCATCCTGAGCCTGTCGAAGGATGAACTGTAAAAAAAATAAACATAATATAAAACACAGTTACAC
>JAHOYT010000008.1 GCA_019038645.1 Bacteroidales bacterium
AAAAATTCAGAATATCGAGCAATTATGTTCTTTTAGTTGAGTTTAAATTTAAGAGTCTTTTATCACATTCTGATAACTTTTGTAATTTAGGTAGCTAATTTACTTTCTGATAATAGGAGTGTAATTTATTTGTGCTGTTTGATACTTAATTTATCGAGATTGGTTTGGTAAGTATGATAGAAAATTGTTTTAGTTTTTCCCTGCGCGCTTTTGTGCTTCGCACAATAGGGAATTTAAATTTAAACACACTTGCTGCGCTCCGTAAAAAAGTTTAATTTTCGTCAACCCGTAATCGTCTTTATATCAAGAATTTATTAACATTCGAAATTTATATGTTATATAACATGTCTGTTAGAGGGTCACCTTTTCCAGTTTTTGGGATTAATAAGTAGAGAGAGGAACAAGAATTTTAAAAAATTATTATAAATCAGAACATGCTTTTTGCATTAATCGAATTAACGTTATATTTATATTTGAAATAAATTTATTAACCTAAAAAAATTAATATTTATGAGAAAGTTCTGTAATATTTTATTCCTATTTGGGATAATCGTTTTTATGGCTTTTAGCTGTGAAAAAGAAGAAATTGAAACTGAGCCTGCATTAATTGATTTTGCGAATAATGGAACATTTGTTACCAGATATAGTGGAACTTTTACTTGACATTGATAAAGCAACGTTATAACTTGTGTTACTATAATATAAACTCAAAACAGTATGACTGGTAACACCAATTAAAATTAATTAACTATGAAGCATTTATTATTACTATTATTATTAGCAATTACAATGAACTTTTGTAATAAAAATGACGAATCGGATTGCCTCCCTTATTCAGAGTTTCAAGGGCCTTCAGAACATACAATTGATAGCATAGTAAACTTTAAGCTTAGTGTACTTGATGAAAATATGCAGGAAACCAATGTTTTTAATGAAGGAGATTATATCATATATAGTTTCGTTATTACAAATTTAGCAGATTATGATCTATGTTTATCGCACGGAGATCTTAAGGAGGAAGATTTTTTTAAAACAGTTCAAACAACTAATGGTTGTGATATTTATATGGGCACTAATAGTGAGGGATTTTTAATAACTAAAGAATTATGTAAATTTATTTCACCTGGTGAAAGCCTTGTTATCCAAAGTGCATGGCCTTGTAATGAAGAATTAAGTACTCACTGGTCTGGTTGCCAAACTGATTATTTCTTACCTAAAGGAGATTATAAAGTAGAATTTAACAGCTCTTTTTATTTTATAATTTATAATAAGGATAATTTAGAAACAGACACATTACATTTTGGAATTGAATTTAAAATAAAATGATTATTAGAGTCCACCTGTTTGCCAAACAGACAGGCATACAGCAACGGCTTTAGCCTTCATGAGTTTTACCAATAAATAAATATAAAATTATTAAGGTATGAAATATATTTTAATTACTGTAGCACTGTTTCTAATGATCAGTGTTAATGGACAAGTTGTGACTAGAAAAGTCAGCTCAGGAGTTACTCTAAGTAAACATAGTCAAAAGGTTAAGGAAATTAAATCTGTAAAGATGCCAAAATTGAAGACAGACACAATTAAAAAAAACAAAGATAAAACTAAGCCTTTAAAATTTGGACATATAACTGAAGTGAATCTTAATTTAAACAATTCAGGAAATTGGACTGAAACAGATAATGGTAGAATATGGACACTTAATATTATCTCTGAAGGATCTAAATCTATCAACCTTGTTTTTGACAAATTTTATATACCTGAAGGTGGAGAATTTTATCTGTATAATTTAGATGAAACAGTACTTATGGGGCCTATCACCTCAAAGCACAATACAAAAAATGGGAAATTTGCAACAGATTTAATTGAAGGAGAATCGATTATTTTAGAATATTTTGAACCTGAAGAAACTGAAAGTGAAATTAGTATTTCTAAAGTTGTTCAATCAAAGACATTAGATTGTATTGGTTTTGGGTGTGCATGTGATTTTCAAATTGATATCAATTGTCCTCAAGGGGATGATTGGCAGGATGAGAGTAATTCAGTATGTCTTATAATTTATGAAGATTCAGAAAGAGGTACTGGTACATTGATAAGTAATACTTCTTATGATTTTACTCCTTATGTTTTAACAGCTAATCATGTACTGGATGATAGATACTGGGATACTGATAATTTTCTTTTTCGTTTTGGATATAAAAGTCCTACTTGTGGAGGAGTTGATGATTATATTTATCATACTTTTTATGGTGCTACAATAAAAATAAATACAGATATAAATGATTTAGCATTTTTGGAATTGAATAATGATATTCCTAGTAATTTGGGAATTACTCTTTCCGGATGGGATAGAAGCGAACAAAATGCAAATTCAGTGACTTGTATTCATCATCCTATGGGAGATGTAATGAAAATTTCATCTGACTATGATGAGCCAATTAACAGCACTAGAAGTTGGATTGGTCCCCATTTTGATATTGATGAAGGTAATGCCTGGCAAGTTGAATGGAATGAAGGTGTAACTGAAATTGGATCTTCAGGAAGTGCTCTTTTTAATCAGAATCACAGAATTGTTGGGCATTTACATGGTGGGTATTCGGATTGTGATGTACTTGATGGAGATGATTATTTTCCTAAATTTAATATTTCATGGGAACAAGGATTAAGTGAGTTTTTAGATCCTGGGAATACCGGAGCTATGACAACTAATACAATTGAATGTAAAGCAACTATAAGTGGGCCATCCACAGTCTGCACTTCCGGCGCAACATTTACCCTTAATGATCGCCCGCCCGGCACAACAGTAAACTGGATTCCAAGCAACAATCTATACCCTTTGAGCGTGAATGGAACAGATACTTTTATTGTAGAACCAACAAGTTCTACATTAAAAGAATGGGGTTGGGTAAAAGCGGAAATTTCAATTGAAAGTTCAGAAACTGTTACTGTTTCGAAAAATGTATGGTTAGGAAAACCTGCTGCACAAATATTAGGGCTTACTGAATTAGCAAAGTATTCATCAGCAACATATACTGCTGGTCACTATTATAATTGTCCAATAGATTCTTATTTATGGAGGATTTCTTCTCCCTTATATGCTTTTTCATATTTTCCAAATACAAACCAATCATATGAAATTGAAACTAGAGGAAATTATGGAACCTTTTACTTGTATTTAACAACATCAAATAATTGTGGTTCACAACGTTTGATGAAGAATATTGTTGTAACAGATGATGGTGGCGGTAGTGTTCCTCGTTCACCAGAAGTACCCTTAATTACGGTTTATCCAAATCCAGCAAATACTAATATTGAAGTAAATATTCAGGATGAGAAATTAAGCTCTGATAAAAATTTGGTTTTTAAAACAACTTTATTTAATAGTCAGTCAATTCCTGTTTATAAAAATAATTTCAAAAACAACGTTTTTACTATTGATGTAAGTGGATTCTCAAGCGGCATTTATCTTTTACAAGTAATTTGTAACCAAGAAGTATATAATACTCAAATTTTAATTGAAAAATAGAAAAAGTTTAACTGAAATAGAAAAGGCAGTTCAATATAATTGAACCGCCTTTTTTATTTTTATTCCAAACACATTTGTAATATAAAATTACAAAAGAGTTTGTTTTTGCTCTTGCGAGCAATTTGCTATTTCTAAAACTAAAACAATTTAGCACTTTGTTGATAATTACTACCAAACTGACAAAGTTGTATTGTCGG
>JAHOYT010000059.1 GCA_019038645.1 Bacteroidales bacterium
AATACAGAATTTACACCAACCCATGTCCTTGAAAAATGTTATAAAATTGAAAATAAACTTGGCCGGATTAGAGGCGCCATGCAGTATTCTTCGAGAACCATAGATATAGATATTCTCTTTTTTAATAATGATATTGTTGATTTACCTGATTTAATAATACCTCACAAACAACTTCATAAACGAAGATTTACGATGGAACCTTTGGTAGAAATAGCACAGGATTACATTCATCCTGTTCTGAATAAAACAATGAAAGAATTATTAAAAAATTGTAGCGATAACTCTGAAGTAGTAAAGCTTTAATTACATTTTACTGCCAAAGGCCAGGTCGCCGGCATCACCCAAACCAGGTACAATATATGATTTTGAGGTAAGCTCATCATCAACATCACCTGCCCAAATAGTTACATTTTTCATGTTAATGTGTTTTTTCACGTAATTAACACCCTGATTACTGGCAATTATGGTTACAATATGTGTGTGTTTGGGAGTACCGCGTTTTAACAATGCTTTATAAGCAATTTCCATTGATGCTCCTGATGCGAGCATGGGATCAGATAAGATTAAAATCTTATCATCAATGTGTGGGCTTGATAAATGTTCGAACAGAATAGTAAATGAGCCGTCTTTATGATATTTTCTGTGAGCTGAAATGAATGCATTTTCCGCATTGTCAAAATAATTTAAAAACCCACTATGAAATGGTAGTCCTGCTCTTAAAATGGTTGCATTTACAATATTTGAAACTGGCACATTCATTTTTGAAACCCCCAGGGGTGTAGTTATTTTTTTTTCGGTATAGTCAAGCTGCTTACTAATTTCATAAGCGAATATTTCTCCGATTCGTTCCATGTTTCTTCTGAAACGCATGCTGTCATTTTGAATTTCCTTATCGCGTAGTTCCGCTATAAAAAGATTCATCAGGGAATTATTTTGAGCAAGGATATGTAACATATCAATAATTTTTTATTAGCAATTTATAAATCCAGGGCAGTTTATTCTTGTAATAATGTTTAAATTTATACTCAAAAGCTCCAGTTCCTGAATAGAATTCAATATTATTATTCGAAATTATATTCTCAATGTTCAAAGTTAAGTCTTTTTCGGAATGAACTTCAATATATTTATCAATAAGTAAATGAAAAGCATTTGATTTTAATCCTGTTTTGTTAATAGTGCTCAACAACAAATGAACTTTTCTTTTTGATTTAATAAAGAATCCGGCAGCACATAAATTATTTTCAGCAGTATAAGCACCATAAATTTCACCGGAACCATAACGTATCCCATTAGCAATAATCATTCTTAATTTCTGAATGTCATTTTTGGAGTATTTTGGATTTATTTTTGAATATTTTTTTTGCGAAAAGCTTATAAGATCGTTTGGCAGAAGACCTTTTATAATAGTAATTTTATTTTTTTTAGCACACGACAATTCTTCCTGAAAATTACCGGAGTATTTTTCAGAAATCTTTTTATACGATTGTATTAAATCAAGTTCGTATGTTTTAAAGTTTTTCGTTTTAAGACTGGTAAGTTTATTGAATTTATTCAAAGATGTACTGATTACTGAATTTTTATGAGGAATTGATTGTATAAATTGTTTTACAATATCTTCTGAAATCAAATGATTTGAAAAAACCCCCAACCTGACTCCAGGCATAGAAGTATGAAAAATGGTCTTTCTAAATTTAGTTTTATGTAATAGGGGCATTACATATTTATAATCGCCTAACACAAGTGCACTCCAATCTTCGCACAGAATATTTAAATACCATGAATAAGCAAAAACACTGCCATTAAAAGCATTGTTAATGCAATTATCCCATCTTACAAGGTTTATCTCATTATTTTTTAAATATTTAATATTCAAAACATATAGTTAGGTTATTCTATAATTTACCTTCATCGGCGTAACTGAAGTATTCCATATCTGCAATAATAACATGATCAAGTATTTGAATATCTAATAGTTTCGCCCCGTTTTTCAGTTTGTTGGTAATAGAATCATCTGCACTGCTTGGATTTCTGTTCCCGGAGGGATGATTATGACATAAAATAACCGATGAGGCTAATTTTTCAATAGCCTGCTTTAAAATAATCTTAACATCGATAACTGTACCGGAAACGCCACCCTGACTTATTTTAAATTTTTCTATTATTTTGTTTGATCTGTTTAATAACAAAATCCAGAATTCCTCATGCGGGAGATCTCCTAAAATAGGTTGGAATAACTCAAATATATCTTTGCTTTGAGTTATTTTCTTTTTTGTAATGACATCAGATATTTTTCTTCTTTTGCCTAGTTCTAGTGCTGCAAGAATGGTAATAGCTTTAGCATCGCCAATTCCTTTCATTTTTGTTAAATCCTGAATATTTTGTTTTCCTAATTCATTTAAATTATTATTAGCAGATTTTAGAACTTTTTTTGAAAGCTCAACTGCAGATTCATTTTTTGTTCCTGAGCCAATTAGGATAGCAACTATTTCTGCATCGCTTAAGCTTTGCATGCCTTTTTTTATAAGCTTTTCACGTGGGCGGTCTTCTACAGCCCAATCCTTAATTGTTAAATTAGAGTATTCTTCCATTAGTGATTATTACAATTTTAAATATATTGGTTTAAGTTAATAAATTTAATCATTAAAAGGTATTTAAATAAAAAGGGCGTGGAAAATTTTCCATGCCCTGATTTTATTTAAGTAGTGTTGTTTTATTAGAACAAAGGCTTAAGTTTTGCTTCAAGATTACTTTTCGGAACAGCACCTACCTGTTTGTCAACAATTTCGCCATTTTTAAAAAATAAAATTGTTGGGATATTTCTAATTCCGTATTTTGATGCTACACCCGGGCTGCTGTCAACATCAAGTTTTGTACATACAACCTGATCTTTGTAATCGTCAGATAATTCTTCAACGATTGGACCAATCATTCTGCAAGGTCCACACCATTCTGCCCAAAAATCCACAATAACAGGTTTGTCAGATTTTAATACTATTTCTTCAAAATTTGAATCGTTAACTTCTACTGTCATAATTTTAAATTTATGTTTTTTAACTATTATCTAATATTAAGGGTACAAATTTATATATAAAAAGTTTAATTTATTGAATATTGTATCTCTGAATTTTTATTCAAATAGCTGACCAGTTTATCTGTAATATAAATTCCTTTAGATCTTGACATAAAATCAACAGCTGTTTTTTCTTCTTTATCAATTACTTTAAATTTGATTAAAGTTTTCCCGTCTTTATCAAATATATTCTCTTTAAGATTGCTAACAAACTCCGGATTAACAATTTCATAAGGAATTGTAAATAAAATACTTTTTACTAAATCTTCTCTAACCTGACTTAGCAAAGTCATCGTTTTTATTTTAAATTCAAGTTCCTGATCGTTGAACGGTCGTGGCTGAACTTTACCTTTAATTAGCAGAGGATAATTTTCGTAACAATATTTTCTGAAATTTTCGTAGTCTTTTCCGAAAAGAGCAAAGCGGTACGAATCAGTATAATCCTGAATTGTTAGAAACCCGAATGGTTTTCCATTTTTTGTCAATGAATGCTTCACTTCTGTTACGATTCCTGCTAATGTAAGTTCTCTGTTTCTTATGTTATCCAGATCATCAAATTCGCTTAATTTTGCATTACAGAAATTATCAAATTCAAATTTAAAATCATCAAGAGGGTGTGCTGA
>JAHOYT010000014.1 GCA_019038645.1 Bacteroidales bacterium
ATATAGAAATTTATTCATTATTATCAATATATAATTATTGAAAAACGATATAAGATTGTCTTTTTACGTTAAAAGCTCAAGTTGTGTTGTTTGTTTATTTCAGTTTAATTTCTCCTGAACATACTAATATAATCCAAATAGTAAGTAATTTTAATAGAAAGACTATTAGTTTGTGGCAAATCAAAAATATTACTAAAGTTCTCAGGGAACGATTCAAATTCATTGGTAAAAATAGGTGTCATATTAAATATATTATTTTTCCACATTAATGTAAGGAAACTTCCCGGAGCAAAGTTCCAGTTATAAATCATATCAATATTAAATGCATTAAAGTTAAGGTCAGGGCCAAAATATTCGGGATAATCAGTCAAGGAACCGTCCTGGTTAAGGATGAAATATTTTTTGTAGTCAACTGTTGACCAATAATGTCTTACTTTTAGGCTTAATGTTGATTTATTATTAAAACTATAAGCTCCGGTTAAAGATTGGCTAATCCCGGATACTGTTCTTTCGCCAAAAGGAATAGAATCAGGATTCATTGCACCACCATGTTCAGAGCCGGCGTATCCAATATCACCAACTGTTTTCCATCCATCAACCGAATAAGTGAATGATAATTTATTGCTAAGTCTTAAACCGGGAGTAATTCCAAAATAATATTCAGGTCCTTGTTCTTTTTTATATGAAAAGCGAGTATTCCATGTAAAGGCTTTTCTTGAATCTGACATTACGAAGAAACCTCCACTATATGAAGCCGGACGTTGATAATACCTGTTGGTAATGCGAGGCTCGTAAAAATCTTTTTGACCAAAAGGTTTCCAGAAAAGATCAGCGCTTACTATATAGTTATTCTTTAATACATTAAATGTTTTGAAGAAAATTTTTGCTTCTGTAAAAGTATTTGGTGTGTACAATGTTTTATATGATACTTGAACACTGGTACTACGTGTTAAGAACATTCCTTTAGGACGAAAAGATTGCTTTTTAACAGTTACGTTATGATTTAACTCATTTTTAAAAGTGAAATATCCCATAGCATTAGGATCGTATTTATCACTTATAAGTTCAAGGTTATAATTGTACTGAAATTTACCACTTATCTTACCTAAATATAAATTCATATATTCGCCGGTGGTTTTGTCAGGAAGCATACTTAAAGCTGCAGTCCCGTATACACCATAAGTATTATTTTTATCTGTAAATTTAAACGCAGTACCTGTTACATTCGACATAGCTCCGGTTTCCCAAACATATTTGTTGGTATTTATTAGATTAACATAGGAATATTTCCCAAAAGTTTGATCAACTACTAAAATGTTATAATTGGCTAAAGGTTCAGTTAAAACTTCCCTTTTGTTTCCAAGAGAATCCTCAATAGTTGCATACATATTTTGAGTTACTGCATTAAAAAAGCCTAAACCTAAGTTATTATTTGTTCTTCCGGATATTTTAGTTGCATTTATAACTGATGTTTCTACAGGATTATCAATAATTGTTTCGCCTTCCTGTAAGCCATGACCTACATAATTATATCCTGATGGCTGATCTCCAATTCTACGCGAATAAAATAAACCTGCTTTATTAAATAATTCTGTTCCTTCTGTAAAAAACTGTCTTTTTTCATCATACTGTATCTCGTGTGCTGTAAGGTTTAATTGTACATTATCAGAGGTTGTTTGTCCAAAGTCAGGGATAAGCATCATGTCAAGAGTAAAACTTTCGTTTATTCCATATTTCAGATCTAATCCTCCATTGTAACTATAATCAGAACTAGAGTTTTCAGAGTATTTTTCAGCATATGTAGAAAGATATGGCCTTAGTTCAAGACGTAAAGGAGCTTTGATATTCTTTATTTCTGTTAACACGCCTTGTTGATTTGAAATTCCATGTACGGAACGGTCAACTAAATTCCATGTTGATGTTTCTTTATTCTTTGTGTCTACTCTCCAAAAATTAATACCCCAAGTCATCTCATCTTTTGATGAGAAACGAATTGCAGAATATGGAATCTTTATTTCAACAACCCATCCTTCAGGCGTAATTTTTACTTCACTTTCCCATACAGCATCCCAGTTTACATCGAACACACCTTCTTCTGACGTGGCAGTGCTATGCGAACTTCCATTATCATCTGACTGGAAGTCATCAGTTACCTCATTAATTCTCTTTCTGTCAACCTGTACGTTTGCAGAAGAAACAATAAATTCAAATAGATTTTGACTCTCAGAATGAGGATTAAGACTAATATGGAAATAATCAGCATTCATGGTAATTTCATCACGAGCACTAAATCCTCTTGGAATATTTTTTGAATCATTATCGTACAATGTAGCTCCAAAGTATAATGAATTATTATCGTATAATATTTTAACTTCGCTTCTCTTAGTTGAAGATTCACCAATAGTAGGGCTATAGGTTACAAAATTATTGGCTACCATTGCTTCTTCCCAGGCTTTTTCATCCAGGACACCATTTATTCTAATATTTTCGGTTGTTTTAACTGCTTTTAACTGCTTTTTTTCAGGATTTGAAAATCCTTTCATCGATGAGAAAAGGAGACTTGTAAACACTAAAACTATAAATACAAAATTTCTGTTATTCATTTAATTAATATTTTATTTATGATTTTTATTTACTTTAAAAATATCTCAAATTAAAGTTTGTAAAAATAATAAATAATATTGAAATACGTAAAAAATACATTGATAAACGATAATAAAATAATCTAATACGATATATTCAACTGTAGAAAGTAATTTAAAAAGGAGTAAACAAAGTAGATGTACTTTAAAGAATTAAGAAAACGTAATGTTTTAACATTAATAGGTCAGGTGTTAACTATATGCTTTATTCATAATACATTGTGTAAAAAAAGTTAAAATAGAATTGAATCTAGACAAATATTATTAATTAAATTTAATTATTTTTCGGAAATATACTCAAGAATATCACTAGGCTGACACTCTAATGCCTCACAGATTGCTTCTAAAGTAGTAAATCGAACAGCCTTGGCTTTACCACTTTTTAGGACAGAAAGGTTAGCCATAGTAATATTAATGCGCTCCGATAATTCTGTTAATGACATTTTGCGCTTAGCAAGTATTACATCTAGATTTGTAATTATAGGCATTGTTTACAAAATAATTAAATGGTTAGTTCATTTTCTTCTTTTATCTCTGCACCTCTAATAAAAGCTTTAGCCATTGCAAAAATTAAGAATCCAAGAAATACAGAACGAAAATCTAATTCAAATTCTGCATGAAGAATCACATCTTTTAATTCAATAGTTTTTGCAATATGAGACCCTAATAAATAACTAATAAATTCTGGTAAAATGGATAAGATTAATACGGCATATGCAATTTTCTTAATAAATTCACCATTACATTTTTTGAAAAACACACCGGTTTTTAAACTTGAAAATATTTTACGAAGGAAATATATTATATATATATAAAT
>JAHOYT010000102.1 GCA_019038645.1 Bacteroidales bacterium
TTACTTAAAACGTCTGAAACCCTTATGTTGTATGATGCAATGTTATAAACTGGCTGTTTATTAATTCTGTCAGTTTAGTATTAATTATCAACGAAGTACAAAATTATTTTAGTTTTTTAAGCAACAGCAAATTGCCCAATAGGGCAAAATTAGGTTGGTTAAAACCTTTTTGGCAAGCCTGTGGTTGTGAATTAGATCAGTTCAGGCTTGCCAATGTGTTTGTAATGGAGTTTCTTACAATTACCACTAATACTTCTAATTACAGATTGTTATCTTTTCATTTTTTTATATATTCATACACTCCTGAAGGTAAAGTTTCCTTGAAACTTTTTATAATTCCATTTTTAAATGTAAATTCTATAATATAATTCGAAAAATCTTCATATTTGAATATATTCTTTTTATAAGGTACCAAACAATATAAGGGTTGACCTGGCCATAGCATATATAGTTTATCGCCTTCAAGTGATACTTTAACAGTAGATCCAGCTAGTTCATAATTTCCAATAAATTGTTTTAATGTTTCTGGGTCACTTAATGTGACATCTGGTATTTTAGTGAAAGTTACCTCAGCTTGATCTATTGATATCACTGCCTGATAAATATCTCCCTGTGGATTAATGAGAAAATTTACAGACCATTTACCATAAATTTCATCATTAGGAGTATCAAATCGATCATAGTGATAATGGTTAAGTGGTAATTCAATTTTACGAAAGTTAAATTCTAATTGATCATTATTCATTTCAATATTAACTATTCCATAAGCATTATCTTCATATCTAGCCACATAGTTTTTTAATTCGTGAGAAGGATTTGTGCCGCTTATTTTATCCGATCCTTCTTCTGTTCTTGCTTCTTTTCTGGCTTTTTTACCTGCAATTCTATCTTTGAGATATCGTCCATTCCAATCGGTCTGTTCTGCTTCTAAAAATCGATCTAAAACATTATAAGAAATAGAGTTAATTAAAGGGCGTGTATGCCTTCCATTAACAAACACAATTACACCAATACTATCTTGAGGTAAATACGAAATCTGGGAATAAAACCCGCCGATTGCCCCTCCATGAAATGTGTATAATTTACCTTTGTACACGGATAAATCCCGTCCCATTCCATAAACAGGATTTAAAATTTCGTAATATCCTTTTGACTCTCTTGTATTATTTGAATAAGGAGTTGTAGGTGTTAAGGATTCTTTAAGTATTCTTTTGGGAATAACCTGATTATTCATAAACTTACCGTTATTTATTAAAGTAATTAACCAATTGCTCATATCTTCAATATTAGAGATTATAGCACCTGCCGGTCCAACACCATTCACTTCACGATAGAAAGGTAGTTGATATAAAATATTTGTGTCTCGTTTTTCAGCATAAGGGATCGCATGGTCTTTTTGTTTCTCCATTTCTTCGATTGTAAATAAACTACTATTCATATTAAGTGGAGTAAAAATTTTTTCTGAAATATAAGATTCCCATGTTTTCCCTGTCTTAGTTTCAAGAATATATCCTGCAGTTGAATACATAATATTATTATATAATAATCCATGTCTAAGAGCTTGCGAAGGTTCTAAATATTTGATTCGGTCATATATTTCTTTTCTTGAAAAATCAGATCTATACCATATATAATCATGACGTGATAATCCTGTACGATGAGCAAGCATATCACGTAAAGTGACATTGCTATATAAATCCTTATTATAGAATTCAATATCTGGAACAAATTTACTAATAGGTTCATCCCATTCAAGTATGCTTTCATTTACAAGCATACCCATAGCCACAACTGTAAATAATTTTGTATTAGATGCAATCGGGAATAAGGTTTTAGAAGTTATAGGTAGCTTCTTGTCAAAATCTCTATAACCGTAACCCTTTGCAAATATGAGTTTATCCTTTACTACAACACCAACTGCAATACCTGGAGCATTCCAATCTGTAATAACTGCTTGAATGTATTCATCAAAGCCTTCAAGTTTTTTTAGATATTCATTCTCTTGTCCAAATGATAATTGAACTAATCCTATGAGAAACAAAGTAAATAAAATTGTTTTTTTCATAATGATTTTTTTAGTTAATACTGTTTAAAAGAGTTACGCATATTCAGTTTGTATGAGGCAAGCGATTTTGCGTTAAAGAGAATAAATAGGTACTCATACTGGTATAAGAACCAGTAATTATGTTTGTTTACTTATGGCGATCAAAGTTAAAACGTTTAGAATAGAATGTCAATAGAATTACCATTTTATAGTAAAATTTATAATATTGAATACATTGATTGTTAGGTAAATACTATATTGAATTTGATATAATTACTGGATAATTTAAGTTCTTTTTCGAAACGAAGTGGATTAAATGTACTTAAATAACATTGACTTTTTAATTGCACGCAGTGCAAATGCGCGTTGGAAAAACTAAAACAATTTTCTATCACACTTTCCGAACCAAACTTGATAATTTTATTTTCAGACCGTTAAGAATAATTAAGCTTTATTATCAGAAAGTGTATTTCGTTTATTTAACTATTTGTTTATCAAAATGAATAAGAGAGTTCCTTTTTGAATTTTTT
>JAHOYT010000084.1 GCA_019038645.1 Bacteroidales bacterium
TCTGATGACTATTTTGTTGATATTCAATGATTTATTTTTTTGTCATGTACTAAAAAAATATACTATAATTTAATTATTGGATATGAAATTTTCCTGGTGCTGGTTACAACCTGAACAATATATATACCATTGGGTAATTCTCCAATATTTGTATCACTTCCAATTTCAATGATACTGGTATTAACAGAAAGGATAGTAACATTCTGATTAAATATTTTTTCTCCGGTTGCATTAAAAATATTTATTTCTATTTTCTGATCAATGGGTGTTAATATTTCAATTTTTATTTCATCGCGAAAAGGGTTAGGATAAATGTTATATTGTAACTGCTGTACTGGTTTTACGGGATATAATACGAAATTATTGTATGATATATTTCCGGTGATAACTATAATATTTTTAATCGTATCGTTAATAAAACCTTTGGCAGAGGCAATAACATTGTATGTTCCTGATTCAATTAATCTGTGGTAATCACCAACATCAGGGTCGGTGAAAATCATTGAACTATCTGAGGTAGAATCATAGTTTTCAATAAAAATCATTGCGTTTAAAGGATTTCCCACAGAGTCAGTTACTGTCCCCCGAATACCAAAAAGGCATTCATTCATTAATTGAAAAAAAGAATTTTTATTGTAATTCCAAAAGTATGGAAGCATCGTATCAATTGGATGTTTTACCTCCGATATTTCAACCGTAAATTCACGTGAATTATGGAAAAAAGTGTAATAATCCTGCCTGCCTCCGGATATTGAATACCAATCGTAACCATTTGTAATACCATTATCCTGATCGGTAAAATATCCATCGGAGGAATTATTCTGAGCCAATGTTGCGTACTCGCGTGAAACTCTCAAAAGCCAGTCATCATCGGGGTGCCTTTTAATCCAAGTATCCCAGGGGTAGTTAACGAGTTCAACTCCACCGTGAAAATTTGCAGAAAGAACAATATTGTGCCTTTTGGCAAAATTTATCATTGCGACAGTTTCCGGTTGCCATCCATATCCGTCCGGATGATTTCCATCTTCCGGATCAGGAAAATTCCTGTTTAAATCAACTCCATTTGTATTAAATCTAACAGGGTTTTCTACTGTATTATTGTCGTTGAGGTAAGTCCCGTCCGGATTTGCATTTGGGTTAATATAAATCTCAATTTCGTCGACTAAATTTGTAATAATTTCGTCATTCCCATAACTTGTTAAAATAGAATCAATTAGTCTTAGCATTAGAATAAAGCCAACTGTTTCGTCTCCATGCATTGTACTTGTAAAAAACAACTCCGGCTCATTTTCTTCTGAATTAATATTATCAGATATTTTAAGAACTAATAAATCCCTTCCGTCAACTGTTGATCCAATATTCAATACTTTACATATTTCAGGATAATTATCGGCATAATTATTCATCATTTCAACATAAACATCATACGTAGGATATTTATTCCAATCGGCCATTTCCTCTATAATAGTTGCAGGATCAGATTTTTGAGATTTAACAGATTTGTTTAAAAGTGTATAATCATATCCGAATGACTGGAATTGCTCAAAATTATATTTTGTAGCAAAAGCAAAAACAGTATTATCTTTTATATTGTCGATGGAAATTATTTTGGTCAGTTTTTCTATTTCTGATTTTTCTGTAATCTTAAATTTGAAATAATATTCTTTATAATTTTGGGTAAATACAACTTTACATATAAATACAAACATCAATAAGAGTTGTACTTTTTTCATTTTGAAATAGAAGTTTTGGTTTAAGTTTATATACAAATTTAAGCAATTAAAAAGGGCATCTGAAAGATACCCTTTTTAAATTAAGTGATTGTTATTATATTATTTAATAATTACCGGAATAGAATATTGATTGTTTATTGTTGTTA
>JAHOYT010000039.1 GCA_019038645.1 Bacteroidales bacterium
TCAATCTCAAGAACTTATTCCCGTATTTGGGATTGCAAATATAAAAACTAGTTTTTGAATTACAATGCTTTTTCCCAATATTTTTTATAAAAAATCTTAATGCACTATTTATCAGAACGATATTTTTTCTAATCGTAGAAAGTCCATGCTAAACCAAACTTAAAAACAGGTTGTGGAGAAGGATAATATGGTCCCGTAAAAAAATAATTCTCACTTATGGCACTATTTAAATAATTGTATTTTAAATAAAATCTGGCTCTTTTTATCATCAAATTAATAAAAATATCCATGCAGTGAAAATCAGATAATCTATGATCATACTGCCTGTAAAATAATCCGGAAACTGGCATGTATCCATCTGCAAAATATCCACCCGAATACCTGTAATCAACCCCAAACTGCCATAACAATTCCCCACCGGTTGATTTAAACTTCTTTAAATGTTCATAATATAAAGACTGATATAAATTTATATCCGGCAAACTTAATATGCTGTCATTTGAGCTTTTTTGATATACCAACCTCGTTAACGAATGTACAGGCCCTAATTTTATTTTTTCTGATAGCTCCGCGGAAATAATATTTATTTGCCCGTAATACTGATTAACATAAGCTGTTTGATCTATATACAAATAGTTTAAAATTTGACCATACCTAATCTTTGCAATTGTATTAAACTTTCTGTTTCGAATCAAAAATTCAGAATTCCACTTCTCAATTCTTCTTAAATTTTGATTATGCCAAATAAAATTATTCGACGTATAATTCTGATAATAATAATCAGGCCTAAAGTTTTCATATCTTCCGCTCAAACTAATTTCTGTATTTTTAAATAATAACCACGATACCTCAAGATTAGCCAGAGAATTTCCTTGTTTATATCCTGAGATAAAATACTCTCCCATGCCTTTAAAACTATAACGATCAAACAATCTTGCTCTTAAATATAAATTGACAGAGTTATTTGTTGTTGTTTCAGAATTCCCGGATCTTATTACAGTATCCTGCAAGCCTGTAGAATTTATCTCATGGATCGTATCCGAGAATTCATATATTTCATATTCATTAAAAAATGACACTTTGGAACTGAATTTTTCCAGATATTTGTAATGTAATGAAAATTTGTTTCCAAATTGCTTTTGTCCTGTTGCATCACGCGATTTCACTGAATCGATAAAAATATCCAGACCAGAATAAAAATCTTCGGTTATATTATCGTCAAAGAATTTTCGAACATTACTATTGTAAATCATTTCATGTGAAATGCTCAGGCCACTCATTTTAAATACCTTAACAGTATCTGTAGTGACCGATACCATTAAGCTATCTGACATTGAACTCGTCTTCTCTCTCATACCTATAGATAATGTATCACTTATAACATTTTCTCCGGAGATATTTGAAGTATCCTTTACAATCTTTATTCCTTTTCCGGATAAAGGTTTAGAACCAACCTTGTTTATCGCCTCCGAGCTTACAGCTCTGACTTCTTCGAAAGATTTTCCAATTTGATATTCCTGAACTAAATAGAAACTGGTATTGAAAACCTGGCTTGAAGCATCGTCTATACGAACAGGTATATTTTTTCGATTACTGTATTCACTACTACCAAGGTAATGCAAACTATCTATACCACCATTTTCCTGTGCTTTTACTCTGTTTACATTAAAACATGTGTGTATTTGATATTGTTTTTGTTTATAGCTTGAAAACAAATTAATTCTATTTTGCCTAA
>JAHOYT010000021.1 GCA_019038645.1 Bacteroidales bacterium
ATCAGATTGATAAATATTGTATCCTGCATAGTATGCACGCTTTATAGTATTAATTTTAAAATTAGGCAAGAACCTTGAAAAAATTAATACTGTTAAACAGTTGCCACTCACTTGTTCTGTTCCAGACCCTTGGAACTTTTATAACCTTGCAGGTCACGCGTAAAAATTACAGGCAATCCGGTTGGACAAGACACCCTGAATCTCCTTGATACCACATACCCCTGATAATCCCGTTGATGGTTTTATCACTCATTTCCGGAATCAAACCAGGAGAAACGGGTGCCTGAATTCACTTTACATAGTTTCTCTGATATGTCAGGGTGATTTGAGCTTTTATTAAAAATAAATTTAAAAACTGTATTAGACGCTTTAATATTGTATTATAAAGAAAATATATAGCGTTATTATACAGATTTTTTTCTGCTTAATATAATACGTTAGGTACAGAAAATATAAATAGTGACACTACTAATTACTACAATTTCAAAGGATTATGCTCTGTCTTCTTCGGACATGAGAATTACTATCAAAACTAAAGATGGTTATAAGCCCGTTGATGAAAAATTTAATAAACACATCTTGTTTCATTCTAATGGACTGACGGCTAATATTACATACACAGGTGTAGCACAATGGTTTCAAAGAGGAAAAAAAGTTAAGCTATATGATGTAATATCTGAATCTTTAGCAACAAGTTCTAAAAATGACTTAAATTTTGCACCTTTATCTCTAAACTTAATCAATGATATTGTTGCAGCAATCAGCCCTAATATATTAAAAAGTAGAAATTTTGGTTTTGAACTACACATAACAGGATATCATAATAAAACACCTATTCCTTTCATCGCAGTAATATCGACTTTTCAGGAGGAAGCCCCTTGGAATACAGAGGGGGAATTACAATGGGAGTATGATATTGATGGTGTAAAAATTTTTATTAAAGCTACAGAAGAACCAGATGTTATAATTAGTGGTATGAGCACCGCTGTAACTCAATATGAAAAGTATGATTTAATAAATGCCGTAAATAATGGGGCTGACGCTTTTAATATATCAAATCTTTCTTCACAGATTATTAAAAATGCTTCAAAACGCACTCTTGGAATTGGGCCACGTTCTGTGTCAATGCTTATGCCAAAGTCTGGGTACGTAGACTCAAATCTTTGGGACAAAAATATGTCTGGAATTATAGGTTATTTACCAAGAATGGTTTTGCCAAATGGTAAAATGTTTGGGCCATCTGAATTTCCAGTGGAATTGGATCTTATTCTTCATGGCCGTTTACCAAGAGATAGTCTTTTTTTTAAAACGGTCATATACAATAATTTTAAACGTAGAGATAGAAGAATTATTTTTAAACAAAAACATGGTGAATTAATCCCTGGAATTTTTGGGATTATACAACTTAACTTGTATGGTAAAGTGGCGGAGGGTTATACAGATTTTGGACTTAGCCATTAAGCAAAATTTGAACCTAACAAATAAAGGATTAGTAACCGTGCCGAGGTACGAGGCTCGGTACTAGTCCTA